>NZ_KV821082.1:85737-85982 GCF_001815555.1 Corynebacterium sp. HMSC073D01 | reverse complement strand
GCTCTTTCGGGAGCAGCCTTTCATTGAGGGCACAGGACGTGGAGGCTGAGATAGGCGACGGCCTCGACGTCGCTGCTCTTTCGGGAGCAGCCTTTCATTGAGGGCAACCAGCCATTCCTCACAGAAGCACGCCGCGCTATTGTCGCTGCTCTTTCGGGAGCAGCCTTTCATTGAGGGACGCGCTCCATTTCGTCACCATCTTCGGCGTGGAGATGTCGCTGCTCTTTCGGGAGCAGCCTTTCATT
>NZ_KV821082.1:85322-85637 GCF_001815555.1 Corynebacterium sp. HMSC073D01 | reverse complement strand
CTCTTTCGGGAGCAGCCTTTCATTGAGGGGCGGGCCTCGCAGCCGACATGGAGACATTCATCGACGTCGCTGCTCTTTCGGGAGCAGCCTTTCATTGAGGGCAGTACGTCATCGGCGCAATCCCCCTCACGATCCCCCGGTCGCTGCTCTTTCGGGAGCAGCCTTTCATTGAGGGGGTAGAAGCCAGAAACCACAGCGCGCCCCAGGGCACGGTCGCTGCTCTTTCGGGAGCAGCCTTTCATTGAGGGGCACTGAAGTCACATGTGAGTTGCTTGTATTTCTCTGGTCGCTGCTCTTTCGGGAGCAGCCTTTCAT
>NZ_KV821082.1:84980-85222 GCF_001815555.1 Corynebacterium sp. HMSC073D01 | reverse complement strand
CTCTTTCGGGAGCAGCCTTTCATTGAGGGACGGAGACAATCGGCTATGTATCAAGTATTCGTAAAGTCGCTGCTCTTTCGGAAGCAGCCTTTCATTGAGGGCAGTACGTCATCGGCGCAATCCCCCTCACGATCCCCCGGTCGCTGCTCTTTCGGGAGCAGCCTTTCATTGAGGGTACGCGGACGAGGATTTCCGCACCATTGTGCTGGAGACGTCGCTGCTCTTTCGGGAGCAGCCTTTCA
>NZ_KV821082.1:84570-84880 GCF_001815555.1 Corynebacterium sp. HMSC073D01 | reverse complement strand
CTTTCGGGAGCAGCCTTTCATTGAGGGGTTGCCGGTGAGGGTGCGTCCGGTGTCATCAACCGTGTCGCTGCTCTTTCGGGAGCAGCCTTTCATTGAGGGCCTCCACTGCTTCTGCTTTACATGTCGCGTCACAGCTGTCGCTGCTCTTTCGGGAGCAGCCTTTCATTGAGGGGAGGTGGATGCGTGCCGTTCCCGCCTGCTGGTTTCCGAGGTCGCTGCTCTTTCGGGAGCAGCCTCTCATTGAGGGATGCAGGAATCGCAGGAGAATACACAGAAAACGGGTCGCTGCTCTTTCGGGAGCAGCCTTTCA
>NZ_KV821082.1:0-84470 GCF_001815555.1 Corynebacterium sp. HMSC073D01 | reverse complement strand
GCTGCTCTTTCGGGAGCAGCCTTTCATTGAGGCTTTTTCTCTGGTCGGGGATCGGGAGGCCTTCCACCGCGCCCCGCGTGACACTGGAACCAGCCGCCCACGGGCTGAACCGTGGGAGAGGCCCGGAAAAGGGGAGGACGCACGGGTATCGAGAAGCGAAAAGGGGAGGGAGGCGTGGCCTCGGTCGTTGAACAGGGTGTTCATACGTTAAAGGGGGCATCCGCAGGTGGCGTGGGTTCTGCTCGCTAAGCCGACGTGCTTCGTTACAATTTCTAGTTTTGAGCTCCGCCTAGGTTTCGGGTCGTGACCTTTACCTTCTGTGCAGTACAATGCGAGTAACTGGAATAGGGACAGACCCCCCTCCAAGCTTCTCGTCGGATCAGCGCCACGCGAGAGGGGGCATATTACTGTTCCGACTCGGTGGACGCGGGTCTGGTCATTAGCTTTGGCGTGCTAGTTTGCTGAAGGAAACTATGCGGTTCTCTCGGGTGCGGCGAAGTTGGTGCCGAAAATTTCGGCACCAAGTTTGGGTCGGTTTTGCGTTTGCCCTGGTGGGCAAGTTTGCTGCAAAATCTGTGTGCCGGTTTTTTCGGTTTGGGGTGAAAACTAGTGCGCGGTGGCCCGGATTGACGCACGCGGGAGGTTGGGGAGGGGCGGTGCGACGGGGCGTCGAGAAGCGGAAAAAGCGTGCTCGGACGGGAACTCGGTAGAGGTGCCTGACAGGGCTGGGCAGTGAAAAACCTACAAACGGGGTAGACATATCTGGCAATCGGCTGCCAAATTCATGTGTAGCGCGTACGCTAAAAGTAGCACCCCCAAAACCGAAAGGTTCCCACCATGAAGAAGATCGCAGCCGTCACCACGGCAGTCGCCGTCAGCCTCGCGGGCGTTGCAGTTCCGCAGGCTGGGGCGACGATAGTCACCGTCAACCCCAACAACACGTGCACGTTCACTGGTACCCAAGCCGACACGGACTATGGGATCCAAGCCACCAAAGATTTTTGGCTTGAGATCGCACGCGCCTACGACTCTTACACTCCCGGCACCTATCAAGACCTTGAAAGCCTGTGGAAAGGGAAATTGCCCACCACCAACGAAACGAAGATCTACAACGTCACTATGTCGCTGTACAACAAGACACGCGACAAATCAGGCGGGACCGAACTGGCCCAAATAATCATGGACGCGTACGGCAAAATCGCCGACGCCGCAATCCAAATGAACAACACTCCAATCGGACAGTCCACCACGTTCACCAAAGCAAAAGCCCAGGAACTCATTGACCGCGGAGTGAGCCCGAAGCCCGTTTTGCCACCGGAAGCAAAGTTTGGCATCCCCGAGGTGGACAACATGCTGAGCAAGATGATCGACGCTCAGTACGCTTACATGAACAAGCTTGAAAAGCTGGCACTAATCAACGCGCGGTGGTGCGTCAAAGGCAGATCGGGCGATACCAGCTTCGCCGCGGGTGCCGAAGCCGCAGGGCTCTCCGAGGAGGCCACCATCGGGCTGAGCGTCACCGCCGGCGTGCTCGCGCTTGTGGGGATCATCGCCGTGCTCATCACCTACGTGCCGGCCGTGCGCGCACTCATGCCGCCGCAGATCCTCGCACTGCTGCCCGCTGCGTAGGCTGCTTTTCTCCGATCGGGGGATCGGGGGGCCTGCGGGGAGGGAGGATGGACGTGGAGGGGCGTCGGGAAGCGGAAAGGGGAGGGCTTACAGCTTTTCAGGGATTTCTACCCTCCGTGAGCATGACTGCGGGGCAGATTGCGATCGTGCAGCTGACGCAGGGTTGGACGGGCCTTTCTGCCAGTGATACTGCGGGCCGGCATCGATCGCCTGGTGGTGCGGCTGGAATCTTACGGCGGCAAGCTCGTCGAGAACATCGTCCAAGCAGTTGCTCGTGACCTTTTCGTCCACGCCATGACACTCGTCGCTCAGACTGGGCACAAGATTGTCATGCACGTCCACGACGAAATCGTCATCGACGAACCTGTTGGTTCTGGGTTTACGGTCGCTGATGCTTGCGTCCTCATGGCCACCCTACCCGACTGGGCAGCAGGGCTCCCACTCGACGCCGACGGGTACGAATGCGACTACTACCGCAAGGATTAGACGCGCCAGAGAGGCAACTCGCGCCAGTTGTCAGGTGCTCCTGTGCGAGAAAACGGCACGATGGGATTGTGCGGGTAGGTGTGGAACAGCTTCGGTAGCCGGTCGGCTGGAGACAAGTCCAGTTGGCGGTGCAAGTATTGGATAAGGGAGAGCTGCCCGAACACGCGATTCATTCCTTCAGCTACCGGAGCCAGCCTGACGTCATTGTTCAGTTTCGGTTTGATGCCGTAAACACGGTTGAACATCCTTGCATGATGAGCTGCGTAGTTGCGCAGAATATTCAAGGATTTCAGCCACGATTCAAGCTGAGGACCAGTTAGGTCGCAGGGCTCGGCAATCCGTTTGCGCACGATATTGGGCGACATACCGTACAGGTATGACAGCATTCCCCAATCCATGATTTCGACGGCCGCCCAGATGGGTAGAGTCCCGCCATATTTGGATTTGTGGTGGGCGACGAAGTCCTCCTTCGACGCTTTCAATGCCGACTGGTACTTTCTCAGCCACACCTCGTGCACGCTACGCCCGTCTTTGTTTCGCTGCCGTGCCCGGGCGCTCAAACGCTGGGGATCCAAATAGATCAGCGGGTCGAGGCGACCCAGTTCGTGACCGAGCTTGGTCCGAATAGCCAACTCCACGCGATCAAGCTCGATGAACACGCTGTGGCGCAATTGCTCGTCAAACCCGTAGAGGGCCACCACCAGGTCAAACGATGCTCCGTCAACGAATTCATTTTGGGCAGTGCCGTCGCCTTGGGAGAAACGGCGCATCGGGTACCAGTATCCGGACAAGCGGTAGTAGTTCAATCGCGCCAGCAGCGTCTCAGCATGCTGAGGATCATTCACTCGCATCCCACGCTGACGAAGCAATTCGACCTGTTCACCGTAGGTCTTGAACTGCTTCACCTGCTCCACGCGCAACCCTGTTTAATACGAATAACGAAGACCGGCCCTGGACTCCCACCGAGGCGGGCAGCGGAACCGGTCATGTTGACTACAAGGTTACCTGGTTGATGACGCGGAAGCAAGAGCACGGGGCACGGAGATCGGTACGTTCACACACCAGTGTGTCCTCTGACCCGTCCGGATTTGTCGGTGCTCGGGGGCCGTATGGGCGAGAGCCTTCCTCACACCGTGTCCGGTTTCGGTGCCTTCCGTGCCTGACAGGTGAGAGCCTGGCGCATCCCGCGCCCACGATTGTCTACCCGGCTCTCAGAAAAGGAACCGGTCATGGCTACCGCGCTACATGCGTTCACCAACCACGAGTTCGGTACGATCCGAACCATCACTGCGGGCGGGCAGGTCCTGTTCTGCGGCAAGGACGTGGCGACCGCCCTCGGCTACGCCAACACGAAAGATGCCCTGGCGCGTCACTGCAAGGGGGTGGTCGTGAATCACTACCCCCTAGAAACGGCTGGCGGCATCCAGCAGGTCAGGTTCATCAGCGAAGGCGACCTGTACCGGCTGATCGTCTCCTCCAAGCTGCCCGTCGCCCGGCAGTTCGAGGCGTGGGTGTTCGACGACGTCCTCCCGTCCATCCGCCTTCACGGCATGTACGCCATCGACGAGCTGCTCAATGATGATTTGTTCCTGGAGCGAGCAATCGCCGCCCTGCGCGCCGAGCGGGCCAAGCGGCTCGCCGCCGAGCAAGCACTGCTGGAGGCGGCACCGAAGGTGTCGTATTACGACGTGATGCTGGTGTCGCCGTCGCTGATCACCACCACCGAGATCGCCAAGGACTACGGCTTGTCGGCGAAGAAGCTCAACCAGATTCTGCGCGAGGAGCAGGTGCAGTTTCACCAGTCCGGGCGCTGGTTCCTCTACGCCAAGTTTGCTGAGCAGGGTTACACCCAGTCCAAGACGCACGAGTACGACGAGGGCAAGACCCGCACCCACATGTACTGGGCGCAGAAAGGCCGCCTGTTCATCTATGACCTGTTGAAGAACACCCGTGGCCTGCCACCGGTGATCGAGCGTGAAAGCGAGGACACCAAATACCCACCACTGCGCTTCTTGATACCGGAATACCGAAGAAGAACGTCGAAGGATACCCCGACCCGACCTGCTACCGCGCGCTGAAAGCGATTCAGCGCGCCGAGTACGGGTGCCGACCGTTGGTTTACATCTGCTCCCCGTATTCCGGCGATGTGGAGGCGAACATCGTGCTTGCCCGCCGGGTCAGCGCGTTCGCGGTGTCAGCACGCCAGATCCCGCTCGCCCCACATCTGCACTACCCGCAGTTCATGGAAAAGACCGCCCCGGACGCCTGCGAGCTGGCCATGTTCTTCAACCGCATCCTGCTGTCGAAATGCGAACAACTATGGGCATACATCGGTCGGGTCAGCGCTGGGATGCGCGCCGAGATCGGCTGGGCACACCAGATGGACATCCCCGATCCGCTTCTTCGATGCCGACTTCCAGGAGGTGCACCCCGCATGACCCCGTTCACCCTATGCGCCGCCACCAGTAGCGGCAATGCGCACAACAACCACTACCCGAACCATCACCAGATCACCGACCAAGCCGGGCTGGAGCAGGTGGCCAGGTTGGATCACGTCGCCACCACCTACACCAACGACCGGCGCTCGTCTGCGAGCTTCATCTCCTCGGAAAACTTATCGTGGTATTTTTTCAGCCGCCTTGTTTTCTTAAGCGGAGTCATCTCTGGATCCGTCAGGATCGATTCCAGCTCCTGCTTCAAACCGTCAATGAAAGGGGGGTCGATGACCTTGTGGATGTTTTCCGGGCTCGTATAGTGCATCCCGCCCTTGGCACGGGTCTCCGGGTTTAGTGTGGACTCAAATACCCCACCAAAGATGGTTGGAGAGATTTTTGACCAGTCGGTGTCACGTGAGATCTCGTTTGCCAGTAAAGAGACAATGTCCTCAGTGAATTGCGGAATCTCAATGTCTTCCTCGCGGAATAATCCGCCGTTCACATAGGGGAACTGCGATAGCTCGTCCGAAATATACGCATCACGATCATCATAGGGAGTATCCAGCACACGAAAGAGCTCGATCATCTTTGCCCGCACGTATTCAGTAGGTACCCCAGAGAGATAGCGGTACAACGAATCCTTACCGAAGAGTCCCGCATCCTCCGCGAATAAGCAAAATACGAGCCGAACACATAACACGTTGAGAGAATGCCGACTACGTTCGCTCTCCGGATCTATGTATTGAGCAGCCAAACTCTTGTACAGCATGCCAACGAGTTCGCCCGCATGCATAGAAAGCTTGCTGCTCTTTTACCCTGCGGGCTTTTTGTCCTGTGACAATGAAATCTAGGAGATGAAACTGCTCTGGCAGCTCCTCCAGCGAGAACTCAACGTAGTTCTCTGCCGGACGCTCTTGGTCTAGATCATGGATGCGGAAATGGGAGAAGTTCGAAACACTGATGTAGTCAGGCCGGTTCGAGTTCTTCATCTCGTCGGCGTATGCCTTAGCCTGTTCGAACGGGGTTACCAAGCGCCCCTGGCGCATTTCTGGCTTACCCAGATTAACCACCAGAGCTTTCTGCTCAATCAGTGTTTTCGCTGAAGGGATATGGGCATCGATAAAGCCTCCATTGCTCACCCGCTCTTCGAAATGCACCGCCGTGACGACATCTTCTAGGCCTACTACCTGCGATAGGAGCTGAATCCAGAAAGAAGCTGTATCTCCTTTTTCATAGCCACGCCCTGACCACGTTGCTACAAATGACCGCGCGGCATCCGCACGCTCCAGTCTTTGTTCAACCGCGCTCTTAACTTTGCTATTTCTGGTGGCTGCTGCCATAGAGCTTATGGTACCGACCGTACCCACCGAACTACAGCGGAATTGAAAGATCCCGGCAACCACAAAGCGTCGACAAGCCTCAAAAGCTGCCCGAGTCACGGACATCAGTTTCTTAAAGCAGCAACCCGACTGTGTACTTCCAATTGGCCCCGCTCCCGAAATACACCGTAACAAGCTACCCCATCGCCAGACCCGAGTAAAAGCCGAATAAAAATTCCGGACCCTCAATGGGATCCGGAATGTGTATGTTGTTATACGCCCTAAGGGTTACTTCGCGGACTCAATGAACAGAGCCTGGGCTATGCCCTGGAGGGTCGCTGCCACCTTGACAGCCTCCCATACCTGGGACTCCTTGAGGCCCTCCTCACGCACGGTGTGCTCGTGGGCAGCGGTGCACTTACCGCAGCCGTTGATCACGGAAACCGCGATGTTCCACAGCTCGAAGTCAACCTTCTCCACACCGGGCTTGGCCATTCCATTCTGGCGAAGACCGACGCGGATGGTCTCGTACTCCTCGGGGAGGAATTCCTTGGAGCGGTATGCCACGTTGTTCATGCCCATAATGGATGCGGACATGAGGGCGGCGTTAACGGCCTCCTCAGACAGGTGCTCAGAAGCCTCCTCGCGGATCTCCTTGAGAACCTGAGCGTTGCGGGTAGCGGCTGCCGCTGCCAGCATGGAACCCCATAGCTGCTGCTCGGAAAGCTCCTTGGAACGGGTCAGCGAGCTGAGGTTCAGCTTGAGATCCTTCGCGTACTCGGGCAGCGCGTTCTTGAGGTTTTCGATTGCCATATTTTTACTTCAGCTCTTCCTTCAGGACGTCCATCTTGTCAATGTTCTTGGTCGGGTCGTTGGCCTCCCAGTTGCAGGCACAAACTTCCTCAGACTGGAGGGCGTCGAGGACACGGAGGACCTCGTCAACGTTGCGGCCAACAGCGTCCGGGGTAGCGGAAACGAACTGGATGATTCCGTCCGGATCAACGATGAAGGTTGCTCGATCAGCAACACCATCAGCGTTCTCCACACCGAGGGCCCTGATGAGCTCGTGCTTGATATCGGAGACCATGGGGAACGGGATGGACTTCAGATCCTTGTGGGTGGCGCGCCACTGGAAGTGTGCGAACTCGTTATCGATGGAGCCACCGATGATCTGCGCATCGCGGTCCTGGAACTCCTCATCCAACTCGCCGAAGGCTGCGATCTCGGTGGGGCAGACGAAAGTGAAGTCCTTGGGGTAGAAGAAGAATACAAGCCACTTCCCACGGAAGGAGTCGTTGGAAATCTCCTCAAAGTAATCCTCCGGCTTCTGGGCGTTAACGTCGTGCAGATCGCCACCCTTAAGCGCAGTGAGCTTGAACTCTGGGAACTTATCGCCGATGGTCAGAAGTGCCATGATTTGTCTCCTCTGTTAGAAACTAGACCTGCGGAGAGTGTTTTCTCCGTCACAACCCTTTATACACACAAATTTGACCACCGTCAAGAGGTAGCCGGTATTACTAATTTCCTTTTCATCGTTTTTAGCTATGTGTAAGGCGGTACCCTTAAGTCATGAAGCTGCCACCCCTCCCCCGCTCATCGGATTCACCGCTAACTCAGCAGTTCTTCGTCTCCTCACTCCTTGTGCTTGCCGACGATCCGACATGCTCCCCGACTGACCGCACCGAGATCGCCAACTCACTTCTACGCGCTATATCAGGCCTTCGCCTCACTAACAATCAAGTTCGCAGCGTCGCCTTGTCAGAACTCCTCAAGCGCAACGATATTCTCCCCCTCAACCTCTGCGGAGCCGATCTGCGCCAAATTGCTATAGAGGCTCCCGTCATGGATGGGATTGATTGCCGAAATATGTGGGCTGACTACCTCATCTTGTCGCACGCCACCGTCACTCGTTGCAACTTCTCGGGCACCAAATTTTACAACGGGGTACTAACCGGCACCTACATAGACTGCGATTTCACTAAAACAGATTTTCTCGCCTTAGGTATTACCAAACGTTCTACCTTTTTCAATTGCTCATTTTTAGGTTCGACGTTCGATATGACTAGCTTCGGACCAGCTACGGTGCGCAACTGTGCTTTTGACACTGCTCCCAAGCCTAAGGTTGAGACTACATCCGCCCAGAAAAACACCACAGAACACTATAATAAGTGGTGAAGTCACTTGAAACGGAGACACAAATGCGGCTCGGCCAAACAACGGAACAGTCCTTGAGTACCAACCTAATATTTCTAGCCACGTTGGTTTGTACTTTGAGCCTTTCCTGATGTTCACCATTCCAACATGCACCGCACAAGCCCGCATCCCATCATCAACGACCACACCGGATGACTATGTCAGCGACCGTTTCTCCCCAACCCCAAGCGAGCAACTGGAAGAGCTACAGCACAATCGTCCGGACCTCTTGATAAAACACAAAAGACAAGTGGAACAAATTATCCCAGAAATCCCAACAAATCCCACCATACGTTTGGCAAACCGCAGCCCAGGGTGTAAATCATTTGCACCTGCTCATAAATCAGTTTGCGGGGAGATCCTCAACCATTACCAAGCTATCGGCGCGGAGCGCTCCTGGCTCGGACCTCCAATTTCCGACGAGCTTACCAACCCTGACAAATCGGGGAAGCGCTCGGAATTCATAAATGGTTTTATTTACTTGGTGCACTGCCAACCCTTTTAATCGGGGCCTAGAGTACAAGTCTCCTCCCTGCCCGGAATATGTCAACACAACAAAAAGATTCGGAGATCTACTTCCGTAGGTGTAGGTAACCAATGTCCCCCAGTATTTTGAATCCAATCGATGGATTTACATTTTCACTAGATAAGATAGACAAGCAATTCGTTGACACCATTTTTTGTCGTCTGGACACAATCGCTAATCAAAGTAATCTCACCCCGCCCGCTGCCTCACGACTCATCAGCCCATATGCTCACCTCCTATTGCAAATCACGAAAGATAGATCGATTGCGAGCCCGGTAAGAAACTACATTTTCGCGGAGCTCGGATCCCGCATTCTGACATCAGTTCCCGGCTTTGGCCCGTATGACGGGTGGCGGGACAATGGGTTTAGTATCGCGATAGATACAGCACTGAATTTTCATTTCATACGTGATCACATCACAGCACACATCGACTTTGAATTTGCTTTGTTGGACCACGCCATTTTGAACGACGCGTGCATTTCGGAGACGTCTTTCTACTTCGCTCGGCTCGAAAAGGCACGGTTGGTAAACGTAGATGCTCACCGAACATACTTTGAAAATGCTCAGTTAGCTGGAGCAATCCTCTCCGGTGATTTTTCCGAATGTCGCTTTGTGGGTGCCGATGCACCGGGGGCGTTTTTCACTGGAAATTTCACCCACTCAAACTGGATGGGGGCAAACCTCAGAGATGCTTCATTCATTGATTGCGATTTAACAGAGGCAAGTTTCAATCCTGCAGAGCAACGCGGAATTTCATTTACGAGCTCCCCGCACTAAACGGGAGCTTCCGTTTCTTTATTTCGTGATAGATGAGGCTCCACCTCAGCGCAGCGGAAGATTCAGTAAATACCGCAAGCTAGTACTTTAAAATACCCGTCCTAGTCCTCGTTACTGAAGACCATAAAGAGCTCTTTTCTTCCACCGACTCCCCAACTACAACTCCACATTTCGTTCCATTGTCACCCATCATGCTGCGTGTTCCCTTTCGCTAGCTCCATAGGTGGTAGCAAGTAGTTCTTCAAGACTGCCAGTTCGAGTGTCACTCACAACCCGATACACCGAAAGAAGAAGAACATGGACATTTCCCTCATCGATTCAGCCGTTCATTTAGCGCTCCTGGAGTTTATTCTGTTAAAACTCTGGCGGGCCCAAGATCAACGGAACTAACCCAAGCAACGGTTTTTTTGGTGTCCGCACCACCGCAACAAAGAAAAATGATGCCGCGTAGGATGCCGGACACACAGTAGCCCCACTGAACATGCACGTTGTTGGGTATCGGCACATCGTTGTCGCTCTACTACTCACGTTGATAGTCATTTCAGCAACACCGCTGATTTATCGATTCTTTCCACCGTATACGCCATCACCAGCGGTGACTTCATCTACTGCGCGATCCTCGAGCATCCCGCAGCCAAACAAGTAGATGACGAGGCTTAGCTACATCACCACACCGCAATCAACCTAGTTTTCTTAGCTTTTTCAAAACTAAAAAAGGCCTGAGAATCACCTGCCCGTCGGTGGCGCAGGCTAAACTGCGCACAGCCTCCCCCGCCACAATCCGGGCCAGCGCTCGTGCGGAGTGAAACACACTGGAGTGTTGGGAATCCATGTGAGGCTTGTGATGTCATCACAGATCTTGGCGTTACTGGGGAGGGTGACAACCTTGAGCAGTGAAGAACGCGCGTCTCGGAAATAGACTACCTTGTCAGCATCGTTATTTTTTAGGTCGCGGGCCTGTCGCGCGGAGATACCGAGCGCCCGCGAAGCATCGGAGTCGCTCTGGTAGCCGCATTGCACGGCGATCTCGGTCGCATTAACGTGATAGATCTCCGCGAGGTTCACGGCCACCGGTAAACTCTCGGCCGACGCCCGAGTCAGAGCTTGCTTCAGAGGATCCGCGTTCCACAGCCAAACAACGCAAAAGATAACAAACAGTGTGAGCCCGCCGAGGAAGGCGAGCAAGGGTCGAGGAATCCTTGTCACACTCATCATCGTAGCTGAGGCATAGAAAGGTGCTCCCACCTTAGGTGGGAGCACGTAAAAGGTGGAGGCGAACTACTCGTCGCCCTCGCTTGCCTGAGCGTGGTCGCCGGACTCGGCGGGGGCCTCATCTTCAACGCCCGGCAGCGGCTTTGGCTTCGGGGTGAAGGTGAAGGTGGCCTTGTCCGTGTCCTCAGACTCACCGTCCCAGCCGTCGACGTCGACGGTGACGATCTCGCCGGCACCGACCTCGCCAAAGAGGATCTTCTCGGAGAGCGCATCCTCGATCTCACGCTGAATGGTGCGGCGCAGCGGGCGGGCACCGAGCACCGGATCGAAACCGCGCTTTGCCAGAAGGTTCTTGGCCTTCTCGGTGATCTCCAAGCCCATGTCCTTCTCGCGAAGCATCTTGGCCACACGTGCCGTGAGCAGGTCCACCATCTGCACGATCTGCTCGCGGGTGAGCTGCTTGAACACGACGATCTCGTCGATACGGTTGAGGAACTCGGGGCGGAAGTGCTTCTTCAGCTCGTCGGTGACCTTGTCCTTCATCCGCTCGTACTTGGCGTCGTCGTCCGTCTCGTTGTTGGCGGTGAAGCCCATGCCCACAGCCTTGGAGATATCCTGCGTTCCGAGGTTGGAGGTGAAGATCAAGACGGTGTTCTTGAAGTCCACCACGCGTCCCTGGCCGTCGGTAAGCCTGCCCTCTTCGAGGACCTGCAACAGGGTGTTGTAGATCTCCTTGTGTGCCTTCTCAATTTCGTCGAAAAGCACCACAGAGAAGGGCTTGCGACGAACCTTCTCGGTGAGCTGACCACCCTCGTCGTAGCCGACGTATCCGGGGGGAGCACCGAACAGACGGGAGGCCGTGAACTTATCGTGGAACTCACCCATGTCAATCTGAATGAGCGAGTCATCATCACCAAACAGGAACTCGGCGAGAGCCTTTGACAGCTCCGTCTTACCCACACCGGACGGGCCGGCGAAGATGAAGGAGCCAGACGGACGGTTCGGATCCTTGAGGCCTGCACGCGTGCGTCGAATAGCCCGAGAGACTGCCTTGACTGCGTCCTCCTGGCCGATGATGCGCTTGTGCAGCTCGTCCTCCATGTGGATGAGCCGGGAAGATTCCTCCTCGGTGAGCTTGAACACAGGGATGCCGGTCCAGTTGGCCAGCACCTCGGCGATCTGCTCCTCGCCCACCTCGGCGATTTCCTGCAGCTCACCGTTGCGCCACTGCTTTTCCTTCTCGGCGCGCTCCTCGGTGAGCTTGCGCTCGTTATCGCGAAGACCCGCAGCCTTTTCAAAGTCCTGAGCGTCAATGGCGGCTTCCTTCTCGCCGCGCACCTTGGCAATCCGCTCGTCGATCTCGCGCAGACCCTCCGGCGCCGTCATCCGCTTGATGCGCATGCGGGCACCAGCCTCATCGATGAGGTCAACGGCCTTATCCGGGAGGAAGCGGTCGTTGATGTAGCGATCCGACAGGCTGGCGGCGGCAGCGAGTGCACCGTCGGTGATGGACACGCGGTGGTGCGCCTCGTAGCGGTCGCGCAGGCCCTTCAAAATCTGGATGGTGTCCTCGACGGACGGCTCCGGCACGTTGACTGGCTGGAAACGACGCTCCAGGGCTGCATCCTTCTCGATGTGCTTGCGGTACTCGTCCAGCGTGGTCGCGCCGATGGTCTGCAGCTCACCGCGGGCGAGCTTCGGCTTCAGCAGCGAAGCAGCGTCGATCGCGCCCTCGGCGGCACCCGCACCAACAATGGTGTGGATCTCGTCGATGAACAGGATGATGTCACCACGCTGGTTGATCTCCTTGAGCACCTTCTTCAGGCGCTCCTCAAAGTCACCACGGTAACGGGAACCCGCAACGAGGGAACCGAGGTCCAGCGAGTACAGCTGCTTATCACGCAGCGTTTCCGGAACACGGCCGTTGACGATGTCGAGCGCCAGGCCCTCAACGACGGCGGTCTTGCCCACGCCGGGTTCGCCGATGAGCACCGGGTTGTTCTTCGTGCGGCGAGACAGCACCTGCATGATGCGCTCGATTTCCTTCTCACGCCCCACAACCGGATCCAGCTTGCCGTCCTTGGCCAGCTGCGTGAGGTTTCGGCCGAACTTATCCAGCGTCAGCGAGTTGGAGCGCTCACCGGGGCCGCCCATCTGGCGTCCACCGAACGCGCCACCACCAGGGGCAGCACCCGCACCCGCGAGTCCATTACCCTCTGGTGCCTCGCCACCCTGCTGGCCCTCGTAGCCGGACAGAAGCTGAATCACCGTCTGGCGCACACGCGGCAGATCCGCGCCGAGCTTCACCAGCACACGTGCAGCAACGCCTTCACCCTCGCGAACGAGGCCGAGGAGCAGGAACTCGGTGCCGATGTACTTGTGCCCCATCTGGAGGCCTTCGCGCAGGGACAGCTCGAGCACCTTCTTGGCGCGCGGCGTAAACGGAATATGCCCGCTCGGCGGCTGCGAGCCGGGGCCGATGAGCTCCTCTACTTCCTTGCGCACATCCTCAAGCGAAATACCCATGGATTCGAGGGCCTTGGCGGCCACGCCTTCGCCCTCGTGGATGAGGCCGAGCAGGATGTGCTCGGTGCCGATGTAATTGTGGTTGAGCATCCGCGCTTCTTCCTGCGCGAGCACAATGACTCGGCGGGCGCGGTCCGTAAACCGTTCGAACACTTATGTTTCCCCTTCGCGTGTACTACTACCTTTATCTAACTGCTACCCACCTTAACCGTTCACCGCCCCAGATTATTTTCCATTTTCCCCTAAATTTCCCATTCCCCCAGTTCAGTGGGGTGTACGCCGGTAGCGAACGAGGCACTTGACCCCGACCTAGCTATGGACGCAGCGCATGAAGCGGAAAGGTAAATGTCCCGTCTTTCAATTGCAATATTGGTCCATTACCGGTCACGACAGCTTTAAACGCAGGCGGATTCTTGTCAATCTGATCAACGGCCAAAGAAAGTCTTTCTGCCCCGTATTCGATTTGGTTGAGTCCAAGCTTCACTTCTATGGCAGCCCAAGCCCCGTTTTCTAATTCGATCACACAATCGATCTCATGATTATTGGAATCTCGGTAGTACCCCACACTGCCTTCCAGCGCCTGCGCAAACACGGCAAGATCGTGGATCACCGCTGACTCAAATAGGAAGCCCGTCGTCTCCATATCTGCCAATAATGCCTCTTCATCAGCATGAAGTGCAGCTGCAGCAAGCGCCGGATCAGCTAAAACAAACTTAGATGATTTGCGCAGTACCGCCCGTGACCGTAGCTGTGTACGCATCGCAGGAACGCTTTCCACCACGTACATCCGCTCGAGTAACTCAACCAGACGTTGCACTCCTTTCACGGAAATTTCCACATCAACATTGCGGAGATCCTTTCGGAGTGTCTCCCAACTAACACTGGTGGAGACATGCCTACTCAGCGAAGCTAGAAGTGCTCTGATTGAGTGGGGATCGTGACGCACATCCGCCAACCTCTGGATATCGACCTCTGAAATATCTTGAATGTACCCCTCCAGCATTCTTCTTCGCGCCGATGGTTCCATCAGAACCATGTTCGGAAACCCCGGCGTTAACAGTTGGCTAATCACATCTGTAATCGCGGAGCTGGAGGTGTCAGCTTTAACCCCCTTTCCTGCAAACAACCCGCAGAGGGAAACCTCACCACCATCATCAGACGATTTTTCACCCCTATTTTCGCGCAACAATGATTTTTCAAATCCGGTCATCGTGCGCTGCCTCAGATGGATGAACCGTCCTGCGCCCGAATGCCGTCGCACATTATCATTTGGGACCGCAGACCCCGTGAGAATGAAAGAGCCGTAGCTGCCACCAAAGTCTATTCTTCGCCTAACTACGTTCCACAGGGCCGGGTAAAGCTGCCATTCGTCCAGCAATCGCGGGTTTTCCCCTTCGGTCAGAAGTGACAGATCGGTTGCTGCCAGCAGTTCTGTCTCGGGGGAGTCCAAGAAAGCGGCGGAGCGTGCGAAATTCAGGCCCGTCATTGTCTTTCCGCATCCCCTCGGCCCTTCAATGACGATGGCAGGCACCGTCTTAATGAGGTTTTCGACCTCTCTATCAATCACACGTCGGCTGTAATCTACACCGGTAAATTCCTTCACATCCATGCGGTCAAATATAGCGCGTTTACGAGCGGAAATAAACCCTACTTCCGGATTTGTGGCGGTTCTACTTCCGGATTTGTGGCGGTCCTACTTCCGGATTTGTGGCGCTCCTACTTCCGGAATTGTGGATTTTTTCTCAATATTTCGTATGAGAGATGGTTTCTCCATCACCCTTCTGTTCGATTCCTGACCGTTCCGCGTGGCTGCCTCGTCTAGTCTCGGTTTCATGAGTTCCCTTCCACATAGCGACATCATGCTTTTCGACGCGGTCCACGATGCTGCGACCACACTTTCCACCCGTCTTCTGCGCCGCGCCGCCGTTGAGACCAACCACGCCACCGCGCTGTTTCTACGTCAGAAGGCACTTGCTTTTCGACGCTTTTACCTCGACCTTAACTGCGACGATCCGAAAGAAATTCAGTCTGCGGCCCACATCCTTTCGGCCGAACTGGAAAAGGAGATGAGCGAGTAATGACCGCACTTTCTCCACAGGACTTTGCCACTACCGATGAGCAAAAGCGCACGATGCTTGATACCGCGTGGGACCTTGTCTCCGTTGACCAAGTACCAGCGGATAACCCCGTTTTGACGTATGTGTCCGCCCAGTCTGCTGCCGGTAAGAGCCACATGGTAAGCAGGCTGCAGCGCACCCGCCCGGGCGTGGTGGTCGATTCCGACGAGATCCGGCTGCTCCACCCCCGTCTCGACGAGATTGTGGACGCCGATGAGATGCGGATGGATGTGCTATCCAATGAACCAGTCGGTTTCGTCTTCGCTGGCATCCTCGAAAGATGCCGCGAAAACCGGTTTAACGTCTATCTGGAAAACACGCTTACTAACACGGCGACTGTTAAGCGCACGGTGTGCGACTTCGTCGCTGATGGTTACTCCATCGTCGTGGAGCTTGTCTCCACCGCCGCCGAGGTCAGCCGCCTCGGCATCGCTCAGCGATACTTTGCCCAAAAGCAGCTCGGACTCCCCTTTCCTAGATGGACAAGCATCGCCGGGCACGACCGCGGCTACAATGCTGTCCCCGATGCCATCCTCCCTCTCGACGATGCCATCGACACCTTTCACGTTTGGCACGACGGGGAACGCGTTGGCACGTTCACCAGTGCAGAGGAGGCCCGTGCATCTTTGCTCCGGTTCCGGCAGCTCGCTGGCGCCCACGGCAACGCGTCATTCCAGGCTGAGCTCCGCGCCACTCTACCCCACATTGCGACCCTCGCGGCGTGTTCAGAAAAAGTTCGCCCCCTCTACGATTACCTGAAGGGGCTTTCGAAGGAGACGAGACGGTAGCTGCCAAACATGCCGAGCACCGCAGCCACGGCAACGCTGATTCCCACAACAATGATCCAGGATTGTGCGATCCGGTCAACGTTGTCAGAGGATAGCCCGCTTTCCACACAGTAGCTGAAGGAATCACCCGGCGCGGAGGACCCCTTGGTGTCTCCCTTAAATGCAGCCCACTCTTCTTCGGTGAAGTCGTGGCCGAGTTTTTCCTTTTCTCTGTCCACCTGCGTCATGCACTGTTGGAACGCCTCAAAGACCTTTGCGTTTTCCGAGCTTTTTTCCTCTGCCACCGCACCGGGTGCTGCTACAACTCCACCGGCTAGTGCGAGGCTCGTAGCCACTGCTGCGGCGATTCCACGAGTTTTCATTTTTCCTTTGCCTTTCATCATGCAATACCCACCAGGACCGCGGCAGGCTTTTGCTTCGATACCTGAAAATGTAGCAGCCATCGCCCCTATCTGCGGACTTCGGAGTCAAGGAACGAAAAACGGCCCGGTAGACCTACCGGGCGGAACTTAATTCTCCCCTCGTATCGTGTGCGGAAAAGAAACCTTTACTCTTTCATTTACCTCGGAGCTACGACCGTGGAGACAGCACCGACACCCAAGAGAATGAGGAAAATCAGAAGAGACCAGGATGCTGCTGCTAGCTCAGGATCGTCACTCGCCAGACCCGACTCGAAACACAAAGTGGAGAAATCACCGGGGGCGGAAGAACCTTTAGATCCCATATCCTCCTTAATAGAATCCCAGTTTGCCTCGATCCATTCGTCGCTCCTACCTCCTTTTTCAGCTACTGCCTTCAAAACTGATCCGCACGTCAGAAACGCTGAAGAGGTTTGTCCGGCTTGCTCTCCCCAGGATGGAGTTTCAGCTCCTGCCGTCGGGGCAACAACAGAACCACCAGCAAGGGCTACAGAGAGGACAGTTGCGGAAGCAATCGCACGAAGCTTCATGGGTTTCTCCTTACAGAAACGTAGAGGTATAGCGCGGCCTTTCCGCGCCGTTTTTCTCACTTTACCAAACCTAACAGCTGCTTTGCAGGCCTTTACCAGTTTACATTTACGCCCCTTTGATTTGTTTACAACCTAAATGCAATTATCTCTACAGCATAAACAACAACAGGCCTGGGAGCTTTTCTCCCAAGCCATCAATTTGCCGGTTCTTGCAGGGTATTTAATTATCGAGGAAGGTTGATGATTCCCTGCTGATCAAGAAAGCTTGCAAGGACACCAGCGAGACCAAGCGAGCCCGCAATGATGGCAAGGAGGATACCGATAGCAGGGCCTTGCTTCTCCGGGTCCTTTGAAGCTAAAGCTTGTTCCATACACAGGCTGAAAGAATCACCGGTAGCTGACGAGCCGTTGTTGTCCGTGGCCAGCTTGTACGCTTTCCAGCCCTTATCGGCGAGCTTCGTGTCAAGAAATCCGTCAACCTTCTCGCCACCTTTCACAAGATTATCAGTAACATTCATACAGCTTTGAAAACTGTCCGTCCATTCCGTGGCACCCGCTGCAGTGGCGACGGCGGTGCCACCGACGAGAGCAAGAGAAAGTGCGGTTGTAGACGCGAATGCGCGTGTAGAAAACGACATGTTTTTCCTTCCGCGCCTAATTTTTGGCAACCAACAAGTGTCATTGGGTCTGACACCTCAACCGTTTCCTTAGTGTTTAATCCGTAACCGTATCAATCAACCCACTAATCGGAAAAGTTTGCATAATAAAGCCCCTTTCGCCGCTGGGCGAAAGGGGCTTACTCAGCACTCAGGCGTTGCTGGCCACAGTGTCTTAGAGGCCTTATAGGCCCTAGAGCAGGTCCTTCATGACCGGGTCGGCAACGTTGAGGGCGGCCTCGCGGGCGTCCTCTGCCGTCCAGGAATCCAGAGCGTAGGCGGCCATCTGCTGGCAGGTGGACATGTCGTGCAGGCGCAGTGCGGCGCGCACGGCGTTGACCTTCTTCGGTGCCATGGAGAGGCTGGACACGCCGAGGCCCACAAGCACGAGGGCGAGCAGCGGGTCGCCGGCGGCCTCACCGCAGACACCGATGTACTTGCCCGTCTTGCTACCGCCGTTGCAGGTCTCCTTGATCATGGAAAGAACTGCCGGCTGCCACGGGGTGAGCAGGTGGGCGAGCTCGCCCTGCATGCGGTCGGCGGCCATCGTGTACTGCGACAGGTCATTGGTGCCGATGGAGGCGAAGTCCACGATGGACAGGACCTGGCGGGAGCGGATAGCCGCAGCCGGGGTTTCCACCATGATGCCCACCTTGGGCAGGCCGTAGCCGCGCGCTTTGGAGGCGAACCACTTGGCCTCATCGACGGTGGCCACCATCGGAGCCATCACCCACAGCTCAGCATTGGTCTTGCGGTGAGCGAGGGCAAGTGCTTCCAACTGGTCGTCGAGAAGCTCTTCCTTAGCCTGCGTGAGCCGGATGCCACGGCGACCAAGTGCGGGGTTCCCCTCCTCGCCGAGGTTGGCGAAGCTCAGCGGCTTATCGGCGCCGGCATCGATCGTGCGGACGACGACACGGCGGTCGCCGAAGGCCTCGAGGACCTGCGTGTAGGTCTCCACCTGCTCCTCTACTGTCGGAGCGGAGTCGCGGTCGAGGAAGAGGAATTCGGTGCGGAACAGTCCGGAACCCTCGAGGTCGAAGGTGGCGGCCTTGCGGGCGTCGTCGGCGGTGCCGATGTTAGCCAGCAGCTTCACCTTGTGGCCGTCTCGCGTGGAGCCCTCGCCGGAGGAACCGGCCAGTGCGCGGGCGCGACGACGGGAGCGCTCCTCCAGCTCCTGGGTGTCCGTCTCCGTCGGGTTGACGATGACCTCGCCGACACCACCGTCGAGCGCGATGTGCGTGTCCTCCTCGAGGTGCTCTTCCACGCCAACGACCTGGACGGCGGCCGGGATGCCCAGCTGTGCCGCGAGGATCGCCGTGTGGGAGGTGGGGCCACCAGCGGCGGTGACAATACCCAGGACGGTCTCGGGGTTGAGCGTCGCGGTCTCAGCAGGTGCGAGATCATGCGCGACGAGGACGGCGGGCTCGGAAAGCTCGGGAACGCCCGGCTCCGGCAGGCCACGCAGGCGAGCGATCGTGCGGTCGCGGATGTCGTAGAGGTCGGTGACGCGCTCAGCCATGTAGCCACCGATCTTGCGGAGCTTGCCGGCGTAGACCTCGACGGCCTCGTGCACTGCGGCGGTCACACCCATGCCCTTCTTCAGCTGCTTATCGACGCCCTTGACGAGCGCCTTGTCACGCGCAAGCCCGGCGGTGGCGGTAAGAATCGCCTTGGAGGCCTCCGGCGCCTTCTCGGCGCGGGCAGCAAGGCCCTCGGATACCTGGCTAAAAGCGTCGCGGACGCGCTGGCCGTCAGCCTCTACATCGGTGCACGCCGGTTCGTTGGTATCCACACCTGCAGCAGGGGTAATGCGCACGGCAAGGCCATGGGCGGTGCCGGACGAAACGCCGATACCGTGAAGTACTACGCGATCATTCATGTCGAATCCTTTCCGTCGTACCCAGCCGCGCAACGTGCAGGGTGAGGTACGCGATTTCTTCCTTTGTCAGTTCTGTGTCGAACCGGAGCTCGATGATGGAAACAATCTGCTCCACGCATCCGGCAGCATCCGGGTAGAGGGTAAATATATGGTCCGCTAGCTGCGATTTCTCGTCGGCAAGCTGGTCGCCACGGGCCAACCGCACGAACAGGTACCGCAGGTGCGTAATGAACCGGGCAACGCTCATCGTAGACGAATCCAGCGGGACACCGTAGTGCGAACTGATGACTTCCAGCATCTGCTGAATGACACCGGTCATTTGGTACGTGTAGGAAAGGTCACCACTAGCGAAACCAGCGTTGACCAGGTGAAGGGCAATTGCAACAGACTCTGAATCCGGCAGCTCCACCTCGATCTTCCGATTCACAGCCGCGATGACGGCCTGTGCGAGCCGGTACTCGTCCGGGTACAGGTTCTCCACTTCGCTTTTGAGCGGGTAGACCATCGGCTCGTGGTCTTTCGCGCGCTGGATCGCAAATCCAAGGTGGTCGGCGAGTGCCGTGATCAGGGTGATCTTGTCTTTCAACTGGCCGGCTGGATCGACTTCCTCGAGGGCCTCCGACACGACGGCGATGTGCCGCGCCGGAATAAAGGCCAACATCTCTGCGAGGTGATCGGGGTCGCGACCGTCCGTGGGGACAAAGACTCGTTGGACTTTTTCCTGTGGGACGGTGTCGCCCCGATGCGCCTGGAAGCCAATCCCGCGACCGGTAGCGATCACTTCTCCCGAGGAAGACTTGGCCAGCACGACGTTGTTGTTAAACACACGCAGTATTTTCACTGGCTCACACCTTCCCACATGGAGTCGTACCTACATCCTTACTGAGAGTACAGGTTCACCGGCCTGAACTGCGTCGGATGAGGTCTCCGTCACACTTTCTAGTGACTTCGAGTTTACAACCGTAACGATGACAGTGGTGTCGAAACCAGCCTTGGTGACGGCATCGAAATCGACGGTGGCAAGAGTGTCGCCAACATTGACGCGATCCCTCTTTTCCACTTGGGGGGTAAATCCCTCACCCTGCATCTTCACCGTATCGATGCCGATGTGGACGAGAATTTCCACGCCATCGTCTGTTTTAATGCCGTAGGCGTGCCCGGTCTTGGCCACCGAGATGATCTTGCCCGAAACCGGAGCAGCTACGGTTCCGTCCGTGGGGACTACCCCTACCGCTGTGCCCAGCGCGCCTGCCGCAAACGCCGGATCCTTCAGATCCTTTTGCGAAATAACAGTGCCCGAAACCGGAGCGACGACGGTCACATCTTCCTCCGCTGGCGCTCCGGAAGATGCAGAAGCGGGCGCTCCGGAAGATGCAGAAGCGGACGCCTCAGCGGACGTACCGGCAGAGGAAACGGCGGTTGCACCAGCACCCGCGCCGACGGCTGCGGGAACTGCGGCGGGGGCAGTATCGGTGTCCGCGTACGTCTCGCCACCCTCGTAATCGACCTCGAGGCGCTTGCGGAGCTCCTCACGCTCCTCTTTGTTGAGGTAGTCGGTGAAGTAAATGGCGGCGAAAGCCGTGAAGAAGGCGACAGCGACAGCGATGGCATACACACCCATCGGCTTGAACACCGGGATGGTGAGCAGCGAGGTGAACACGAACGCGTTCGTGGTCACGCCGTTAGTGGCAAGGCTCAGGATGGCGATGGTGAGGCCACCGGCGAAGCAGCCCACGAGCATGCGCGGGTAGATCCGCTTGAAACGCAGGTGGATGCCGTACAGGGACGGCTCGGAAATACCACCCATGAGGCCGGCAGCAAGGGCGGAGCCTGCGGTCTGCGTCATGACCTTGTCGTGGTCACGCATAGACAGGGCGAGCACACCGGCAGTGGCGCCGAAGCAGGCGAAGTTCCAGGCACCCATCGGGCCCTGAATGAAGTCGTAGCCCAGAGTATCGATGTTGATGAGCATGAGGGCGTTGAGTGGCCAGTGCAGGCCCAGCGGAACGAGGAACGGGTACAGCATCGGGATGAGGATGGCGAACACGAACGGGGCGTTGCCATTCAGCCACGCCAGGCCCGTACCGATGATGTTGCCCAACCAGATGCCAAACGGACCGATGAGGAATGCGGTGATCGGCATGACAATCACGAGGGTCAGGAACGGCAGGAACACGATGTGTACCGAGGAAGGAATGACCTTCTGGAAGAAGCGGTATACAAGTGCCGCGACGGCAGCCATCATGAGCGGCACGAACACGTTGCCGCCGTAGTTATTAAGCAGCAGCTTCATCCCCAGGATCGGAATGGAGCAGGTCTCCGTACCCAGGGCGTCATTGGTCACGCATGTGGCAGCGGGGTTGTCCTGCAGGCCCATGAACTCAGGTGTCATGAGTGCGAGCATGATCGCCGCAGAGACCCACGGGTCGATCTTCAGACGCTTACCTGCGTTGTAAGCCACCATGACCGGCAGGAAGTAGAAGACGGAACGCCACATGGCATCAAGGAAGAACCACACCGGGGCCTTGTCCTCGGAGCGGGTATCGACCACACCGAAGGCCTCCATCACGGCGGTGAACGCAATGACGAGCGACGCGCCGAGGAGAATGCCGATGATCGGGCGGAACGAGTCCGAGAGGAATTCGAAGAAGTTATCCAACCAGGGGAAGCGGCCCTTGCTCTTGGCGCGGGCCTCAGCCTTGACGTCGTCGTTGGAACGCTCCCCACTCTTTCCGCTGTTCCCGCTGGTGGAGCGGTTCTGCATCTCCGGTAGGGCGGTGAGCGCGTTGTACACGTTCGGAACGTCGCCACCGACGATGACCTGGTATCGGTCACCACTTTGGGGGACAGCACCGAGGACTTTTTCGTTCTTTTCCAAACGATCCTTATCGACGATGGAGGCGTCGTTAAGTTCGAAGCGCAGGCGCGTCGCGCAGTGCGTGACGGCGAGGATATTGTCCGCACCGCCCACGCCAGCGAGGATATCCGCCGCCGCGTTCTTCATTGTCGTAGCCACTTACATTCTCCTTCGATCGTGACTAATTAATGTGGACGCATGAAAAAAGACCCGAGGTTTAACAAACCGCGCACACGAAAAAGGTGTGCGTTTTGTTAAACCTCAGGTCTTGCCTCAATACGTTTTACCGTTTAAGTAACAACCCTGACGTGTTGTTATTTGTTTCAGAAATTGACCCTACACCTCACAAGCTGATTTGAAAAGTCAGTTATGTCACACCCGGTGAGCGTTAACGCTCATGCAGGCTTTTAGTGCGGGTACACGCCGGAAAGCAGCCACAGCCCGCCGTAGATGGAGACAAGGGGCTCGGGAAGCTCTGGGGTGGCGACTTTGCAGTTAAAGAAGTCCTCCCGTGTCATGACCAGGGGCTTGTACTCATTGACGAGCACCTTGTCGGGCCCCAGGTGCTCAATTTTCGATTGTGCCGTCACCCGTACCGGCATGCCGGTCAGACTCCTGCCCTCACCATCGGTGTAGGTGTAAGCGGCCAATGGTTGCGATGGTCCGTTACTGCCGCTTGGCGGGTATGTGTTGGATTCGAGAGACCACCCCGGTGGCAGAGTGGGCGGAAATAGCCGCGCGGTAAAGGGCTCGTTTGTTTCGCCTGTTCGCACCCACACCTGAGCGTTTGAGCCGAGTGGCTGCTTGGCTTCCACTCCCGTGGCTGGCCCCTCGAAGTTCGTCACCACCAATGTGTCCGCATCGGTCCCGCAGGGCTGGTACAGCAGTTCCGTCGCGCCGTCGTCCGCGCGGGCGACACCCACCCGGCCCTCAATCATTCCCGGGGTATAGATGAGAAAACTGTACCCGTGGTTGAATGGGATTCCCGCCCAGATAAAGCCATAGCAAACCCCAATGACCAGCGGTATAGCCATGAGAAACCAGGCAAACCGCGTCAGCACCTTAGCCACACGCGCGGGCACAGTGTCCACACGCGCGGACGCATTGCTCGCGCTAGTTTTTTGGGACGCACTCATAGCCTTATTTTATTCCATCACACCCTGCCACTTCTCGGCCAACGAATCGATCGTCTCGTGCGCGTTGAGGCCACTCGGTTGCGGCACCACCCACAACTCCACGGTGGCGGGCCATCCCTCGGGGATAAACTCCCCTTCCTGCCTTCCTAGCTTCGCCTTTGGCTTGCGGAAGGCCTGCCGGTGGGCGGTGATGCCGACAATGGCCACCTTTTCGGGTTGTAGCTTTTCGACGAGTCGGAGCACCCCCTGCGCGCCCTCACGTAGTTGTTCGGCGGTGAGCTCCGAGGCCTTCGACGTTGCCAAGCCAGAAACGAAGTTGGTGATGCCGATGCGACGCTCCTCCAGCATGTGAAGGTCATCGTCTTTTAAGCCCCGTGAGGCATCCACCTCGTAGGGAGTGAGCCCCGCGCGGTAAAGCGACGGCCAGAATCGGTTCCCTGGATGGGCAAACGGCGCGTTGACGGCGGCAGTCCACGGGCTGGGGTTCACCCCGACGATAAGGAGTGCGAGCCGCTCCGTTTCCCCCTCGACGGGGAGGAGATCGTCGACGGGTTTCCTTCGGAAGCCCGCAAGATCGACTCGGGTGGGTTTGGCACCAGACAGTGGGGAGGGACGTCGAGAAGCAAACTGCATATTTCCACGTTAACGCGAAAAGGCCAGTGCCTAAAAGGCGCTGGCCATTTAACAGTTTGACGTAGTCAAACTTGACGAAGTCGAACTACTTAAACTCTTCGTCCATGATTTCGCGGAGCTGCGTTGCGGACTTGTCAAAGAGCTCCTTCTCGTGCTCGTCGAGGTCGAGCTCGATGACACGGTTGACGCCACCGCGGTTAATAATCGCCGGGGTGCCGAGGTAGATATCGCTCTGGCCGTACTCACCCTTGAGCAGGGCAGAAACCGGGAGTGCGACGTACTGGTTCTTGAAAATGGCCTTGGTCAGGCGGGCAAGGCCCATGCCAATGCCGTACGAGGTAGAACCCTTGGCGTCGATGATGTCGTAGGCGGCGTCGCGGGTCTCGTGGAAGACCTTCTCAATCTTCTCGGCGTAGCCTTCCTGGCGATCAGCATAGGCACGAAGTGGAACACCGGCGATGTTGGCGGTGGATACCACGGGAAGTTCAGAATCGCCGTGCTCACCGGCGATGTAAGCGTGGATGGAGGACGGGGAAACGTGGTGCATCTCGCCCAGCATCCAGCGGTAGCGGGCGGTATCAAGGATCGTGCCGGAGCCGAAGACGCGCTTTGCCGGCAGGCCGGAGAACTTCCATGCACCGTAGGAGAGAATGTCCACCGGGTTGGAGGCAACGAGGATAATGCCGTCGAAGTCGTTGGCCATGGCGGGCTCGATGATGGACTTCAAAATCTTGAGGTTCTTATCCACAAGCTGCAGGCGAGTCTCGCCGGGCTTCTGGGCGGCACCAGCACAGATGACGAGCAGGTCAGCGTCGGCGCAGTCCTCGTAGGAGCCGACGGTAACCGTCGTGGAGCCACCGGCCCACACGGCGCCGTGGTTCAAGTCCATGACGTTGCCCTTGAGGCGCTTCTCGTCGATATCGATCATCGCCAGGTGATCGACGGTCCCCTGGTTAACCAGTGCGTAGGCGTAGGCCAATCCCACATCGCCTGCACCAACGAGTACTACCTTGTTCGTAACTTGCTTTCCCACGAGCTCTCCTTGCGGTAAGTTTTTGCTTATTTCCGGTTTTGTCCGGTCGGGCATCATCTTAGCGCTTCTCTTACCCGCACGCTAGGGCTAGCGCAAAATTGTGATCGTTTCGACACATGCGTACGTCTCAACATCTGTGGCAAAACGTTCATCATGGCAGGCTAAAACGACCGCGATACCACGCGCGAGCGCACCGGCGAGAAGCGCGTGGATCTCTTCCCAATGGGCAGGGCCGATGCCCGCATCCGGTTCGTCGATGAGCATGTAGGGCGCGTCCGTCACCGCTTTTACGGACACGACGCGCTGCTCCCCCAGCGACAAATCGAGGGGATGCGGCCCCTCAACGCTCTTCCGCGCGAGGATGAGCTGCGCCTCCGGGAACTGCATGGACAGCGGGGCGCGAAGGGCGCGGGCAAGCCTGCGCAGCGTGGTGGATTTCCCGGCACCGTTGGGGCCGACCAGGCGCGTCACGCCACCGGCAGTGAGCGGGATCCCTTCCCGCTCGATCCGCGCGCCGGATGGTTCCACTCGCTGCGGCAGCGTCCGCAGGCGATCCGAGAAGTCCAGCCAGTGGACGGTCTGTGGGGTCGCTTCGCACGCCGCCCGCAACCGCTCCACGGCCTGCTCCGCAAGCCCCGCCATCGGTGTGATCAAACCGATTTCTTTTTCCCCGGAGGCGAGGAGGCTGGCGACGGCGACAAGGCGCGTCTCACCGCCCGACAGGTGCCGTGGGTCCCTTTCCTGCAGGTGCTCGATTCCCAACGCGTGTGTCAGCGTGTCGACGCGCTCCCGCATGTCTGCTCGCGTCTCACCGCGCTGCTCCATCGGGAGGGCAATCTCCTCGGCCACGGTAGCGCGCAGGCCACTGAGCACCGGGCGGGCACCAACTGCGGGATACGGCGGGCGCGGAATATCCCCGTCGTACCAGACATAATCGATCATCCGATTGCTCCCTTCACCACCACGGCAATAAGCGCCACCGCCGGCAGCGGAAGCGTCCACCACGCACGGGGCGGCACCGGGGCGTACATGGTGCGCGGCCCCGGTCGGTCTATCGCCAGGTGGGTGAGCGCCGTCGTGCGCTCCGTCGCCCGCACGAGGAGGAGCGTGATAACCGCCGTCACCACCGTCCGTTTCGGTGCTTTCATTCCGCTTAGTTCGGCGGCTTCACGGACCTCCGCCAGTGCGCGCTTCCCCTCCGGCAACACCGCGAAGGCGGAACCGACAAGGTAGGCAAGCCGCGGCGAACCCGCCTGCTGGATCGCCTTCACCATCTCCTCCACCCGCACGTAGCGGGCCACCGCAAACACGCTGGCTACGCACGCGGCAAAGCGGGCGGTCAGGGCTCCGGTTGCCACCACGCCCTCGACGGTCATGAGCGGGGCGATCGGCGTCTGACCGTGCGGGGCGTGAATGACGAGGAGGGAGAGGGCCATCGGGAGCGTCACCAGGAGCGTCTTCCCCCACGCACGGCCCACCGATGCCGCCACGATGGCAACAAGAACGGAAAGCCACCACCGATTTGTGCCGAGGACGACGATCCACGCCGTCGCGGCCAGCGACGCTACCGAGAGCGGATTCACCGCGCGGGCTTCACAATCGATGCTGGCAGCGCCTTCACGATCCCCCACACGACGAACAACACGACGATTTTATCCAGCGGGTCACTGATCATCGACTGCAACGTCACCGACTCCAGCAGCGAATTTCCCATCGCCCGGAAAGCGGACACCACCGCACCCGTGCCCACACCGGCGGTACCTCCGTAGACGAAGGCCGCCACAGGCGCGGACAGCATGCCCACGATGATGCCCATGACGGCACCGGCCGGGATGATGCGCCACGGGTGCTCGAAGCTCTTGAACTTGTGGATGGCGAGGCCAGCAAGCAAGCCCGTCAGCCCGGACCCGGCGGCAAAGGGCAGCGCCATCGGGTTAAAGACACCCCACACGACGCTCGTCAACGCGCCCGTGGCCAGGCCGGCGGCGGGACCGGCCAGCGCCGCCACAAGCATCGTCCCCACCGAATCCAGGTACAGCGGCAGGCCGGTGGACCCCACGATCTGGCCGACAATCATGTTGATAACCAGCGCCACGGGAATGAGCCCGAGTTCGCGGGCGGTAAGCCGCGGAAGGATGCCGGCGATGAGGAGGACGGCCCCGCCGACGTAGCCCACGAGCGTCACGATCGCCTCCGTCGACCCGCCGATGGATTCCCAATCGGTCGGGCGGGTGAGGACGAGGAAGAGCCACGTCGCCGCGATGACGAGGGCCCCGGCCCAGATGAGGATGGTGTTTTTGGTTGTAGACATACGGCCTCCAATGCGCGTGAGTAATGCGAAGGGGCCCCTATGTCACCTCGGGGCAATCGAATCGAAGAATACCCTATGTGCTTCCTCGTAGTCCACGCCGGTCAGCACCCGCACGGGCAGGCGGCCCGCCTCCGGGTGTGCCACCTGCGTCACCGCGCCACGGTCTGCGCCCGCGTCCACCGTCAGTGCCACCTCCTCTACCGCGTAGTCCACGGCGTCGCACGCGATCAGGCAGGTGAGCAGATCATGGATCTGCGCCGTGTAGCCGATGCCATGGGACTCGTGGAACTCCCAGTAGAACCGCATGATCTCCGGGAGCGCGGCACCGACCTCCCCGCCCAGTGCCTCCGCGATGGGCGTGAGCCGCGCCGGGTCGATGCGGAACCCCTCGGTCACGTTCAGCGGGCACAGCGTCACCCGGGCGTGGGGAGGGAGGTGGCCAAACACGTCCTCGGCGGCCTCGGGGTCCACCCAGATGTTCCACTCGGCGTGATCGGTTGTATTTCCCGGGTAATCGATGGCCCCGCCCATGATGGTCAGCTCCTCAATGGCCGCGTACCGTTCGGGGCAGCGCTCGCGGAACCGGGCGAGGTTAGTCAGGGGACCTGTGACGATAAGCTTCGACCCCCACAGGTCCTCCCACGGCCCTGGGTGCAGCGTGCCCGGTGTCGGGTGAACGTAGCCGAGGCCGTACTCACCGTGGGTTTCCGGAGTGGTGATGAGCTCCCGTGCGATGGGGGCGGGTTCCCCCGGCGCGACGGGGACCGTGGGCCCACCTAGGGCGTCGAGAAGCCAGCGGGCGTTCGTGGCCGTTTGTGCCGTGCCGACGTTCCCACCCGTGGTGGTGACGGCGTCTAGCTGCCCGGTCCGCTGCATATAAATCAGCGCGAAGGCATCGTCGATGCCGGGATCACAATCAAGAACAAAGCTCATAGCCCTACTCTTCCATACAATGGGCTGCGTGAGCACCCAACACTTCGACGACCCCGCCGTCCAACTCGCACACGACTCCGCCCTCAAATCCATCGCCCGCGTCGTCCACGAGACGGTGACCCCCACCCCACCTGCGCAGGCGCTCGCGTTCATCCTCCGCCAGCTGCGGGCCACCGGCTGCCTCGTTCTCACCGGGGCCGGGGTCTCCACCGACTCGGGGATTCCCGATTATCGCGGCCCCAACGGTTCGCTCACCCGCCACCGCCCCATGACTTACCAGGAGTTTCAGCACGACCCTGAGGCTTTGCGACGCTACTGGGCCCGCAGTTTCATCGGCTGGCGGCACATGGATGAGGCGCGCCCCAACTCGGTTCACCGCGCCATCGCCGCGCTTGAGGCGCGCGGCTTCGTCTCGGGGCTCATCACCCAAAACGTCGACGGCCTGCACACGCAGGCTGGTTCGCGCACCGTCATCCCGCTGCACGGCGACTTGGGCTCGGTGTGCTGCCTCACGTGCGGTCACCGGGAGAAGCGCACGCGATTTGATAAGCGGTTGGCGTCAGCCAACCCCGGATATGTGGAGTCCATCCACGTGGACACATCTATGGTCAACCCCGACGGAGACGTGGCGCTTAGGGACGAGGACGTCGCCGCGTTCCACCTCGCCGAGTGCGAAAATTGTGGCTCCACGAAGCTCAAGCCCGATGTTGTCTACTTCGGCGAACCCGTCCCGGCTAACCGCAAGGCCCGGGCGCGGGAACTCCTGGACAAGTCATCCTCGCTCCTCGTTGTGGGGAGCTCACTTGCCGTCATGAGTGGCTACACGTTCGTCCTCGACGCGCGGGCGCAGGGCAAGCCCGTCGCCGTGATCAACGGCGGGCCGGGGCGCGGGGACAAGAAGGCCGACGTGGTGTGGCGCACCGATGTGGCCAGCGCATTCGAGCAGATTAGTGCTGCCCTGGATGTCGCTTGACCTCCGTCAGGGTGAGGTCGAGATCGAGCGCCTCCAGCAGATCGATGAGCTTATCTAGGCGCAGGGACATCTTGCCGTGTTCGAGGTCGCGGATGAAGCGGTCGGACACGCCCGACCTCTCGGCGAGGTCCAGCTGGTTGATTCCGAGCTTGCGGCGACGCTTGCGGATGGTCTCGCCAAGATTGTTAATGCTCATGTTTCCTCCACGGGCGGTTTAGTCGGGGTTTGAGGGGCCGTACGGGGGCGGTGCGGCAGAAGCGACGAAGTTCCTCGTCGCTGGCCGCGAGAATGCCGTCCCAAAGAATAAAAGGCGTGGTGAGGGGCTCACCACCGAAGGAGATTCCAGCCTCACTGGAACCGATGGCAATCCCCGCGTCGCCGATGGACGCGACCTCGCTGCCCGCTGGTACCCCCTCATCGGCGGTGGTGAGGAACCCCGCATGAAGCGGTGGGTTGAGCCACGAGGAGGTGAGCGCGGTGTTGGCCAGCAGCAGCTGGGCACCCCGCGCGGAATCCCCGTACGGCTGAATCCGCACTGTGAGCCCGCTGGGTACCCCGGCAATCATGCCCTGCGACACGTCAGCGCTGAACCCGCTGGAATCCTCGACAAGCACGCAGCCATGGCGCACCACAACGTAGGTGGTCACACCGTGGCGGTACTGCGGTGGTTGGGTCAGGTCCCGTGACGCTCCTACCCACGGCCCGACACTCACCCACCCTGCCGAGGGAAGCTGGGTAAGAAGAGGTGCCATGCCCTCATTATGGCTTGTCGGGCCAAAGTTTGCTTGACGTACTTATTCCGGCTTCACGATCGGGAACAGGACGGTCTCGCGAATGCCCAGGCCAGTAAGGGCCATGAGGAGACGATCGATGCCCATGCCGTTGCCCGATGTCGGAGGCATGGCCTGCTCCATCGCGAACAGGAAGTCCTCATCAAGCTCCATCGCCTCGTCGTCGCCTCCGGCGGCAAGACGCGCCTGATCCTCAAAGCGCTCGCGCTGGATCACCGGATCGACCAGCTCCGAGTAGCCGGTGGCCAGCTCAAAGCCGCGGACGTAGAGGTCCCACTTCTCGGTCACGCCGGGCTTGGACCGGTGCTGGCGAGTCAGCGGCGAGGTCTCCACCGGGAAGTCGCGGACGAACACCGGGCCGTACAGCTGATCTTCGCAGAGGAACTCCCAGATCTCCTCGACAAACTTGCCGTGACCCCAGCCCTTGCCCTTCTCCAGGCCAATGTGGTCGGCGATGGCCTCCAGCTCTTCTACAGAAGAATCGATGGTGACCTCCGGCTGGCCGGGGAACTTGCGGGCCAGCGCCTCGTTCAAGGAGGGATACATCTCCAGCGTCTTCCACTCGCCGCCGAAGTCGTACTCGGTGCCGTCGACAAGCGTGACGGTGGTGGAACCGAACACCTCCGTGGCGACGGACTGAATGAGGCGCTTAATAAGGTCAGCGCCGGTGTTGTAATCACCCCACGCCTGGTATGTCTCGAGCATCGCGAACTCCGGGGAGTGCGAGGAATCCACACCCTCGTTGCGGAAGTTACGGTTGACCTCAAAGACCCGCTCAATGCCGCCGACGACGCACCGCTTAAGGAACAACTCCGGCGCAATACGCAGGTAGAGGTCCATGTCCATGGCGTTGGAGTAGGTGACGAACGGGCGAGCAGCGGCACCACCGTGCAGCGTCTGCAGCATCGGGGTCTCCACCTCCAGGAAGCCCTCCGACTCCAGGAAGTTCCGCAGCGCGCGCATGACCTTAATACGCGTCAGCGCGTTCTTACGGGCCTCGTCACGCATGATCAGATCCGTGTAGCGGTGACGGATCCGCTGATCCTCACTCATCTCCTTGTGCGCCACCGGCAGCGGGCGCAGCGCCTTCGAGGCCATCTGCCAATCCGTAGCCATGACGGACAGCTCGCCGCGCTTGGAGGAAATAACCCGACCGGTAACAGAAATAATATCGCCGAGATCGACATCGGCCTTCCAATTCTTCAGCGACTCCTCGCCGACCTCTGCCAGCGAAATCATCGCCTGCACGGACGCACCGGAGCCCGCCTGCAGCTTGGCAAAGCACAGCTTGCCCGTATTACGGAAGAAGATCACACGACCGGCGACGGAAACAACGATATCCGTCTCCTCACCCACCTCGAGGTTCGTCGCCCCCTCCACGGCGGGCGCGTCCTCCTTGACCACGTGGTACTTCGAAACAAGGTCCTCGATGGAAATCGTGCGGGGAACCTCGACCGGGTACGGATCCCGGCCACTAGCTAGCAGGCGCTCGCGCTTCTCGTGGCGGATGCGCACCTGTTCGGGCAAATCATTCTTCACGTCAGTCATAGCACCATAGAGTACCCCACCTGCTGAAGGTTTCCAGTTCTAGGTGCACTTGCGTGATCGGCAAAACCGAGTTAATGTGATATCACATTCAAAAATTGATATCACATTCCGCACCGGAAGGACCCACTATGGAAACCGCCGCACCCACCGTCTCCGAAAAACCCGTCGGCCACGACGGCACCAAAGTCTCAATCACCGAACACCCCTCATGGGTCGCAGGCCCCGCAGCAGCAATCATCAACCTTGTTGTCATCATCGCGCTGCTCGTCGTGCCGCTCTTCACCCTGCCTGGACTCTTTATCCCGTTCGTCATCATCGCTGTCCTGCTCATCTCCATGTTCCGCATCATGTCCCCCGGCCACACGCAGGTCAACCAGTTCCTCGGCCGCTACGTCGGCACCAATCGGCGCACCGGCCTCAGCCTCGTCCCACCGCTGTGCACCACCAAGAACGTGTCCGTGCGTGTGCGCAACTTCGAGACCGCAGAGCTCAAGGTCAATGATGCCAACGGCAACCCGCTCAACATCGGCGCCATCGTCGTGTGGCAGGTCGCCGACACCGCCAAAGCCAGCTTCGCCGTGGAGGAGGTAGAAGAATTCATCCACTCCCAGTCCGAGTCCGCACTGCGCCACGTCACCACCAACTACACGTACACGCAGCTATCCAACTCCACCGACCAGATCTCCGGCGAGATCGCCAACGAGGTGGCCGCCCGCGCAGCACTCGCCGGCGTTGAGATCATCGAGGCCCGCATCTCCACCCTCGCCTACGCCCCGGAGATCGCCCAGTCCATGCTCCAGCGCCAGCAGGCCTCCGCAATTGTCGACGCCCGCGAAACCATCGTCGAGGGTGCGGTCACCATGGTGGAATCCGCGCTTGACCAACTGGAGAAGAAAGACATCGTCGAGCTAGACCCCGAGCGCCGCGCCCAGATGGTGTCCAACCTCCTCGTCGTCCTGTGCTCCGACAACCACACACAGCCCGTGGTGAACGCAGGTAGCCTGTACTAATGGCAAAACGCAAGGCCGTCCCGCTGCGCCTCGACCCCGCCGTCTACGAGGCAGTGGCGAAGTGGGCGGCCGATGACCTCGTAAGCGTCAACGCGCAGATCGAACGGCTGCTACGCGACGCACTGCGCACCAACGGGCGCCTACCTAAAAACGTGCAGCCCATCCCCCGCCGCGGCCGGCCCCCTAAAGCCCACGGCGAACAAGATCCAGGTGCTCAGAAATAATGCGCTCGGCAACGTCCTCCTGGCCGGTGACATCGAGGAGGATGCGGCGCGCGTCGGCGTAGGCATCCGCCGCCGTGTCGAGGGCGGCGGCGACGCGGCCGATGAGGGGACGATCCGCGTCGTCGACAACAATCGACACCCCACCCATCTCTGAGGCAAGCAGCGTGCCGATCATCGTCCCCAGCTCATCGACGGCAGACACACACCACATATCCCCCAGCGCGCCGAGCGCCACGCACAGCGCGCCGCGCACCTCCAGAGGATCGAGCACCTGCGCGCCCATGCGTGGGTCGGTGTGGACCACAACCTGACCGGGACGAATGAGGGACTCGAGGGAGGAAATGGCGTCGAAAAGCCCATCACCGCGGGTAGAAACAACGATGAGCGACGCATCCTCCGGGCGGGAAACCAACGTATGGTGCGTGCGGGCGAGCCCCTCGGCGACGTGCGGATCGGAGCCGATGTGGCAGACGCGCTGCGCGGGTGAAGCCACAACTACTTCTTCAGATTCTTGAGCAGATCAGCAACTGACACGCCACCCTCGCGGTCATCCGCGCGCCGACGGCCGTGACCCGAGGACCGCTCCTGGGCCTCCGGAACCGGCGGAATCTGGGCGGTCTGGTCAGACTTCGCCGTAACAATGTCCTCAATATCGGGCGCGTGCCACTCATCATCCGCGGCCACCGGATCCGTCACCGGAGTCCAACCACCGAAACGACGCGGCTCGTCCTCCTTCCGGCGACGGCCGTGGTACGACTCCTCCTCGACTGCAGGTTCCTGCAGGAAGTCGAACGAATCGTCTTCCTTGCGGCGACGCCCATGATACGTGTCAGCAGACTCCGACGGCTCAACATAGGAACTCGACGGCGGCGTCCACGACCACGTCGGCTCACTCTTTGACTCCTCCGCAGCGTGCCCCGCCGTGTGGCTGCCACCCTGATCCGGATCCGCCGTAACAACTTCGGCATCCTCTGCCTCCTCACGCGGCGGCTCCGGCGCAGGCGGCTCCGGCGGGGTAAAGGATGTCGAACCGATCTCCCGCAGGCGCGTGGCGGAGGCGGTGATGGAATTCGGCTCGTACTCGTACGTGCGGCCGGTGAGCTCCTCCAGCTGGGCGCGCATCGCGTCGAGCTGCTCGCGGATCGCGGCCAGCGTCTCGTCGGACTCCTCGGAACGGGCGATGGCCTGCTCACTGCGGGCGCGCTCCTCATCTGCACGCGCACGCTCCCGGTCAAGCTGATTTTCCAGCTCTGCGACGCGGTCGGCGTCGGCCTTGGATTCGCCGCGCATCTTCATGACAAGGAACGCGCCAAGGGCTGCGGCCCACAGTGCGGCAAGAACAGCGATTTTCTGCCAGGCATCGGAGTCCGAAAACATCATCAGGACGCTCGCCACGATAGCCAGCCCGATGAGCACCCAGAGAAAAACTTCACTGCCCTTGATATTCATGGTGCTTATGGTACCTTCCCCAGTCCGCGACCTGCGGTAGGTTCCCGGGCGCGCCCGGGTAGGCTTACACCCCGTGGAAACGATTACTGACCCCGCCCGCCTCGCCATGTACACCCGCGCCATGCGCAAAACCGCGCGCCCCGTCGTCCTCGTCCCCGATTCCGATGCCGGCCAGCAGGTGTTGATGCAGGCGGCGCGGCGGATCCCGCGGGCGGTTGTGGTCGGAGTTGTTTCGATTGCTTCCAGTGCGCCGTCAGGTGCACTTCCCGCTGATGTAGTCTTCGTCGACTCCACCCCCGCCCCTCATGTGCTTGTCGACGACTCCCCCTCCCTCACCCGCACCGTACGGCTCATCGGACTCGCCCACTGCACAGACATCATGGTCAGCGAACTCCACTTCGACGAAGTCCTGCGCCTCCAACAGACAATCACCGACCTCGCGCTTGAGGTCACCGTCCACACGCTGCCCACCCTCCGCGAACCCGACGGCATCGCACTCGCCCGCGTCAACGCCTTGCTTTCCGACGACGAAAGGCACGCAGCCCTCGCCCTCTCCGCAGCACTCACCGCCGGCGCCCACGAAGCACCCAAGGGGGACGACGCCGTCCTCGCCGCCGCGCGTGCCGTCTTCGACGTCGCCCCCAACATCACCCTCACTTCGTTGGAAATCCTCTCCGGCCGCCTGTTTGCGCGTGCCACGGTGGGCGAACACGAGCTTGTCGACACCATGGACATCCGCCTCAACGAATAAAACCCTCCCACGCTACCCTGCGTCCAGGTCCTGGCCCATGGATGCGACCTGGTCTGGGGATAACTTTTGGGACTGTGGGTGAGTTATCCACAGGTCCGTATCACCGCTCTTGACGTGTGTTGATTGTGGTTTATCGTCGGTGGCATGAACGAACTTTGTGCTATTGCTGAATTGCTTGCCCAGGCGATGACCGTCGCCGGGCAAGCGTTTGGCATGTCCCAAAAAGCACTTGTTCGCCTGGGCTACGATAAGACCACCGCCCACACCATTAAGAAACTTTCGAACATTTACTACGGGCGCGCAAGCGCCCCGCGGAGTCAGGAACGCTCCCGCGAAAAAGCAAAAGTTGCCGGCTGCTCCTTTGCCTCTCTGAACGCCATCGAACGATTTGTTGCAAAGCTTCCTAAGAAGTTCGCCTGGAAAATCCGTGAAGCCTTGGTCCCTTATGGTCGGGACATCACCGCAATTAACGCAGAAGGCGCTCGCCTCCTACAGACCTATCGCCAAGCTGACAACCCCGATAAGAAACTCACCTACATGTCTATCCCTAACTCCACGTTCGCAACGCTCACGTTAACTGCAGAGTCATCGCGTGTGAAGCAGATCTATGACCGGGCTCAGGAAACGGACACGAAATGTCCCGCTGACGGTTTAATCACGTTGGCGCTGGCAGCCAATGATGGCACGCTTCCACCGGCTGCGACAGCCTGTGTGATTATCGGGACGGATCTTCCCTTCACAGAAACTGATGATGGTGACTATGTTTTCTCGCTGACTAACGGTGCCACCATGACCTCGAAGGAATTATTCGAGGCAGAACTATCCAAAAAGGTAACCGGCGCTCTGGTTAATCCCTTGGGGCCGGAAAACTTTGGACTTTTTGACATCGAGTTTCCCCGCTTTGCTGATGGGAAGGAAAGGTTTTTCCAAGCGCTTCGCAACCCCGTGTGCGCGTGGCCGGGATGCGGCCAACCGGCCACAAAGTCCCAGATCCACCACATCAAAGCGTTCAAACACGGAGGCAAAACCACAACAGAAAACCTGATGGTGTTGTGCCCCTTCCACAACGGACGAAACGATGATGACCTGGATAAGCCCAAACATGGCCACATGGTCAGAATTGATGGGTTGGAGTATTGGCAGCCTGCCTTCGGCGGACCACTTCAGTTGAACATGCACCCGTGTGCCCAAGGTGGCGCCATACGAATAGCCCGAAGACAACTCGGCATCCCCATAGACCCGTCTCCACCAGGCATGGCATACGCACACGGATAACCCGACCAAAGTCGGGTCATCCGGCATGCCCTACTCCTTAAATCAGCCAAACAAGGGCGATCCAGATTGCAGCGCTAATGAAATCGCTGCCCATGATTACGCTCCTTCTGCCGAGGATGCCGGCGGAATGTGGCACCCGCGCTCAAGGTACAGGCCGGCGGCGGAGGCGGCAAGGCCACCGAGGGTGGAGACGATGACACCGGGCAGATCGTCGACAGCTGAGGCGAGGTGCAGGTTGAAGAGGAGGACGATGAGGACGCCGACGTAGGCGCCACCGACGATGCCGCCCGTCCAGGCGGATGTCTTGCCGATGACCAGCCACTGCGCCGCCGTCACCGGGTTGAGCTGCGAGCGGTCCTGTCCGATGTTGTCATCCTTCATCGCGCGACGCACCCGCCAACCCAAGTATCCGCACAGGGCGGCGATCGCCCACAGTGTCACGCTTGCTGCAGCGGAGAAACCACCGATCGCGCCGTAGAACCGCCACGTCAGGATGGCCGCTGCGGCGGCGAAGAATCCTCCGGTGGCGATGAGGGCGCGGATGTCGGTGAGGTTCATGGCAGCTCCGAAATGGGGGTTCCGTTCAATTCAGCGTCGGGTTCAATTTCTTCCCAGGGGCGCAGCACGAAGTCGCGCTCATGGGCATGCGGGTGCGGGACGATGAGTTCCGGGGAGGTGGACTCGGCGCCGTACATTTGCACCACATCAACGTCGAGGGTGCGCGGGCCCCAGTGGATCTCGCGGGTGCGGTGCGCGCACTTTTCCAGGTGCTGGCAGTAGCGCAAGAGACTCAGCGGCGTGCCGCACCAGGTGAGCTCCAGGGCGAGATTCAAGAAGTCGGGCTGTTCCACCCCGCCCCAGGGGGCCGTTTTGTGGATGGTGGAAACCTTCGTCGGGTGGAGACGATTCGTTGCGGATCGCAAGATCTCTTCGGAGTCGCCGATGTTGGAGCCGAGGGACAGGATGGCGCGGAAGGCGTTCTTGCGGTTGCGGCGGCGGACGACGGCGACGTCGGCAAAGTCGTGCGGGATCGGGGCGTGCGGCTTGTGCACGGTGACCTCGATGGCGTGCAGGAGCGGGAATGCGAGCATCGCCTCGTCGGCAATCAGGCCCGCGACGGTTTCGATGAGGTCGTAGGCGGGGCCGGTGAGGGTGCGGTAGGCAATCTCGGCGAGCTCACCGTAGTGGACGGTGTCCTCCACGTGGTCGGTGTCCGGAAACGGCAGCCAGCACGTGATGTCCACGGAGAATTCCTGGCCATCGCGCTTTTCGTGGTCGAAGACCCCGTGGTAGCCGGTTGCCTTAAGCCCGGTGAGCTCAATCCGATCAGCCACGCGGGTTCCTCCAGCGGGCTGCCACCTCGACGGCGTCGCGGGAACCGCGGACGCTGTGCACGCGGACGGCCCAGGCACCGTGGTAGGCGGATAGCGCGGAGACGGCGTGGGTGGCGTCGTCGCGGTCGACGGCGGTGTTCTCGTCGCGAGCGTACTCGGCGCGCATGTCGCCGAGGAAGCGCTTGCGGGACTGGCCGATGAGCACCGGGTAGCCGGTCTCCACGAGCTTCGGCAGCGCGTTGAGGAGCTGCCAATCCGCAAGCCGGGACTTACCAAAGCCCAGGCCCGGGTCGATGATGATGTTGTCCTTCTTCACGCCCGCGTCTTGGGCGCGGTGAACAAGTTCACCGAGGAGGCGGAGGACCTCGGCCACTACGTCCTTGCCGGCAAGCGTGTCGCCTGCGGCGTCGCCGAAGTTGGTCACGTCCCAGTGCTGCAGGATCACGGGCAGGCCCGTGTCGGCCATGGTGGCGAACATGTTGGGATCGGCCATGCCACCGGAGACGTCGTTCAAAATGGTCACGCCGGCCGAAGCGCTGGCGCGGGCAACGGCGGCACGCATCGTGTCCACCGAGGTCGCGATGCCTTCCTTGGACAGCGCCTCGATGACGGGCACGACGCGGGCGAGTTCTTGTTCCTCGGTCACGCGGGTGGCGCCGGGGCGGGTGGATTCGCCGCCGACGTCGATGATGTCGGCGCCCTGGTCCACGAGGTCGTGGGCGTGGGCGATGGCGCGGTCGAAGGTGTTCCATTTGCCGCCGTCGGAAAACGAGTCGTCGGTGACGTTCAAAACGCCCATGACGAGACAGCGGTCGGCGTTGAAAAGATCCATGGTTTAACCCCTAATCAGCGTGAGGAATTCCGCGCGGGAGGCCGCTGAGGTCTTAAATCCTCCGCGCATCGCAGATGTTGTGGTCTTGGAGCCGGGCTTGCGGATGCCGCGCATGGTCATGCACATGTGCTCGCATTCGAGGACGACGGCGACGGCCTGCGTATCCAGGCGGTCGACGAGTGCGTCGGCGATCTGGGAGGTCAACCGTTCCTGTACCTGGGGACGGCGAGCATAGCCGTCGGCAAGCCTGGCGAGCTTTGACAACCCTGTGACGGAACCGTGACCACCAGGAATGTACCCGATGTGGGCGACGCCGTAGAACGGCAGGAGGTGGTGCTCGCACATGGAGTAGATGGGGATGTCGCGCACGATGACGAGCTCGGTGTGGTTTTCCGGGAACGTCTTTTCCAGGTGGTCGGCGGGGTTGATGTGCAGTCCGCCGGTGTTTTCCTCGAAGGCTTTGGCCACCCGCCGGGGCGTTTCTTTCAGTCCGGGGCGGTCGGGGTCCTCGCCGATGGCGATGAGGAGCTCCCGGACGGCTGCCTGTGCGCGCTCAAAATCGAAATCTGCCACTACTTTTCCTCTTCTTCTTCCTCCGGGAGGCGGAACCCAATCTGTTCCTCCCCCTCCGGGCCGGCCCCGTAGGACTGCCAGCCGGGGTGTTTGTGCGGGTCGGTGCGGTCGCCTTCGGGCACCTTCGGGCTTGTCGACGGCTTTGCGTGCCGGCTTATCGACTGTGTCGGCGCCTCCTCGTAGCCCGGTACAACCCAATCCTTCGGCGGCGGCGTGCCACCGTAGACGGGCGCCGGCGTGGAGTTTTCCCCGCGCGGGGTGATGGGGCCGGTGGTGTTTTCCTTCTCGGCGCGCTCTTTCTCGCGGCGGGCGCGGGCGGCGCGGGAGGCCTCGAGGAGGGAGAAGCGCTTTGGCGGTTCCTCGCCGCGCTCCTCGGCAAGCTCCACGGGGGTCTTCACCGGGTCGCGGCCGATCTGCTTGGCAAAGCGGTAGCTCTCGCCGGGGAACACGTCGCCGGAGGGGACGGTCTCGATGCCGTCGAAGATGGCCTCGAGGTCCGGGCGGCGCAGGGTTTCCTTTTCCAGCAGCTTGGACGCGAGCGTGTCGAGGTAGTCGCGGTTGCGCTCGAGGATGGAGTAGGCGGTCTCGTGGGCTTTGTCCAGGAGGTATTTCACCTGCTCGTCGATAATCGCTGCGACCTTGGGCGAGTAGTCGAGGGTGCTGTCCGAGCCACGGCCGACGAACGGATCTCCCTGCTCCTCGCCGTACTTGACGGGGCCGAGATCCGGCGACATGCCGTATTCGGTGACCATCGCGCGGGCAATCTTCGTCGCCTGCTCGATGTCGGCGGACGCGCCCGTCGTGGGGGTGCCGAAGACGAGTTCCTCGGCGGAGCGGCCCCCCATGGCGAACACGAGGTGGGCGAAGAGTTCGGCGCGGGTGTTCATGCCCTTGTCGTCCTCCTGCGAGAGGCGGGCGTGGCCACCGGTACGGCCGCGGGCGAGGATCGTCACCTTGTACACGGGCTCGAGGCCCTCCATGACCCACGCGGCGAGCGTGTGGCCACCCTCGTGATAGGCGGTCATCTTCTTCTCGTGTTCGGAGATGACCCGGGAGCTACGGCGCGGGCCGCCGACGACGCGGTCGGTGGCTTCTTCCAGGGCATCGGCGGTGATGACGTTGCCGCCGATGCGGGCGGTGAGCAGCGCCGCCTCGTTCAAAACGTTGGCCAGGTCCGCGCCGCTCATGCCGGCGGTGCGCTTGGCCAGGGACTTAATGTCCGCGTCGGGTGCGAACGGCTTGCCCTTGGCGTGCACCTCGAGGATCTTTTCGCGGCCCTTGAGGTCCGGGTTGACCACGGGGATCTGCCGGTCGAAGCGGCCGGGGCGCAGAAGCGCCGGATCGAGGATGTCGGGGCGGTTGGTGGCGGCGATGAGGATGACGCCCTCGCGGTCGCCGAAGCCGTCCATCTCCACGAGCAGCTGGTTGAGGGTTTGCTCGCGCTCGTCGTGGCCGCCACCCATGCCGGAGCCGCGCTGGCGGCCGACGGCGTCGATCTCGTCGATGAAGATGATGCAGGGACTGTTTTCGCGGGCCTGCTTGAACAGGTCGCGGACCCGGGAAGCGCCGACACCGACGAACATCTCCACGAAGTCGGAGCCGGAGATGGAGTAGAACGGCACGCCGGCCTCACCGGCGACGGCGCGCGCCATGAGCGTCTTGCCGGTGCCGGGCGGGCCGTAGAGGAGCACGCCGCGGGGGATCTTGGCGCCGAGTTTCTCGTAGATCGTCGGATCCTGCAGGAAGTCCTTGATTTCCTGCAGCTCATCAAGGGCGTCGTCGGCGCCGGCGACGTCGGCGAAGGAGTTCGTCGGCATGTCCTTGGTGAGTTCCTTGGCGCGGGAGCCACCGATGCCGAACATTCCGCCGCCGCCCTGCATCCGCGTGAAGAAGAAGATGAGCAGCCCGAACATGAGGAGCATGGGCAGGATCATCATCAGCATGGAGCCGAAGAAGCTGTCCTTGGTCACCTTCGTGTTGTACGAATCAACCTGAGCGGAACTGACGGCGTCGAAGACCTGGCCCGTGGCGCGGGCGGGGTACTGGGCGATGATTTCCTCAACGCCCTCTTGCTCTTTCACCGTGATGGGGTTTTTGAGCTTGAGGCGGAGCTGCTGCTCGCGGTCGTCGATACGCGCCTCGGAGACGTTGCCGTTGTGCAGCTCGGCCAAGGCGACGGAGGTGTCAACCTTGGCGAAGCCGCGGGTGTCGTCTGTCAGCACGGAAAAGCTGAACAGGGCGATGAGGATGATCGTGGCGATGGTCGCCCAGCGGATGATCTTCTTGTTCTTGTCGTCCGCGGGTGTGGTGTTCTTTGAAATATCTGGCACTGTGTTAGTTCTCGTACATCCGTGGGTGAAGTGTTCCTACGTAGGGCAGGTCGCGGTAGCGCTCGGCGAAGTCGAGGCCGTAACCGATGACGAATTCGTCGGGGATTTCGAAGCCGACGTCGAGTAGCTCAACCTTGGCTTTTTGGGCCTCGGGCTTGCGTAGGAGGGTGATGACGTTGAGGGAAGCGGGGTGGCGCGACTTGAGGTTGCGCACGAGCCAGGACAGGGTGAGACCGGAATCGATGATGTCTTCCACGATGAGCACGTGGCGGTTTTCGATCTCTCGGTCGAGGTCTTTGAGAATCCTGACCACGCCGGAGGAGGAGGTGGAGTTGCCGTAGCTGGAGACGGCCATGAACTCCATCTGGCTGGGGATGGACAGTTTGCGGGAGAAATCGGTGAGGAAGTACACCGCCCCCTTCAGGACGCACACGAGGATGAGATCGTCATCGATGTCTTTGTATTCCTGGCTGACCTTGTCCGCCATCTCCTGGATGCGCGTTTGCAGCTGCTCTTCGCTGAGCAGAACTTTTTGCACTTCGTCGCCGTATCGGGACTCACTCATGAGTTTTTCTCCTCTATCTTTATCGCATCGGATACACGCAATGCTACCAATCCTCCCCCGACATCCCGCGGCCCCTGCCCGTGCCACTCGGTCAGAAGCTTGTCGACGCCCTCGACGTGCGGTTTGCTCACCTTCGCACCCGCCGCCCGCAGGGCCCCGGCGATGATGTCCTGCCGGGTAGCCTCCGGCAGGTCCTTGGTGGCCAGCGGGACGGTGGTCGCCGTCATGCGGGTCGCCTCCGCCTGCGTCCGCCGCGCCGCCTGCGCCAGCGCCGGTACGGCATCGCCGCCGACGATGTCTCCGAGTAGTGGCAGCACCTCCCGGCGCACGCGCACGCGGGTGAAGGCGGGGTCTGCGTTCTGCGGGTCGTGCCACGGGGTGACACCGATCTCCGCGCACGTGGCGACGGTGTCCGTACGCCGGACGGCCAGTAATGGCCGGATGATGTGTGCGCCCTCCACCTCGGCGGTTTCTCTCATGCCGCACGTCATGCCGCGCAGGCCGGCGATGAGGAATGTTTCGGCGAGGTCGTCCATCGTGTGCGCGACGCACACGGGGCCACCCCATTCGGCGAACGCCCGGTAGCGGGCTTGTCGAGCAGCGGACTCTGTAGGCGGATCCACATTAATCGGAATAACGCGGGCCTCCGCGCCCCAGCTGCGGGCGATGCGGGCTGCCTCCTCGGACACCTCCCGGGAGCCGTCCTGCAGGCCGTGGTCGATGCACAGGGCGGTGACGTGGACGCCCTCGGCGATAAGGGCTGCGGTGAGGGCGAGCGAATCCGGGCCACCGGAAAGACCTACCGCCACCGAGGACGGTACACATCGCCTCACGGCGTTTCTTACCCGCACGAAATGGGGGCTGGGCTCTGGAAATCGGTGCATGTTATTTGCGCAGCGCCGAGGCGAGGGTGTCGAGGGATTCCCGGGCGGCGAGGATATCGGAGCCGTTGGACAGGAACGCGAACGTGTAGACGCTGCCGTCCTCACCGGTGACAGTGCCGGCGAGCCCCGAGGTGGCGTCGAGGGTGCCCGTCTTGGCGCGCACCCAGCCCTGGCCGTCCTTGCCGCCGAAGCGTTCGGCAAGCGTGCCGGAGCCGTAGGCCACAGGCAGGGAGCGCAGCACCGGGTGCAGCTTGTCGTCTGTCGCCGCGGTGTAGAGCGCAATGTCGATGGTGCGGGGTGCAATCCGATTGTCAGCGCTCAGCCCCGAGCAATCGTTGAGGTTCAGCCCATCGGTGGGAATCGACAGGGCGTGCAACTCGGCGATGACGGCGTCCACGGGGTTGGTGGCCCCCTTGGCCACGGCGAGTTCGCGGCCGATGGCCTCGGCCATGACGTTGTCGGAGTGGTCCATCATGGCGTTGAGGCGGTCGTCGAGGCGCGGGGACTCTACCGTACCGATCTTGGTGGCGGTGGGGGGAACCGTCGACAAGCCTGCGGGGGTGGCACCAGAGCGGGCGGCGACGCTGGCAAGGACATCCTGAGCCGGCGTGTGGGAGCGGGGAACATCGCCCGTCGTCGCGTCGATGCGCGCCTGATTGATCATGACCGGCTCGATGGGGGCGACGAAACCCGCGTCGATGTCGGCGGGGTCCCACGTGGGGGCGAAGGGCTCGAAACCGTCCCAGACGGACGTGTCCAGGACGACCCGCGGGGTGGTGACCATACCAGCCAACCGGTCCAGGGAGGCGTCGGAAAGCCACACATCCCCACCGGCCTTGATATAGCTCGTATCACCGTCCGCGTACACCTCCGTCACCAGACGGTGACCGGCGGGCAGCGCGTGGACCGCGGCGGTGGCGGTGAGCACCTTCGTGATCGACGCCGGACGACCCGGAACATCGGCATTCTTCTCCCACAGCGTCTCCCCCGTCTGCACATCCGTGACGATGCCGAAGAACTCCCCCAGCGCCGGATCCTGCGACAGCGCCTCCAGCTCTAGGGCCTGCGCCGGATCAACCGGACCATCCCGGTGAGCGGGCACCGCCAGCGGCGTCGCCGACGGCGGCTGCATCCCCGGAGTTACCGTGGTCGCGCGGGCAGCGGACAAAACGGCGACCGCGACGATCGCCGCAATAACGGCGAGAACCGCCACGATGGCACCAATGAAAAGACCTTTTCTTCGCACCCCACACACTGTAGCGGGTGACCAATTCGAGGACAGACTAGGATGGGAGCGGAGTAAAACGTTTTGACAGAAAGGACTCACATGAGCTTCGAAGTGACCATCGAGATCCCCGCCGGCTCCCGCAACAAGTACGAGATCGACCACGAGACCGGCAAGGTCTACCTCGACCGTTACCTGTTCACCCCCATGGCCTACCCGCAGGACTACGGCTTCATCGAGGGCACCCTCGGCGAAGACGGCGACCCGCTCGACGCCCTCGTCATCCTGCCTGAGTCCGTATTCCCCGGCGTCATCGTCCCCGCGCGCCCGCTCGGCGTGTTCAAGATGACCGACGAGGCCGGCGGCGACGACAAGCTGCTCTGCGTTGTCGACGACGTCCGCTACGAGAACTACAAGGACATCGACGACGTCCCGCAGCACGTCAAGGACGAGATCGAGCACTTCTTCGTCCACTACAAGGACCTCGAGCCGAACAAGGAAGTTTCCGGCTCCGGCTGGGCCGGCAAGGACGAGGCCGAGCGCATCTACCAGGAGGCCATCGAGCGCCTCAAGAACGAGGGCTAAACGCGTAGCCCCGCGCCGCCACCCGGACGTGTTCCGGGTGGCGGATTTTTTGGCCGTGATGAGGGCAAAGTGGCCCGCAGACCAGGCCCCAAGACCTACACTTGGCACTATGAGCGAGATCCCCAGCCTCCTGACACAGTCCCCGCTTTTTCAGCTGGAGAAGCTCCGCAAAACGACCCGCGACGCGGTCGATGCCGCCCTTGTGCCCACGGACGTCACGCTCCGGGAGTATTGGGTGCTCACGTGTCTTGCACCCGCGCCCACCGCGCAGCAGGCGGAGATTTCTGCGGCGCTTGGCATCGACCCCTCCGACGTGGTGCGGATCCTGGACAAGCTGGTGCGCAAAGGGCTGGTGACGCGGGACCGGGCGGCGGAGGATCGGCGCCGACAAGTGGTGGCGCTCACCAAGGCGGGGCGGAAGCTGCACAAGAAGCTCGCCAGCGCGGTGACGGAGGCAGAGAAAACGGCCCTGGACGACTCCTCCAAGAAGCAGCTGAAGCAGCTGCGGAAGATGTCCAAGGCCGTGCTTGCACCGGCCGACGAGAAGAACTAGTCGCCGATCTGATCGCGGCCGCGCTTGACCAGCAGCGGGTCGGGCTCGCCGACGATCTCGTGATCCTTGTTTGTGTACTCGAACTTGCTCAAGATGTAGCGCATCGCGTTGAGGCGGGCGCGCTTCTTGTCATTCGACTTGATGGTGATCCACGGGGACTCATCTGTGTCCGTGTAACGGAACTGTTCCTCCTTCGCCCGCGTGTAATCGTTCCACTTATCCAGGGAGGCGAGGTCCATCGGGGACAGCTTCCAGCGGCGCACGGGGTCCACCTGGCGGATGGCGAAGCGGGTGCGCTGCTCCTTCTGGGTGACAGAGAACCAGAACTTCGTCAGCGAAATGCCGGAACCCAGGATCATGTTCTCCAGCATCGGCACCTCGCGCAGGAACTCGGCGTGCTGGGATTCCGTGCAGAAGCCCATGACGCGCTCCACGCCGGAGCGGTTGTACCACGAGCGGTCAAAGAACACGATCTCCCCTGCCGACGGGAAGTGCTCGATGTAGCGCTGGAAGTACCAGGAGGTGGACTCGCGCGGCGACGGCTTTTCCAGTGCCACGATGCGGGCACCGCGGGGGTTGAGGTGCTCGTTGAAGCGCTTGATGGTGCCGCCCTTGCCGGCGGCGTCGCGCCCCTCGAAAAGAATGATGTGGCGCTGGCCCGTTGCTTTGGTCCAGTTCTGCCATTTCAGGAGCTCGATTTGTAGGGCTCGTTTAATGTGCTCGTACTCCGGGCGTTTCATCTGCTCGTCGTACGGGTAGTTTTCGCGCCACGTGTCTACGCGTTCTCCATTGGGCTTGACCAGTACCGGATCGTCCTCGTCGCTGTCATCGACGTGGTATCCGTGCAGTTTAGCTAGGTCAAGTACGGGGATTTCCTCATTATCGTCGGCCATACGCACAATAATAGTCAGTTACTAGCCGGCACGCCGGGTGAAATTGAACGCGAAAAATCCCCCGCCTAATCGGCGGGGGATTAGTCGATTAACGCTATTGCGTTGTTGGCCTGAAAAGGCTCAGCTTATGCAAGACCGATGAGGGTCTTGATGCCCTTGGCAACCTCAGCGAGGTTGTCGAGGAGGCTGAAGAGCCAGCCGAAGCCGTCCTGGCTGTTGGAGAGGTTGCCCCAGTTGTTCACTGCGGTCTCGTAGCCCTCGTCAACCTTGAACTTATCTGCATCTGCAGCGTAGTAAGCAATGTTTTCCATGAAAAACTCCTAGTTTAAAAGATCCGGTTAGGGGGTTGTCTTACTTCTTGGGCTTGGTCTCAGTCGGAGCCTCGGGCAACGGCTTGAGGAGCTTATCGAAATCGAAGAAGTCCGGGTCATCAATGTGGTTGAAGGCCTGGAAGAACTTCGGCAGGTTGGTGAAGATCTTGGTGATGCCCTCAACGAGATCGATGAAGAAGCTCAGCGCATCCTTGATTGCAGACAGATCCATAATTTCTCCTTGGGTTGGCCAGCCCCAAGGGGCTGGGATTACAAGTTCATAACGTCTCTCGACCGTCGTTGATTTAATTTAGGCGGTAACGGCCCTACCGTCAAGCGTTTATTGCAAACTTTTCCACCAAATTTGCTACGTTTAGTCAGCGTCCACAAAGGCGTAACTTTGCATTCATTTTTGTGACTTTTCACAATACTTCAAGCTAGACGGGTTTTTAGCGGATCGACTACCTGAAAACGCGGTGAGAATTTTCAAAAAATCTGCCGTTTGTGTAACGCATACGGCATCAAAAAGCGATAAGGCGCGTTCAAACCAGAAAATTTTTCGCACACTCCCCCGCGCGGGGGTAACCAGCGGTTTCTACATCGTCGACGCAAACAACAACGGGCACCTCTGACGAGGTGCCCGTGATGTGTTACCGCTTACGCGTCAGCGTGAGGGAGGCTTAGAAGCCGCCCATGCCGCCCATCTCGTCGGCGCCGGGGGCTGCGGGAGCCTTGGGCTCCGGCTTATCGGCGACGACAGCCTCAGTGGTGAGGAAGAGGGCCGCAATGGAGGCTGCGTTCTGCAGAGCAGAGCGGGTGACCTTCACCGGGTCGTTGACGCCGGCAGCCATGAGATCCTCGTACTCGCCGGTAGCGGCGTTGAGGCCCTGGCCTGCGGGGAGGTCTGCAACCTTGGCAGCGACCACGCCGGGCTCGTAGCCAGCGTTGGCAGCGATCTGCTTCAGCGGGGCGGACAGTGCCTCGCGGACGATGGCAACACCGGTGCCCTCGTCACCCTCGAGACCGAGGTTATCCTCGAGCACCTCGGCGGCCTGCAGGAGTGCGACGCCACCGCCGGAGACGATACCCTCTTCCGCAGCGGCCTTGGCGTTGCGGACGGCATCCTCAATGCGGTGCTTGCGCTCCTTCAGCTCGACCTCGGTGGCTGCGCCGACCTTGAGGACAGCGACACCACCGGCAAGCTTAGCCAGGCGCTCCTGGAGCTTCTCGCGGTCGTAGTCGGAATCGGAGTTGTCGATCTCAGCGCGGATCTGCTGCTCGCGGCCCTTGATCTGGTCTGCGGAGCCCGCACCATCGACGATGGTGGTGTCGTCCTTGGTCACAACGACCTTGCGGGCGGAGCCGAGGTGCTCGATGCCGGCGGTCTCGAGGGAGAGGCCGACCTCCTCGGAGATGACCTGGCCGCCGGTGAGGATGGCCATATCCTGCAGCTGTGCCTTGCGGCGATCGCCGAAGCCCGGAGCCTTGACAGCGACGGACTTGAAGGTGCCACGAAGCTTATTCACAACGAGAGTGGACAGGGCCTCGCCCTCGACGTCCTCGGCGATAATGAGCAGAGGCTTGCCGGACTGCATGACCTTCTCCAGAAGCGGGAGGAGATCTTTGACGTTGGAGATCTTGGAGCCAACGAGAAGGATGTAGGGATCCTCAAGGACAGCCTCCAGGCGCTCCATGTCGGTGGCGAAGTAGCCGGAGATGTAGCCCTTATCAAAGCGGAGGCCCTCGGTGACCTCGAGCTCAACGCCGAAGGTGTTGGACTCCTCGACGGTGATAACGGAGTCCTTGTTCAGCTCTCCGCCGCCCACGGCGTACATCGCCTCGGCGATCTTCTCGCCGATGGCCGGATCAGCAGCAGAAATGCCAGCGGTTGCGGCGATTTCTTCCTTGGTGTCAATCTCCTTGGCGGTGGACAGGAGCTTCTCGGTGACCTTCTTTACTGCAGCCTCGATGCCGCGCTTAATGCTCATCGGATTGGAACCAGCGGCAACGTTGCGCAGACCCTCGCGGACGAGCGCCTGGGCGAGAACGGTTGCGGTGGTCGTGCCGTCACCCGCGACGTCGTCGGTCTTCTTGGCTACCTCTTTAACGAGCTCCGCGCCGATCTTCTCGTACGGATCCTCGAGATCGATGTCGCGGGCAATGGTGACACCGTCGTTGGTAATGGTCGGGGCGCCCCAGGACTTCTCCAGGACGACGTTGCGACCCTTGGGTCCAAGGGTGACCTTGACAGCGTCGGCGAGGGTATTCAGACCCCGCTCAAGACCGCGGCGTGCTTCTTCATCAAAGGCAATCATCTTAGCCATAGTGGAAGTGATACTCCTTATTATTTGTCGTGCTGTGTAGGTGCCCGCGACGGCGATGGACATCAAGCCCACCTACACTTCGTTCATTTAGCACTCTCAAACTGGAAGTGCTAAAAACCATTTTTAGCACTCAACCCCCGAGAGTGCAAGACAGTGGCCGCTCACCTGGGCGAGGGCTACCATGATGGTTATGACATTGAAATTGGACGGAAAGACGGTGCGCGAAGCCGTCGACAAGCAAAAAGACAGTATCTTTAGTACCCTCAGTGAGCTCGTGGCCTTCAATTCCCCGCGTGGCGAGGCCGGCAACCGCGAGGCTGCGCTGTGGGTAAAGGAAGCGTTTGAAAAGTTCGGTATCGAGATGGAGGCCCACGAGACCTCCGACGGCACGCTTGCGCTTGTTGGCACCCGCGCCGGCGAGGCCGACGCACCCGAGGTCCTCCTTTACTCCCACTACGACGTGGTGCCCGCGGGCGACCCGGAGAAGTGGGATTCCGACCCGTTCACCCTCACCAAGCGCGACGGGCGCTGGTACGGCCGTGGCGCCGCAGACTGCAAGGGCAATATTGCCACGCACCTCGCGGTACTTGAGGCCATCGAAAAGCTGGGAGGAACACGAGCCAACCTGCGCATTGTCATCGAGGGATCTGAGGAGGTCGGCGGCGAAGGCCTCGACTCCCTCATTGAATCCAACCCCGAGCTGTTCAAGGCGGATGTCATCTGCATCGTGGATGCCGGCAACGCCAAGGCGGGCGTGCCCACCATCACATCCAGCCTGCGCGGCGGCGGCCAGATGGACATCACCATCACAACCATGGCCTCCCCCGCCCACTCCGGTGAGTTCGGCGGCCCTGCACCGGATGCCACCTTCGCCCTCATCCGCACCCTTGACTCGCTGCGCGACGAGGACGGCTTCGTCGTCATCGACGGCCTGGACAACACCGTCAGGTGGGAGGGCCAGCAGTACTCGGCGGAGGACTTCGCCAAGGACGCCGGCGTTCTCGAGGGCGTAGATATTATTGCCGGCGATAAGGGCACGCCCTCCGACCAGCTGTGGTCCCGCGTCGCCGTCACCGTCACTGGCTTTAGCTCCACCCCGGTGGAGGAGGCCGTCAACGCGGTGCCCAACATTGCCCGCGCCCGCGTCAACTTCCGCGTGCCGGAGAAGATGGACGCCCACGAGGTGGCCGAAAAGCTCAAGGCACACGTGGAAAACCATGTGCCGTTCAACGCCCAGTGTGAGATCGAGCTGTCCGAGGTCTCCCAACCATTTTCCGCCAAGCTCGACGGCCCTGCCATTCAGCTGCTGGAGGAGGCGCTTTCCGCCGCCTACGACGGTGCCGAGGTAGTCAAGGTGGGCATGGGTGGCTCCATCCCGCTGACCACGAAGCTGCAGGGACTCTACCCCGACTCCGAGATTGCCCTGTACGGCGTGGAGGAGCCCGCCGCCAACATCCACTCCCCCAACGAGTCCGTCGACCCGGAGGAGATTTACGCCATCGCCGTGGCTGAGGCGCTGCTCCTGCTGTCAATCTAGCGCGCGTACCCGCCGTGTACCCGCGTTCGCGCGTTCTCCCGAACGCGTTATAAACGAGACAATGCCCGGAACCACGTGGTTCCGGGCATTGCGCTTTGGGCGCGCTATGTAAGTGTTGGTTAGGACATTCTGCCGAACGGCCGAACCTTTAGAGGTTGTCCACTGCGTACTGGGCCTCTTCTGCAGTGAACTTCTCGCCGTATTCGCTCACGAGCTGGTCGTAAATCGCAGACGGGGACATAGCCATGGATTCCTCGTAATTGCGGGCAGATTCCAACGCGTTCTTCTTGTAGTCGGCCTTCAGGTTGTCGACGGCGTACTGCGCGGCTTCGGGCGAGAACTGGTCGCCATATTCACTTGTCAGCTGGTCATAGATGCCCTGCTTGGACATGTGCATCATGTCTGAGTACGACTTGGCGCTGCGGAGGGCGTTCTTGTACTCCTTGGGCACATCGGCCTCTTTTTCCTTTTCCTCGGCGGCCGGTGCTTCCGAGGTTTCCTTTGCGAGTGCCGCCTCGGAGCTTGGTGCGTCGAGGGCTTCCTGCGCCTGCGTGCTCGTCACTGTGGAGGTGACGGGGGTATCGGCCTGATCTTTGTCACTATCACTGTTTCCGCCGCTACCGGCGATTCCGATGATGACGACGGCGGCGATGAGCCATACCCACCATTTCTTGTACCAAGGCTTCTTCGGTGCTTCCACGGGCTGGGCCGGGTTTTCTGCGTTGGCAGGCCATTGATTGGTCATGTTCACTTTTCCTTTTTCCTACTCGCATCTAGATGAGCGAAGCGTCTCTAGATGAGCGAAGCGTCTCTAGATGAACCGCGTGGTCCCCGGCGGGGTGCCGGGGAAGAGACCCCGCTGCTGTTCATGACACAAAAGTACAAAGCGGCGGGCACGCGTTCTTACACCTTTTAGAACATGTTCGAACACACGACACGCCCACGCTGGTGCGTGGAGGATGACAAACCCCACTTCGGCGGGGTCAGACCTTTCCCGGTACAATTAAAACGGTTTACCCCACATGTGGGGGATGTATAGCCAACCGATAATGCCCAAACGACAAATGATTGAGCCCACGTGTTAATAACTTTTCTCACACTTCTGATTGCTACCGCGCTCGCGCCGGTACTGGTCAAGGTTGTGGGTCGGGCCGCGTTTGGCATTCTTGCTCTTGTTCCGGCTGCAGGCTTCGCCTGGGTCGTGTCCCTGTTTGTCAACGGGACGTTTGGTTGGGACAAGCCTGGGCTCACCGCCACCATCGAGTGGATGCCCGCAGCGCACCTCAACCTGGAGTTCCGGATGGATGCGCTGGCTGCCATCTTCGCCCTCATTATCTTGGGCATCGGCGCGCTGGTGCTTCTGTATTGCTGGGGGTATTTCGATTCGGCGCCGAAGCGCCTGCGGGAATTCGCCGGTGAGATGACGTGCTTCTCGCTGGCGATGTATGGGCTTGTGATTTCGGACAACCTGCTCCAGATGTACGTGTTCTGGGAGATCACCTCGGTGCTGTCGTTTATGCTCGTGGGCTACTACCGCGAGCGCGCGTCGTCACGGCGCGCGGCGGGCCAGGCGTTGATGGTGACCACTCTGGGTGGCCTGGCGATGCTCGTGGGCATCGTGCTCTTGGGCTTCGACACGGGCATGTGGACGCTCTCGGAGCTCACCGGCTCCGGCGTATTGTTCGATTCCCCGGCCGGCCGCGCCGCCGTGGTCCTTGTTTTGGCCGGTGCGCTGAGTAAGTCTGCGATCGCCCCCACCCACTTCTGGCTGCCCGGCGCGATGGCCGCACCCACCCCAGTGTCCGCCTACCTGCATTCCGCGGCGATGGTGAAGGCCGGCATCTACCTTGTTGCCCGCCTGTCGCCGACGTTCCACGAGATCGGCAGCTGGCACCTCGTCACCATCACCCTCGGCGTGTTCACCATGCTGATGGGCGGGTGGATGGCGCTGCGCCAGGTGGATTTGAAGTTGATCCTCGCCTACGGCACGGTGAGCCAGCTCGGCTTCATCATTTCCGTGGTGGCGATCGGCTCGCGGGAGGCGCTCATGGCCGGGTTGGCGCTGACGTTTGCGCACTCGATGTTTAAGGCGACGCTGTTTATGATCGTCGGCGCGATTGACCACACCAGTGGCACGCGCGATGTGCGCAAGATCAGTGGACTGGGCAAGAAGCACCCGTACCTGGCGGTGTTGGCGACGATTGTCGCCGCGTCGATGGCGGGGATTCCGCCGCTGTTCGGGTTCGTGGCCAAGGAGGCCGCCCTGACCGCGGTGATGAACGAGGAGCTGCTCACGGGTATGCCGGGCAAGATCATGCTCGTCGGGCTCGTCGCGGGTTCCGTGCTGACGATGGCGTACTCGCTGCGCTTCCTGTACGGCGCGTTCGCCACCAAGCCCGCCAGCCACCCCTCGGGTGGTGGCACGTCGGAGCCGATCCTCACGATGGATCGGATGGTTCCGCAGCTCATCATCTCGCCGACAGTGCTGACGCTCACCACGATTGTGTTCGGTTTGTTCCCCGGGCTTCTCGACGTCCCCATCCAGGCGGACATGGAGCAAATGTGGGGGCTGGCGGAGGACGCGCCGCACCTGGGGCTGTGGCACGGCCTCACCCCCGCCCTCGCGCTCAGCGCGTTTATCATCCTCGCCGGCGCGATCATGCACTGGCAGCGGGGCGTTGTCGCCCAGCTGCAGTTCGAGCAGCCAGCCCTCGGCAGCGCCGACTACGCCTACGATGCCGTCCTCGACGGCCTGCGCAGGCTGTCGCTGAAGACGACGGCATCCACGCAGCGCGGCTCCCTGCCCCTCAACCAGTCGATTATCTTCCTCACCTTGATGCTGGTGCCACTCGTCGCGCTGCTTGCCGGTGAGCGCACCGACGTGCGCATGGTGCTGTGGGACACGCCGCTGCAAGGGATCATCGCGCTCATCATGATCATCGCCGCCATCGCCGCGACGCGCCTGGATAACCGCCTGTCCGCCCTCATCATGGTGGGCATGACGGGCTACGGCCTGTCCATGATCTTCGCGCTGTACGGCGCCCCGGATCTGGCACTCACGCAGGTGCTCGTGGAGACCATCTCGATGGTTATCTTCATGCTCGTGCTGCGGAAGCTGCCGGTGACCACCGTCGTTCCACCGGACAAGAAGCTTATCCGCCCTAGGGCGTGGCTGTCCGTGGCTCTCGGCGTGGTCATCGTGGTGCTGTCCACCTTCGCCTCCAACGCGCGCTCGGCAACACCGATCAGCGTGTACATTCCGGAGCTGGCCAAGGAGATCGGCCACGGCGCGAACGCCGTCAACGTGCTCCTCGTGGACCTGCGTGGCTGGGATACGCTCGGCGAGATTTCCGTCCTCGTCATCGTGGCTACGGGCGTGGCCAGCATCGTGTTCCGCAACCGCGACTTCACCCGCACCAGCGCCCGCCCGGTGCTCATGGATAACGGCTCGCAGTGGCTATCTTCGCTGCCACACACGGATGTGCAGCGCAGCCGCTCCATCATGATCGACGTGACCACACGCCTGCTGTTCCCCTCGATGATGGTGCTCGCCGCGTACTTCTTCTTCGCCGGGCACAACGCCCCCGGTGGCGGCTTCGCCGGTGGCCTCGTCGCCGCGCTCGCGATCGCGCTGCGCTACCTCGCCGGTGGCCGCGAGGAGTTCGAGCTCGCCTTCCCCATCGATGCCAACCGCGTCCTGGGCACGGGCTTGCTCCTGTCCGCCGGAACCGCGCTGCTCCCCATGTTCTTCGGCCGCACGCCGCTGAGCTCCCACTACTGGGAGATTCCCCTCCCGTGGATCGGGGATGTCACCGTCGTCAGCGCGCTCGCCTTCGATGCCGGCGTGTTCCTAATCGTCATCGGCCTCGTATTGCACATCATCGAGTCGCTCGGCTCGCAGCTCGACCGCGACGAGGACATGCGTAAACAGCGTGCCCGCGACAGGCGCCGGCGGATGGAACGCCGGAAGGCGAAGCTGCGCGCCAAGCAGCACGCCGCCGCGCAGCACGCCAAGTACCACGTACCAGGAGAGGAGGAGAACTAAATGGCATCGAACTTATTCCTGCTCATCACCGCGGGTGTGCTCATCTCCGCCGGCGCGTACCTCCTCCTGGAGCGCGCCATGACCAAGATGCTCATGGGCATCATGCTCATGGGTAACGGCGCGAATCTCCTGCTGCTGCTCTCCGGCGGTCGCTCCGGCCAGCCGCCTATCGACGGCCGGGACAGCGAGCTCACCGAGAAGGTCGCCGACCCGCTGGCCCAAGGCATGATTCTGACCGCCATCGTCATCTCCATGGCGATGACCGCCTTCATCCTTGCGCTCGCGTTCCGCCAGTACCGCTACCGCAGCGCCGATTACATTGAGAACGACGCCGAGGATGCAGCCATCGCCATGCGGCCGCCGACAGCCGCAGCCGCCCCCGACCACGATGCCTCCGATGACCCGGAGACCGGGCGGGCGACGAGCGAGGGCGACGCCTTCGGGCCGCAATCCTTCGAGGCCCCCGTAACCAACGAGGACGATGTAGCTGAGGGGGAAGCAGACGACGAAGCGTCGACAAGCAAGAAAAAGAAGGAGGAGGATAAATGACACTTCACGATGTTGAGATGTTCCTCTTCCATCTCCTTCCCTACCTCGTGCCGATGCCGATTCTGCTACCGGCGATCACCGCGGCGCTCGTGCTGTTTTTCACCCGCTTCAAGCGCGTGCAGCGCGGCCTGACGATGCTCTCCTACGTGCTGCTCATCATCTTGTGCTTCACGCTGCTCTACCTCGTTGACCAGTACGGCATCCAAACCGTGCAGGTCGGTGGTTGGGACGCCCCCATCGGCATCACACTTGTTGCCGATCGCCTGTCCACCCTCATGCTGTCCGTCAGCGCGCTCGTGCTGTTCTCCGTCATGTGGTTCGCCATGGGCCAGGCGCAGCGCGACGGCACCGAGGAAGAACCAGTAGCGATCTTCCTACCGGCATACCTGCTGCTATCCATGGGCGTGAACATCGCGTTCCTCGCCGGCGACCTATTCAACCTGTACGTCGGGTTCGAGGTGTTCCTCGTGGCCAGCTACGTGCTGCTCACCCTCGGCGCGAGCGCCAAGCGCGTTTCCGCCGGCATCTCCTACGTCATGATTTCCATGGTCAGCTCCATGGTGTTCCTGTTTGCCCTCGGCATGATCTACGCCTCCGTCGGCACCGTCAACATGGCGCAGATCGGCGAGCGGATGGAGCAGGTCCCCAGCGGCACCCGCGCCGCCATGTTCGCCGTGCTCCTCATCGCCTTCGGCATCAAGGCGGCGGTGTTCCCGCTGTACTCCTGGCTGCCGGACTCCTACCCCACGGCTGCGGCTTTGATTACGGCGGTGTTCGCCGGGCTTTTGACCAAGGTTGGTGTGTACTCGATCATCCGCGCCCGCACCGTCATGTTCACCGACGGATCGCTCGACACCATGCTCATGTGGGCGGCGCTATTCACCATGCTCGTCGGCATCCTCGGCGCCATGGCGCAAAACGACATCAAACGATTGCTGTCGTTCACCCTTGTCAGCCACATCGGCTACATGATCATGGGCATCGCTATCGGCACGCCACAGGGGCTATCGGGCGCGATCTTCTACGTCGTCCACCACATCCTCGTGCAGACGGCATTGTTCCTCGTCGTCGGCCTCATTGAGCGCCAGGCGGGCTCCACCTCGCTGCGCTCACTCGGCTCGCTGGCAAGCGGCTCCACGCTGCTCGCCGCGCTGTACATCGTGCCCGCCCTGAACCTCGGCGGCATCCCGCCGTTTTCCGGGTTCCTGGGCAAGATCATCCTCATCGAGGCCGCCGCCGACTCCGGCACGGGCCTGGACTGGCTGCTCGTCGGCGGTGCGGTGATCACGTCGCTGCTCACGCTGTACACGATGATGAACGTGTGGTCCAAGGCGTTCTGGCGCGACCGCAAGGACGCCCCCGAGGGCTCCAAGGTGGAGATCCGTCCGACGCCGCTGACAGAAGTCACCGTCCACGTGGACCTGAAGGAGCGCACCGACGTGGGACGCATGCCCTTCGGCATGGTCGCCCCCACCGCGCTGCTCGTCGCCGCGTCGCTCGCCGTGACTGTGCTCGCCGGTCCGATTTCCACGATCACCACGCGCTCGGCGGAGGCCACGCAGGACATTTCCCGCTACCGCACCGCCGTCCTTGGCGACCAGTCCGCGGAGAACTCCGCCGCCGTCAAGCCCGGCCGCACCGTGGAGATGCAGCACTCGGATCCGAACCAGCCGGACGAAAACTCCGTCCTCGAACCATTGGAGGGGGCTCACAAATGACCGCATTCATTCGCCGCATCCGGCCCTTCAGCCTCATCTGGCTCGCCGCCATGTGGTGCCTCCTCTACGGAGAGGTAACCCTCGGCAACGTGCTGGCGGGCCTCGGCATCGGCATCGTCATCCAGCTTGTCTTCCCGCTACCGGCGCTGCCGATGCAGTCCGTCCACGTCGATCTCGGCGCACTCGTCGGCCTTATGTGGATGTTCGTCACCGGCCTCATCTCCGGCGCGGTCAGCGTCTCGTGGCTGGCGATCCGCCCGCAGGAACCACCGAAGTCCGCTATCCTCACCGCCCCCATGCGCGTGAACACGGACTTCGCCATGGTCACCGGCGTATCGCTGTACAACCTGCAGCCCGGCGGCACCGTCCTCGATATCGACCTCGCCCGCCACGAGTGGACCGTCCACCTGCTCGACGCCTCCACGCCGGAGAAGATCGAGCAGGGCTTCGCCGATATCGCCGACCTTGAGCGCCGCCTCCTCGCCGCGTTTGAGGGTGGTGCCATCGCCGACAGTACTGCTGCCGACGGATCAACCAAGGCGGTGAAAGGACTCGCATGATGTACCACATTTTGCTCCTCATCGCGGCCATGATGTTCGCCGTCGCTTTCCTCCTTGTTGGCTACCGCATGCTCGTGGGCCCCAACTCCATGGACCGCATGCAGGCGCTCGACACCACCGTCGCCATCCTGCAGTGCGCGCTCGGCGCCTACATCTGTTGGTCGCTCGACACCACCGTGGTCAATGCCATGGTCGTCCTCGCGCTGCTGGGCTTCATAAGCTCCGTCGCCGTCACCCGATTTAGGAAGAGGGATGAGTAATGGATGTTCTCAATGCACTCCCCTGGCGGGGGCTTTTAGACGCCCTGTCGATCGCTTTCATCCTCATCGGGGCGTTCCTTTGCCTCTCCGCCTCCCTCGGCCTCGTGCGCTTCCACGACACCATGGCCAGGCTCCACGCGATCACGAAACCCCAGTCCCTGGGCATCGTGTTTACGCTCCTTGGTGTAGCGCTGCGCGTGACCGCCAGCCCCAACTTCGGCCCCGCGGAGCGCGGTGACCTCGGCATCTGCGCCCTGATCATTATGTTCACCCTGCTCACCGCACCCGCCGTGGGGCAGCGACAGGGGCGCATCACCCGCCGCGAAAAGCTCTACGACCCGGAGCACCTCTCCCGCAACGACCTGAAACAAAAGAACCCCAAGAAGAAGGACCCGTCCAAGGACGATCCCGCCAAACTTGGGGAGCGGAAGAAGGCGCGCGAGGCGGAGCAGAAACGGCAGCGCCGCGCCGCCGCCGAGGAGGCCCACAAGGAGATTCAACTCCGCCACAACGAGAAGGGCGAAGCCGACATCGTCTCCGAAGACTCTTAGAAAAAATCCCCCAGCAGGTTTGCTGGGGGACTTTGCTGCTCTTAGGCGTATTCTTCTTGCGCTTCTTTGAGCCTCTGCTTCGTCTCTGCGATCTGTTCTTCCAAGGTGGCAGCGCGCGCCTGGAGCACCCACAGCGACACCGGGATGAGTCCGGCGGTGGCGTTGATGAGCAGGTTAGATACCGTCGCGCCGGTGAACACCGGGTTGATGGGCAGCGTGGCGTCATCGGGGATGATGTTCGATTTGGCACCGGCCTGGATGGAGCCGACGGTGACGACGGCCGTGTCGCTCGGGGCGATCTCGCGGGCGACGATCGTCTGCAAGCGCATGAAGATATACGAGGCGAGAACCACTGGGTCAATGCCCAGCTGCGGCATGGAACCATGGGAACCCTTGCCAAACACCTTCACGCGGATGGAAGCCGCAGCCGTGAAGATGGAACCCGGCTTTGAGCCGACCGTGCCACCCGGGATGGAGGCCAAAACGTGCTGACCAAGGTAGACATCCAGGGGCGGAAGGACATCAGCAACATTGTTGTCCACCATGTCGCGGGCACCCTGCGCAGTCTCCTCTGCGGGTTGGAACACGCCCACGTAGGTGCCACTCCACTTGTCCTTGTGGTCATTGAACAGCTTCAGCGCAGTGAGCACGCTCATGATGTGGAAATCGTGTCCACACGCGTGGCTTACCCTTCGAGGCGTACTCCTTGCCGGAATGCTCCGGCACGGGCAGCGCGTCAATGTCGCCGCACATGGCCACCGTTTTTGATGATAGCCACCACGCCCGTATTTCCTACGCGGTGGTTTTCAATCCCGAACTCTTCAAGACCAGACAAGATATCCCCTTTCTGGGTAGCATTATTTGTTTTGCAACCCAAATTGTTACTACCTTTTGCAGTACTAAGCATGACGATGTGACCCAATTTCGCAACATTTTTGTTTCTTTAAAATTTGTGCGGTTTCCACTGGTCTTTTGGCAGCACCCGCCCACGGTTTTCTTCCAACGCACGCTCAACCGAGAGCAACCAATCCCCTGAAGTGAACGATTTCGAGTCGATCCGCACAACGCGAACTGCCTCCGTCGTGAATTTCCTTTCCCGCTTCCGCTCGTCTACAGCTGCTTTTGCTGGCTCTACCCCGAATTGACCTTCCAACTTCCCCCGTCCGTCATACTCCAAAGCTACTGACGATTCCGGATCAAGGAAATCTGCACGGCCGATCCACTCCCCCGCAGCACTGAACACGTCAACCTGCTGGATAAACCCCGTAATCCCCGCCGTATGAAGCCCGACTTTCACTTCAGCTTCTCGCACACTCTCGGACCGCCCATCGATGAGTTGCGCTGCAACCTCGGCCGACTCCACGTTGTCACAGTACCTGCGGTTCTGGATTGCCTTCTGTAAATCTCCAGGATCAAGTTTGAAATCCCGCACCAACTTGTCCCCCAAAGCCACAGCTGAGGGCACGTCGTACCAGCGGGAGATATCGACAACGGTTTCCGCAGCTGATGACACTTTGATGAGGTGGCCGTAAATTTCAACAGTATGCACGTCGACATCGGGAACACTCCGGAACCGGAGGGATGAATGAGAACGATTCGATCTCCCGTGCGCCTCTGGAACGAATTTTATCCATTGATCTAAATACGGAAACAGCAATACAGCGGCAGCAGATTTTCCCACCAGAGTATGGCGCCCGGCGCCGATTGCGACAGACGCAACAAAGGATTTCTCACCAGGCTTCAAACCATAGAACTGCTTCTTTGGGTAGTACACCCCGCTGGACAGCTTTATCAATTCCCCCCGGCGATTACGTGCCGATAGTTTTTGGCGTTGTGAGTTACTGAGTCCCCGAGTGAAAATGAGACCTTCCCCGATATTCATGTTTGAATTCTGACACAGCGCAGCACCACGTGCCACTTGAAAAGCAGGTACCAAATTTTTAGGTAGCTCTAACGCTCTCAGGAAAAATCGACCAGGGCCGATACACACATGTACGCATTAGAGCTACCTAAATTTTTGGCACCACGCTAAGGACGGGCACACAACCTACAGGTACGAGTCCCGGATCGCATCCATCCAGCCGCCGGCCTTGTACAAAGCCCGCTGTCGCTCATAGGCGCCCTGCTCAATGACGGTAAGAACCTGGCGGAGATCCCCCTCGCAGCCGAACTCGCGGGCCAGCGGCGTGAGGCGCTCCACCCACAAGGCGAGCTCGTCGCGAACCCACGCCTCGTTGGTGTCCCGGTCGATGATGATCTCGGCGTCGAGGCCGTAGCGGGCGGCGCGCCACTTGTTCTCGGAGACGTGCCAGGGCTGGAGGATGGGCAGGGGGCCGTCGTCAAGCATCCGGTCGAAGTAGACGACCATCATATGCGTGAAGGCGACGATGGCGCGGAGCTCTGTGAAATTGGTGGGCGAATCGGCGATGCGCACCTCGATGGTGCCCCACTTGCCGGAGGGACGGATGTCGAAGTGCATGTAGCCAATGTGGCTGACGACACCGGAGCGCTGCTGGTCGATCTGGAAATTCGACCACTCCTCCCAGCTTTGGAACTGGTAGGGCATGCCGGCGGTGGGCAGCTGCTGGTACAGCATGGTGCGCGTGGAGGCGTAGCCGGTATCCATCCCGTCCCACCCGGGAGAGGAGCAGGCAAGCGTGAGTAGCTGCGGGTAGTGCGCCATGAGAGCGTTGATGATCGGCCACACGCGGTCCTCGTGCCGGATGCCCACGTGCACGTGGAGGCCCCAGATGAGCATTTGCATGCCCCAGAATTGGGTGCGCTCAATGATCTCCGAATAGTGGGATTTGTGGGACAGTTCCTGGTCCTGCCAGTGGGCGGTGGGGTGGGTTCCGGAGGCCCACAGTTTCTTGCCATGCTTTTCGACGATCGGTCGCACGTGCTCAAGCTTTTCTTGAAGGTCACGCACCGCGTCGGGGGAACTCGTGTGGACACCGGTGACGAGTTCCAGCGTGTTGGTGAGCAGTTCGGGGACGACCCCGTCAATGCCGAAGCATTCCTCCGGGGAGCGGACGAGATCGCCGCTTTCGGGGTCGACACAAGCTACCTCCCATTCCACGCCGAGGGTGTGATGGGGGGAGCGGTTAAATTCTTCCATGAGCCTCTTACTGGAGATCTTGCGTCACCACGACGACCAGCCCGGGGTAGTGCTCCACTGCGGGGATCTTGGGGCCGTAGTTAATGCCTAGTTGGTTGGCCACGCGCTTGGCGGCCGCTTCTTCACCGGGGCTGTAGTACACCATGGACTGTGGGGTCTCCACATCCGGCAGGTTTCCTACTGTGCCTGTGGGATTACCGGTAGAGGTGAGCCGGTTTGCCACATCGGCGGCGAGCCCTTGAACTGTGGAGTTGTTGAGGACGTTGACCAGGGGGTGGGTGTCCGGTGCATCGGCAGGCCGGTCAGCCTGCGGGGCAGGGGCGGGAGCTCCGGGAGCCGGTTCCGGTTGCTGCGATTCCGCTGGGCGTGCCTCGTGTTCATCCTTGGGAGCTTCGGACGAGGGACGATTGCCATCGGACGGCTCGGTGAGCGTCGATGGTTCGTGGGTTGCGGTTGTCACCGTCGCTGCTGTTGTTTCGCCAGCAGGAGACCCCTCTGTGGCGGTCTTTCCCGGCGCGGCCTGGGCCGTGGTTGTCTGCGTTCCGGTGGCTGCCGTGTCTTCCTTATCGCCGCCGAGGAAGAAGATGGCCCAGAGGAGGATGAGGATGGCTACGGCGATGGCGATCATCCCGATACCGCGGAGGGGAACGCCCGTCGCTGCGGCTGCCGTGCGCGAACTGTCGGCCGCGTGCACGCCGCGAGATGGGCGATCGTCGTACACCTGGGTTTCATCGTCGTATTGCTCCATGGGTTAGATTTTACGCAACCGTTCTAGCTGGGCAAGCATGACGGGATATTTTTCTCTCGCCCAGGCGGTATCGATGAGCTTGTTGAGGCGTTGATAATAGGCGATCGGGGTGATGCCGTGGTCGCGGATGAGGTCGTTCTTTTTCCCGCTTGGCGTGGGATGTTCCTTCTCAAACGCGAGAAGGGCTTCGTCGTCCATCGTGTCTTCCTTCCTTCATCCCTGGTAACGTAATCGTACTGTGATTATGCCTATTGTTATCTGTGGGGATCCGGTTCTCCACACGCCCACGCAGCCAGTGGAAACTCCCCTCTCCCCCAAGCTTATCGACGACATGTTTGAGACCATGTACGCCGCCAACGGTGTCGGCCTGGCCGCCAACCAGGTGGGGCTGAGCCAGTCCTTCTTCGTCTTCGACTGCGAAGGTGTCAAGGGTGTCGTGGTCAACCCCGTCCTGGAGACGAGCGAGGTCCCCGAGACCATGCCCGATGAGGAGGAGGACCTGGAGGGCTGCCTCAGCCTCCCCGGCGAATTCTTCCCCACCGGCCGCGCCTCGTGGGCGAAGGTCACGGGCACGGATGAAAACGGCAACCCCGTGGAGTTCGAGGGCGAAGACTTCCTCGCCCGCTGCTTCCAACACGAGTGTGGACACCTCAAGGGGCAGGTGTACACCGACGTCACGATTGGACGGTATCGTCGAGAAGCCAAAAGAGCGATCCGAGACAACGGCTGGAAGATCCCGGGGCAGACGTGGATGCCCGAGCCGGGCAGCGAGGACGAGTAAACGCTAGGCTGGTCACCATGAGGATAGCCACGTGGAATGTGAACTCGGCGCGGGCGCGCTTCGGCCGCATCACCGAGCTGCTCGCGCGCCACGATATTGATGTTCTCGCCCTCCAGGAAACCAAGATAAAAGAGTTTCCGCCGGTGAAAGGCTACGAGGTGGCACACGTGGGGTACAACCAGTGGAACGGTGTTGCAATCCTCTCCCGTGTAGGGCTCAAGGATGTCCAGACTTCCTTCACCGGTCAGCCCGATTACGAAGGCAAGAAGGAGGGGCGCGCTATTTCCGCAGTGTGCGGCGGGAAACGCATCTGGAACCTCTACGTTCCCAACGGGCGTGCCGTCGATCACCCGCACTATGATTACAAGCTGCGGTTTTTGTATAACTTCGCCCGCTACGCGGCGCCCGGCGCGGATCTGGCGATGGGTGATTTCAACGTCATCCCCGGAGCCGAGGATGTCTACGATGAATCCCCGTTTGAAACCCACGTCACCGAACCTGAGCGCGCCGCCTTCGAGTACCTCACCGATGTTCTTCCCGTGGTTTCGCCCACGGGGTATACCTACTGGGATTACCAAGCTAGGCGTTTTGACCGTGACCAGGGTATGCGGATTGATTTTCATCTTTCCACCACCCCTGCCACCAGCGGTTTTGTGGACCGCGCCGAGCGGGCAGCAAAGAGTTCCGATCACGCGCCCGTTATCTGCGAGTACGAATAGGAACCAAAACAAGCAGGTAAACATCCCGTAACTTCTCATTTTCATCGCATGACCGCACCTCAAGGAGGAATTTTCTACTGTGTCCAACTGGGAAATTGGCGTCCTTGTGCTCGAGTACGCGATCAAGGTGCTTGCGGTGGGACTCGTCCCAGATGGCCGGAAGCCGGGTTCTGCTAACGCGTGGCTGCTTCTCATTTTGTTCCTGCCGGCGGTGGGGCTCCCCCTCTACCTGCTCATGGGCAGTAATTATGTGGATCGCCGCCGCCACAGGATGCAAAAGCGCGCCAACGAGGCCATCAACGAGGTGTTTAGAGGGTGGCATAACCCTCAGGTCAATCCGGAGCTGGATTCCGTGATGCGACAAAACCGAACGTTGACACATATCCCGGCGCTGCGGTCCTCGGTGGTGGGCTTCTACCACGAGTATGCGGAATCTATCGCGGCGATGGTCGCTGCGGTGGATGCAGCCAAGGAATACGTGTACGTGGAAATTTACACCGTAGCCTGGGATGACACCACCAATCCGTTTTTTCAGGCCCTGGCCAGAGCCACCTCACGCGGGGTGACGGTCAAGCTCCTTTTTGATCACATCGGCACCTTCAAGTACCCCAAGTACCTGCGGTTGGGCAGGCGGCTTTCAGCCATCGGCGTGGAATGGCGCCCGATGCTGCCTCTGCAGCCCTTTAAGTGGCGGTTTAGGAGACCTGACCTCCGCAATCACCGCAAGCTCGTTGTGGTGGATAACCGGGTGGCATTCATGGGGTCACAAAACATGATTGAGAGGAGCTACCGCACCGCCCTCCAGAGGCACTCGGATCGCGCCTGGGTGGATGCGATGGTGAAACTCAAGGGGCCAATCGTCTCCACAATGACGATGATCTTTGCCGCCGATTGGTACTCCGAGGCCGACGAGATCGTGCGCTACACCGAGCACTCGGAGCCCGCCGGCGAGGATGTCATGCAGCTGGTGCCCTCGGGCCCGGGCTACACGGCGGACCCCAACCTGCGGTTATTTAACGAGGTCATCCACAACGCGAGGAAGCGCGCGGTGCTGTGTTCCCCGTATTTTATCCCCGATTCCTCGCTTCTTGATGCCATCACCTCGGCCGCCTATAGGGGCGTGAAGGTGCAGCTTCTTGTCAATGAAAAAGCGGACCAGTTCATGGTTCACCACGCGCAGTGCTCGTACTACCAAAACCTGCTGGATGCGGGTGTAGAGATTTACCTCTACCCCATGCCGTACGTCCTCCACACCAAGTTTGTGCTGGTGGATCCGGTGGAAGACGAACCTGATTTTGACCCCGCAGATACGTCTCGCACCAACGTATTTGTGTTTGGTTCATCCAACATGGACATGCGCTCATTTGGCCTGAACTACGAGGTCTCCCTCATGGGAGTGGGCAAGCTATCGCGCGAGCTATACCAGCTCACCGGCCAGTACCTCTCCGCGTCCCGGCGGCTCACGCAATCAGAATGGTCTCAGAGGAGTTTCCCGCGCCGGTGGCTGGACAACGCCCTGCGCCTTACTTCCGCCTTGCAGTAGCGGACCCGTACAGTAGTAGTTATGCCTTCCTCATCCGCGCCCATTGGCACGGTTCAACGCCGCAGCACCGGTCAGGACGTATTATTCACTCCGCTAGGTGCTGGCGTTCGCTGGGCGATAATCCTTGTGGCGACCCTCGCGCTCATCGGCGCGATCTCGCTCATGTCCATGGGGCTTGCCCCGGTGGCCGAGCACATCCTCGTCCAGGGCACGCTGGGAACCGGCATCATCGCCGCTGCGATCACGCAATCCTCCTCGTTTGTTACGCTCATGGGGTCAGGCGCGGTGGTCTTGGGGGCAAACCTCGGCACCTGCTTCACCGCGGGTGTGGTTGCGGTGGTGTTCCGGCATTCCTTCCTCCGCGCATCCACGGCGTTCTTCCTCCATTTCTGGGTGAACGCCGTCGGTGTGTTGTTGTTTATCCCCTTCATCACCGAGCTTCCTACCTCTGACCTCCACCCCATCCCCCCTATTCACTGGGTGTGGTCGATTGTGGGGCTCGTACTGCTCTACGTGGCCATCCGCACCATCACGGTGCAGCTCCGCGTCCTCATGTCCGCCGGTCAGACCGGCCACGTTGGATTTTGGGTGGGCTTTTTCTTGGCCTCGATCCTGCAATCCTCCACGGCCATCACCGCTGCAGCTGTTCCTATGGCTGCAGTGCGGGCCGTTTCCGCACGGCGCCTGCTGCGCCTGATTTCCGGCACCAACCTCGGTACCTGTACTACCGCGTGGCTGTTTGTCGCCCGCACCGGAAACAGCGAGGGCGCCACCCTGCACCTCGTATTCAACCTGGTCATGGTGGCCCTGGTTGCGCTGTTCCCGGACGTGTTCCTGGCGCTAGCCCGCACGTGCGCTCGCCACTCCACCCCGCTGAGGCTGGTCATATTCCTCGCGGTGATGTTCTTCGCTCTTCCGCTCGCCTCCATGTTCCTGGTGTAGCTTGTCGACGCCTCGGTGTACCGCCCCGCTTTTTCTTTCCCCGGACATCCTGCCGTGAGAAGCGGTGGGGATTATCCTTGGTCCGCTCCTACCGGCTAACATAGTAGAGCTGCTTATTTACAAACTCGTCCATGCCCAGCGGGCCCAGCTCACGGCCATACCCGGAGCGCTTCACGCCGCCGAAGGGGAGCTCTGCGCCCTCGCCAGCGGGAGTGTTGACGTTGGCCATGCCCACTTCCAGGCGGGAGGCGATCTTTTTGGCCCGCTCCACATTAGTGGAGAACACGGCGCCTCCAAGGCCAAAGTCGGAGGAATTGGCAAGCTCCAACGCCTCCTCATCGCTTGCTACCTTGTACACTGCGGCCACGGGGCCAAACAGCTCCTCGGAATAGGCTTTGGTCCCCGGCGCGATGTCGGTGAGAACGGCGGGAGAAATGTAGGCCCCCGTGTCACTCAGCTCGCCACCCACGCGCAACGTGGCACCCTCCTGAACGGCCGTTTGGATTTGCTCGTACAGGTGCTCGGCTGCCTCGCGGGACGACAGCGCCGAGTAGACATCATCGGCCGAGGCCTCCTTCGGCGTTCCCGGCTTCATGGCTTTGGCGAGCTCCACGAGCCTATCCACAAACTCGTCGTAGATGTCCTCCATAACGATTATCCGCTTATTGGAGTTGCAGGCCTGGCCGGTGTTGTACATGCGGGTGGCCCAGGCGGTATCGGCTGCTTTCTTGACATCGTCGCTATCGAGGATGATGTACGGGTCCGAGCCGCCGAGCTCGAGCACGGCCTTTTTCAGGTTCCTGCCCGCTTGTTCGGCGACGATGGCGCCTGCCCTCTCGGAGCCGGTGAGCGAAACACCCTGCACGCGGGGGTCGGCAATGATCCGGGCGACCTGGTCGTGATCAGCAAACAGGTTGGTGTACACACCCCTCGGCACACCTGCCTCGTCCATGATCTGCTGCACGGCCAGCGCCGAGCGCGGGCAAAGGTTGGCATCCTTGAGCAGAATCGTGTTCCCCAGCACAAGGTTGGGGCCCGCAAAACGGGCGATCTGGTAGTAGGGGAAGTTCCACGGCATGATGCCAAGAAGGACACCGATCGGGCGACGACGGATTATGGCGGTACCGTCAGACTCGGTGGGAATCTCCTGGTCGGCTGCGAACTCGGCGCCGTGGTCGGCGTAGTAGCCGATGATGGCACTGGCGAACTCGGCCTCCTCCACGGCCTCCGAATACGGCTTGCCCATCTCCTGGCCGGCAATGACTGCGAGTTCGTCCTTCTTAGCGTCGAAAAGCTGAGCAACCTTGGACGCGACCTCGGCCCGCTCGGTGATGGGGCGAGACCCCCACTCAGCGTAGGCGGCGTGGGCGGCGTCGATGGCGGCGGTGACCTCCGCATCGGTCGCGGTGTCAAACGTCTCCAGGACCTCGCCGGTGGTGGGGTCTTGAACCTTGAATGTAGACATGTTTTCTCTCCTTTTTTTAGGTTAGTTTGATGGTGACGTGGGGCTTACGGTGGGACCGCGCGGCCTTGTCGATTCGCAGCGGGGAAGAGTCTCCCCACGGAAGAACTCGGGGTAGAACGCCCGGGTGGCGAGCATGACCACAACTCCGAGGCCGAGGATGCCCGCACCGAGGATGAAGACAGTGCCGATCCCCATGACGCTGGAGCCGGAGCCGTACGAGGGATCGATGCTGTCCACGGCCGTGATGCAGAACATGACCAGCAACGCACCGCCTCCGACGAGCGGAAAGAGGAAGCGGAAGACGATGTTGCGGGCAGAGGAGAACAACTCCCTGCGGAAGTACCAGAGACACGCGACGGCGGTGATGCCGTAGTAGAAGCAAATCATGAGCCCCAGCGCGGCGATGGTATCCCACAGTGCGTTTTCTGACAGCACCCTGGTGACGGAGTAGAACAGCCCGGCACCGATGGCGGACACGATCGTCGCCGTCGACGGGGTGCGGAACTTGGCGCTGACGCGGGCAAAGCTCGGTGGTAACGCGCGGTAATAGCCCATAGCAAGAAGCGTCCGCGCGGGTCCCACCATGGTGGATTGGAGCGAGGCGAACGAGCTGGACAGCACGGCCACGTAGATGAGGATGGAAAACGGCCCCAAAACCGGCCCGGATAGGACGGCGAAGATGGATTCCTGGTTATCCGGATTTCCTGCACCGAGCCCCTCAGTGCCAATTCCCGCCCAACACACCACGGCAACGGCGGTGAGAACATACAGCACGATGATGATGATCACCGTGACCATGGCGGCCCGCCCCGGCGTGGTCTCCGGGTCTTTTGTCTCCTCGTTCATGGTGAGGGTGACGTCCCACCCCCAGAACATGAAGATGGATAGTGAAATACCCGCGGCGATGACGGATACATCCCCAGCACCAGCCGGGTTGAGCCAAGACCACTCGAAGGGGGTGAAGTCAAACCCCTGGTGGTGGTAGGCCTCCCAGATCGCTACCGCATCAAAGACGATGATGCTTATCACCTGGATGGCTACGAGTACGTTCTGAATCTTCTGCGTGGACCCCATGCCACGGTAAGAAATGTAGGCGGCAAGTGCGAGAAACACGAGGGTGGTGGGGATATTCACCCACAAGTTATCCGTCAGCGCGGCGATGGAATCATTGCCCGCTACCCGTGCGAGGAGGAGGAACAAGAAATCCACGGCAACGGCGGCGAGGTTGGAGATAACCAGCACGGTTGCGGTAATGAGCCCCCAACCGCCCATCCAGCCCACCCACGGGCCGAAGGCGCGGGTGGCCCAGGTAAACGAGGTGCCGGAATCCGGGATCGCGTTATTGAGCTCTCGGTACGCAAACGCGACGAGGAGCATGGGGAGAAAGCCCAGCAACAATACTGCGGGGACGTATTGCCCCACCGCCGAGATGGTGGGACCAAGGCCACTGGTCAAGGTGTAGGTGGGTGCGATGCAGCTGATGCCGATGATGACGGCCCCCACAAGCCCCACGGTGCCTGTTGCAAGCCCCTTGGAACTGGAGCCGTCACCGTCTGACGCGGGTGAATCGATGGTATCGCTGGTGACAAGTACGTGGCGGGGGCGCTTTACGGCATGGCGGGCTGAGACAGGAGACGCACCGGACGACGTTGCAGATCTAAGGGCACTGTGGGCGCTATGGAGTATGGACATCACCCCTCACCCCCTGTGGCTTCCTTACCCGTCATGTATCCGGCGGGCACGATCATCAGCGGCACGGGGATACAGTGCAAGAGCTGCGCGCCGGTGGTGCCCAAGAAGATGCGGCCGTGGACTGCAAGGCGGGAGGAACCAATGATCACCATCTCTCCAGGCACAAAGGTGAGTTCCTTGACGGCCTCCGCCACGCTTGCTCCCGCAGCGGTGGCGACCGCAACATCACCCTCCTCGATTGCCTCGGTAGCAAGCTCTGCAAGAAACTCCTCGGTGTATGCACTAAGCGCCGCCACCGTATTTTTTGGTGGGGACTTTCTCAGCCGCTTGAGAAGCCTCTTGTCTTCCTTCACCATGAGCGACACCAACCGGGCGGGAATCCCCCTGCGCTGGGCGCGGTCCATGCATAGCGCCACTACATCATTGCACCCGTGTCTCGGCCCGAACATCGCGGTGATCCGGGTGACTTCCCCGGTGTAGTGGTACCCAGGTGGCGCAATGGCCACCGGCCGCGTGGCGGAATGCAAGAGGGCATCCACGGTGGCCCCCATGGTCACACGGTTCAACACACGATGGGCACGCGACCCGATGATGATGGCGTCGCACGATAATTGTTCGGCCGCCCTGCTAATGGCATCGGCCTCGTTTTCACCCGTGACAATCCGCGCCCGCGCGGGAATGTCCAGGGGTACCTCATCAAGCGCCTGGCGCAACCATTTCTGGAGCTGGTTGGTAATGACAACGTCATAGCCCGAGTCCCCCACCCATACCCCGGAATAGGAATCATCGCGCGGTTCAACCGATACAATTTCAAGCCCGATATCTCTGCCGGCTGCCAGGCTAATGGCGAGCTTCAGGCCCGCTTTCCCAGCCCTGGTAGCCTGGTAAGCGACAAGGAACCGCCCCGTGGTTGGCCGGTAGTGGCCTCGTACGCTTTTCTTCCTTCTCATGGCGTTGTGCCTCCCCCGCGAGATCCAAGCGAGGGCCGAACCGGCCTTAATGGAATATCACTGCGGGCCGCAGCACATAGGCCTCCCGCGCCACCGCCCCCAGTGACACCAGCAGTGCGCCACCCCCATGTGGCCCATGCGGAAAGCTTCGAACGTTCGACGCCGTGCATCGCGACCTCCTTTTCCTTGTGGTTAAAGTCTTAAGAATCCTTTTGACCAGTCCTGTCTTCTTGTACGTATCCGTTTCGGGCCTCAACCGGCCCTGTCCGAGCCCCCAACGCCGGCTACGGGAACCGCGGTGGGCGTGGACACAACTTTCACTCCATGCAATTTATGCATTATGTGGTTGGTGCCACTCTAACAGAACTTGCACCCCTTCGGAGGAAATTTTCTTCTCTGGGCCGGTGCGTTTATTCCACTCAACATACCTATCCCCTGGTAGCTTCGCCTATTTTAGTTTTCCCCACACCCGACCGATGGGGGAGGTTTAAGCCTCCACTCGCGACGCGACGGACGAGAATTGCCCCTCCACAAACCATCCGTGCATATTTGCGCTCTTTATTAGCCGTTTTATAAATCACTTTCTCACCCCGTTTTCCATATCCATGTTGGATTTTTTCTTTCGACGAATTATCCATAATGTCCACGCACACATGGCCGTTTTCCGCCGTATTCTGTGCCGAGACACTCGCACTCCCCCGACCGGGCCGGCCGCATTCCCCCACACGCAGATGGATCGGAATCACCGGCTTCCCCGCAGCGGAGAAGACGCATGAAGAAAGGAAAAACCAAAATGAAAGACCTGGAATACCGGCTCCCCCAAACCCGCTCCATCACCACGGATATTCCCGGACCAATAAGCACGGAGCTTGATGCTCGCCGCGAAAAGTCCGTGGCACGGGCCCTCCATCCAGGTCTCCCCGGCTACGTTGTTGATGCCGACGGCGGAGTGCTTGTCGACGCCGACGGAAACTCGTGGATTGACTTTGCCTCCGGCATCGCGGTGACATCCGTCGGCGCCTCCAACAAAGCCGTCACCGAGGCCGTGGCCGAGGCCGCAAAGCACTTTACCCACACCTGCTTTATGACATCCCCCTACGAGGGATACGTGCAGGTGGCGGAGCTCCTGGCGGAGGTCACCCCCGGCGATCACGAGAAGAAGTCCGTGCTGCTCAACTCCGGCGCCGAGGCCGTGGAAAACGCCGTGAAGGTGGCACGCGCCTACACCGGCAAGTTCGGCGTGGTCACCTTTGAAAATTGCTACCACGGCCGCACCAACCTCACCATGGCGATGACCGCCAAGAACAACCCGTACAAGACGGGGTTCGGACCGTTCGCCTCCGATGTGTTCCGCGTTCCCATGTCCTACCCGCTGCGTGACGGGCTCTCCGGCAAAGAGGCCGCAGAGCGCACCATTCGGGTCATGGAAAACGAGCTCGGCGCCGAGAACCTCGCGTGCGTGGTAGTGGAGCCGATCCAGGGCGAAGGCGGATTCATCGTTCCTGCAGAAGGGTTCCTGCCCGCCATTGTGGAGTGGTGCAAGGAAAACAACGTGGTGTTCGTCGCCGACGAGATTCAAGCCGGATTCTGTCGCACGGGCCAGTGGTTCGCCTGCGAGAAGGAGGGCATAGTGCCCGATCTCATCACCACCGCCAAGGGGATCGCCGGCGGCCTGCCGCTGTCGGCGGTCACCGGTCGCGCGGAGATCATGGATGCTGCGGTAGTCGGCGGCCTCGGCGGCACCTACGGCGGTAACCCCATCTCCTGCGCCGCGTCTGTCGCCGCCATCGGCGAAATGAAGCGCCTTAATCTTCCGGCCCGCGCCCAGGAAATGGAGAAGATTATTCGCGAAGAGTTCGAGGCAATCGCAGGCCTGCCGGAAGTAGCTGAGATCCGCGGGCGCGGCGCCATGGTTGCCGTGGAGTTTTCCACCCGGGACGGCGCACCAGGCACTGCACTGTGCAAGGCTGTGGCCGCCGCGTGCAAGCAAAACGGCGTGCTCATCCTCACCTGCGGGCTCGACGGCAATGTCATCCGCCTCTTGCCCCCGCTGGTCATGCCCGAAGATCTTCTCCGCGACGGCCTGCGCGTTCTGGTTGAGGCTGTCAAGAACGAAACCGCCAAATAGAAGCACGAAGGAGGAGACCGAATGCGCCTGCGCGCCACTATCCCCACCGGGATTCGGATCGGTTACACCGAACGCCCTGCATCTGGCGGAACCGAATTTCCCGTAGTTGATCCGGCCACCGAGGAGGTTGTTGCACACGTTGCCAACGCAACCTCCCCCGATTGGAACGAGGCGCTCGACCTCGCCCACGCGGCCGCACCAACGCTTGCTGCCATGCCTGCCAGAGCGCGGTCGCAAGCCCTGCGGGAAATCTTCGAGGCAGTCAAAGAACGCACGGAGGATTTCGCCACCACCATGACAGTGGAGATGGGCAAACCGCTGGCCGAGGCGCGCGGTGAGGTGAGCTACGGCAACGAGTACTTCCGCTGGTTTTCTGAGGAAGCCGCCCGCATCAACGGGCGCGTGACCCCCGCACCGGCAGGTGGTGGAACCATCGCCACCACGAAGCACCCCGTGGGCCCGGTGCTCGCCATCACGCCATGGAACTTCCCGCTGGCCATGGCCACGCGAAAGATCGCTCCCGCCCTTGCCGCCGGCTGCCCCATTCTGGTTAAGCCTGCGGCGGAGACTCCGCTTACCCTCCTCCTTCTTGGTAAGGTCCTAACCGATGTGCTGCGTCGCCTCGATTTTCCGGACGGCACTGTCTCTATTCTCCCCACCACACACGCGGCAGATCTATCAGCCGAACTCATGGCTGACGCCAGGCTGAAAAAGGTCACCTTCACCGGGTCTACCGCCGTGGGGAAAACCCTGGTGCGGCAATCGGCCGACAACCTGCAGCGCACGTCTATGGAACTCGGTGGGAACGCTCCGTTTGTAGTTGCAGGGGATGCCGATCTTGATCTTGTCCTCGAGGCAGCACTTGCCGCCAAGATGCGCAATGGAGGCGAGGCGTGCATCGCCGCCAACAGGTTCTTGGTACACGAGGATCTAGCAAAGGAATTCACCGAACGCCTCACCGCGCGGATGGGTGAATTTGTTGCCGGGCACGGCCTTGATGATTCCACCACGCTTGGTCCCCTCATTACCGCCGAGCAGAGGGATCGCGTGGCCACACTTGTCAAGGATGCCGTTTCTGGCGGAGCCACCGTCCTCATCGGTGGTGAAACTCCGACCGGTGCCGGCTACTTCTACCCGGCGACAGTTCTCACTAACGTTGCACCCACCTCCCGGATCATGCACGAGGAGATATTTGGCCCGGTGGCAACGGTTACCTCCTTTCATAATCTCGACCAGGCGGTCGCCACCGCCAATGACACCCCCTTTGGGCTCGCAGCCTACGGATTTACTGAGAACATCCACACCGCGAAGTACCTGGCAAGCGCACTCAACGCCGGAATGGTGGGCATCAATAGGGGTGCCATCTCGGATCCGGCGGCGCCATTTGGTGGCATCAAGCAGTCTGGCTTTGGACGCGAGGGGGGAAGTGAGGGCATAGAGGAATACCTGGAAACACGCTACATCGCCCTCCAGTAATTGCTCGCGAGTATCCTCCGAAGAATAGCCAATAAGGAGGACGACCGTGTCGCACTTTCCCACCCCGTACACGCCGCTGGATCTGTCGTGGCTCATGCGCCAGCCAGATCTTCGCCTCACCCCGGTGGTATCCCGCCCGGTGGAGTTTTGGGGCGTGCAGGTCTCCGAGATCGCGCACCCGGAGACCTTCATTGAAAACGGAGCCGTCGTGCTCACGGTGGGGCTCGCGTTCCGTGGCGACCTCCCCGGTTTCATTGAGGCTGTGCGCGCTATGGCCCGCTCCGGCGCCGTGGCCATCGGTGTGGGTGTGGGCTACGCGTTCGACCACATTCCGGACGAGCTCATTAAGGCCACGGCCGACCTTCCCCTCGCGCTGTTTGAGGTCCCGCGCGAGGTGTCCTTTGCCTCCATCCTCGCCGCGGTGCAAGCCGAGCGCACCTCCCGCGCGGCTTCCCGCGAGCGGAAGCTTCTCCGCACTCTCATCAGGCTTAACGACGCCGCCAATGCGGGCGATACGGTCGCCTTGGTCCGTGGGGTTGCTCAATCATTAGACGTGACGGCAGCCCTCATTGATAGCGATAACCGCATCATCGCCCACCACGGCGACGATACCCTTATCACCGCAGCCGTGTCGCTTTATTCGGGAACGAGCAAGGCGGTATCCGCCGACGGCGTAAACTATCTCTTTCACAAGATGCGCACCCGGGGAACGGTTCACCGCGCCATGGCCATCGCCTCCCGCGCAGAATTTGGGTTCATCGATCGCGTGGTTATTAGGCACAGCGCGGGGCTCGCCGATCTCTTATTGGGGCGCCCGCAGGAGCTCGCGGGGCAGCGCGCCGCCGTCAACGAAGCCGCCATCCTTGCCCACCTCGGTCGCAGTGGCGACGAATCTGCACTGCATGACCTGTTCCGTGTGGTAGTGGACTCGCGGGGGCTCACGCGTCCGGCGGTGGTGTGCACCCGGACGAGGAAGACGATGCGAGCCATCCGCCAGGCGCTGCTGCAGCGCGCGTGGGAGGATGGCCGGACGCTTTTTGTGGCGGAAGTGGCACCCAACACCACCCTGTACCTCGTGCGTGGATCCACGAGTGAGGCGGAGATTGTGAAGAATTTTCAAAAGTGGCACGACCAAGTAAGACTCGGAATAGGAGCACCGATTCCTTTGGGTGCGCTCACGGGGCACAGCGTGGACAAGCTCATCGCCGAGGCACGCACCAACCCGGCCGGCTATGGCAAGCCGGGCGGACACGCACCGCAATGGCTTTTCTCCCCCACCGTCACCGCCGCCACGCAGGGGCGATTCATGGAGGTGGAGGAGAAACTAGCGAACTCCGCCAAGGCCGACGAGCTCAAGGAAGCGGTGGCGGCCTTTCTTTTTGAAAACGGTAACCTCGGCGCCGCCGCCGACCGCCTCGGCATTCACCGACACACCATGCGCGCCCGGATCGGCGAGGCGGAGGGGCTTTTGTCTACCGACCTATCGCACCCACTCACCCGCGCCGAGCTCACCCTCGTTTTTGCCACCCGCATGCGGGAATTTAACCCACCACTCCAGTAATGCTCAGGGCCGTGTACACAAACGCGAGCCCGTACACTACGATGATTGCGCCGCGGATAAGCGGATGTGCCTGCCACGTGTTCGCCCACGCCGGTGAGACATCACCGAAACGTCGTGCAGCGGTGAGGAGCATGACGGGGACGATGGAGATGATCGCGCCCGCGAAACCACCGGTATAGGTGAGCGCCTGGACAAAACCGTGGAACCCGCAGAAGAAGATGATAAGCGGCGGGAACACCGTCATGGCGATCCCCACATGCCGGTAGAGTCCCTCCTCCGGCCAGTGGAAGATGTCCAGCACGTTTCGCATGGTGGTAAACCCGATGGCGATAAACGATGTCATCATCGCGCACAGCGCAAAGATATTAGCCATGATAAAGGCCGCATGCCCCAAGCGCTCACTCCAGGCAAGCGTAATAACCTCCGTCACCTGCGTTCCCAAAAGGCCCAGTGCGGCAAACGGCACGGCTGCGAGGGTAAACCCGGTGATGCACATGCCCACAACGATGGTGACGGGGATGGCCCCCGCGCGGTGGTCCTTCATCCCGCGGGCGAGTTCCGGCACCACGTACTGCGCGAGAAACGTGAACACGGCGAGGTTAACGATGGGGATGATAAACCCGGGACGAAATACCCACAGGTTACCAAGGGTGATGCCAGGACCGAGAAGCGTCCACCCGATGAGTACTGCAAGTATCACCGCCATCGCGGTGGTGATGGCCCCCTCCACCACGCCGGTGGCTTGGAGGCCCAGCCACATAATTGCCGCGCCCGCCGCGAAGAACACCACCGTGCCCACGGATTCTGGAAGCCCCGTCAAGCTCGCGATAAGTGACCCGGATCCGGAGGCGTAGGCGATGAGTGCGCCTACGCCGTTGATGATGACGGCGGTGAACACTATCCACCGTCCAGCCTGCCCGAGGTACTTTTCCGTCAGCCCCGAAAGCTGCAGCGGCTTATTGGTTCGAAGCGCCACCTCTGCCACGTAGAGCATGGAGAATGTGGTGAGCGTTCCGGCAATAACCAGGGCCAGCACCAGTGACGCGAAGCCCCCGTCCTTGGCCGCGTACGGCAGGCTCAAAATCCCCGCGCCAATGTTGGTACCGAAGATTATCGCCACGCCCTGCAGGGGCGTGATCGAGTTGTGGTGGATGCTCGCATCATGCGCGGTCTGAGCGCTGCTGGTCCCGCCGGGCTCATATACCTGTTCTATTTCCACCTGCTGTTCCCGCGGGGTGGTTCCCGCCACTTCTAACGCCACAGCCGACCTCCTTGTGATGCGCGTCATATTTATTACTGCCAGCGTAGGGGGACAAAACACCGCACCATAGGGCCGTAACGTACATTTCGTAGTTTCTTGTTAGACATCTCGTCCACTGCAGCAGGCCCCAAGTCCCTGCTGAGTCCCCACTTCATCCACAGCTCACTCCCCAAACAATGTGTTCGTCATTCGCTGGTCTTTTCGTGCGAAGCCGAAACAGACCCCTCACTTACCCAGGCTCTCGCCACAAGGCAATTCTGGACTATGCCCACTGCCTATATTTTGATAAATGGCTGGTCGTTTCTTTCTCAAATACTCCCCACGTGCAAAACCTGCGATGCCACAACTCAAAATCACACCAGGGATAACAAACACCAGGTACCAGAGCTCTGCATCACCGATTAGATTTTTGAAATTGAGAAGGACAAGGACAAACATCGCACCGAAACCAACGATGGCAACAACCGGAGAATATGTCGTAATGAAAGACGAATATTTTCTTTCCCTCCGCGTGAAATACCGCAGAACCGAGATACTTGTTACCAAAAATAGGAAGATCAACCCGAATCCGCCGGCGTTACTCGCCCACGAAAACACGATGTCGGAAGGGAACGAATCGGCCATATACAAAGTCTTTTGTGTCAACCACATTGCTATCACGACCACGATGGCTAAACATGATTGAGAGACTGAGGCCGTCCTTGGCACACCATCAGCTGTCACACGCCCCAGAGACTTCCACAACACATGCTCCCTCCCTAAGGCCATGAGGTACCGCGAGATGGAATTGTGAAAGGAAACCACCGCTGCAAACAACGAGGTGACGAGCAAGGCCTGTAGGAACGGTACCAGCGCAGTAAATCCATGACTACCGAGGTAAGTGAAAAATAGCGTTGAACCCTGCTCCTGAGCGGCGGTAATCACGTTGTCTTCCCCTACGCTCTGTGCAATTGCCCACGAGGAGAAGCCATAAAACACCGAAATAACCGCAATGGAAATCAAGGTCGCCCGCGGAATCGTCTTTCCCGGGTCTTCAGTTTCCTCTGCATACATGGAGCTGCTTTCGATTCCCATAAATCCGGCAATGGTGAAAGCAAGGAGCGTCCCTGTACCGCCACCGATAAGAGACATCGGGGAAAAAGTGCCCACGGCGAGATCGTGGCCCCTGTTGATCAGTACGACGATGCAGAAAAACAACACCGTTAAAAATTCGAGTATAAGGAGAAATCCGATAATCCGAGAAGCGAGGTCAGCGGACCTTACTCCCAGAGTCCCAACGAGTATCACCGCCACTATGGAGAATAAAACCCAGGTAACACTACGCCCGGTGACCCTCAGTAAGAGGTCTTCCGCCATGAACCCCAGAAGACACACAAGTGCAGTCTGCATCATGGAGTAGGAGATAATGGCAAGCCAGGATGCCGCCAGACCGTGGCTTTCCCCTAGCCCCGCAGAAACATATGAAAAGAACGCAGCGGTATTCGGGATTTCCTTTGCCATCGCACAAAACCCAAGGGCAAACATCGCCACCAGACCGCCGCAGATGAGGTAACCGAGCGGAACGTCCGCGAGGCCAGAGGCAGCATACGCAGCAGTAACACCAGCGGAAACAACGGTAAGTGGGGCGGCAGCAGCACAGACCAGGAAAACGATGTGGTGTGTTTTCAGGGTCCGCATGTTTACGTAGCCTTTCGCTGGTCACGTGAATTCATGTAGGCATCACGAGCTGCCGTGAGAAACTTTTTCTGCTCTTCGTTTACTTCGGACCTTATCTGTCCTTCCACGATATAGGAATAGCCATCAGCAAATCCAGAATTTTTTTCAGTTAACGCCTCAAGCGTTGCCAATCCACAGAAAGGAACGTAATACTGACAGTAGCCACCTTCCTGAATGAACACTAACTTTCCATCGCACAGCAACTCCGCAGCAGACACCATTTTCCGAGTCAAATTATTGAATCCTTGAGCGGTGACCATCATCCGCCCCAATGGGTCCATCATTGCTGCATCATAGCCGCTGGAAATCACGATCAGGTCGGGGCTGAAATCCTCCAATGCTGGCACCACAATGTCAGTAATGGCATGGCAGTACACCGCATCTCCACTTCCCGGGGGAAGTGGGATATTGATGTTGAAACCGGTACCGGCCCCGCTTCCAATTTCATCAACGAAACCACTATTCACTGGATAGTTCCGATCCTGGTGAATAGATATGGTGAGGACGTTGCTGTTGTCCCACCAGATGTCTTGGGTGCCGTTGCCGTGATGGACATCCCAATCCACAATTGCGACCTTTGAAACGTCATTTCTTTCTAACGCATGCGCAACTGCTACGGAGGAGTTATTGAACATACAAAACCCCATTCCCTTGTCTTTACATGCATGATGACCTGGTGGATTAATAAGCGCGTAGGCGCGGTCCACTTGGCCATCGAGTACGGCATCGACAGCCACCATCGCACCACCGGCCGAAAGTACCGCAATATCGAGAGCATTGTGCCCTAACGGTGAGGCGCCGTCACCACAGTCCCCTCCCTTAGGCAATGCGGACTGTTCTACCATACGGTTCCAATGACCCTCCGTGTGAACGCGAAGAATATCCTCTCGCGTGCAGGGGATTGCCCGCATGTGCTGGATTTCACGGCTGAGCTTAGATACCTGGATGAGCTCATTAAGCCTGCGCTTCGGTTCCGGCGAAGAGTAATGCCTGTACACCGGTTGGAGTCCACGGGCTGGATCGGATGGCATGTCTCCGCCAGTACCCGTGTCATGCCAACCGTAGAGGGTATCCCATACATAGCCCACTTGTATTTCTTTCTCTGACATTTCCCTCTCCTTCTTTCCGGGGTATTCACCGATGTGGGGCGAAAGCCATGACTAAATATTCCTGGGATCTATTTCTTGACCTAAATATCCGCTTGGGAAGTAACAGCACTTGTAGCTGTCAGCGTGTTGGTCGATCCGCTACCGCACCAACGTCAAAGAGTGAGGTATATTCTCCTCCTCCTAACCGGGCCCGGACGCATATGGCGCCGGGGAGTTTTCATCTGCGGTAGCCCCATGATGCGTGAAGTGGGTCACTTTTCACATCGCCACGGTGTCTAAATCAAGGTTGAAGAAAGTACATCGAGCCTATTGCGGGTCTCGCTGACTTGAATTTTTCATTTTCTCAAAAAGTTTTCAACTTCCCAGTCGATCCCCCGCGTCCCCCATTCCCTCCGGTTACAATGACAGCGCACAGTGCACGTTCCAGCGTGACTCCAAACGACGTCCCAAAACCGGAGATTTTTTGGACGATAATCAATAGTTTTTGCGAGGGATCCAGTTCATCTAAACGAACATGCACAGAAAGAAGCCCCATCGGTAGAAATAATCCGATGGGGCTTTAAGAAAGGACGAGTGATGAAGCAGTGACGGGCTACTTTGTTACCTCAGCCAGGAGAGAATCGAACGCATCAACGTAGGCATCGATAGCCTCGTCGGTGTGTGTGACGGAGAGGGTCCATTCCTCCTCACGGCCAGGGGTCATGAAAATGCCGTGGTTCATGTTCCACAGCCAGGCAAGGTCGGTGATGGGACCCGCCTGGAGCCGGGCGTAGGACTCGTAATCCGTGATCTTTTCCGGCGCGAAGGTGACACAACCCTTGGAGCCGATGCCCACGGTGTACGCGGCGATATCGTACTTCTTAATTACGGCGTCGCAGCCAGCGAGGATGCGGTCATTGAGGTGGTCGAGATGCTTGTAGGCATCCGGGGTGAGTACCTTTTCCAGCGACGCACGAGCAGCTGCCATGGATAACGGATTGCCGGAGTAGGTGCCTACCTGATACACGGTGTGATCCTCCACCACGCGCATGACCTCCTCGGACCCGCCGATACCACCGGCCGGGAGTCCGCCGCCGAGAGCCTTGGCAAGCGTGACAAGATCCGGGGTGACGCCGAATTTCTCCGTCGCGCCACCTGCTGCGATACACAGTCCGGTCTTCACCTCGTCGAAGATGAGGACGATACCGTGGCGCTTGGTGATGTCACGAACCGCCTCAAGGTAACCCGGTTCCGGAAGAACCACACCGAGATTCATCATGGCGGCCTCCATAATGACACAGGCAGGCTTGCGGCCTTCCTTATCCAGGTCAATGATGCGCTTCTCCATCGCCTCGGCATCGTTGAACGGCACGGGGACTGTCATATCCACCGTGGCCTGCGGGATGCCGCCACCGTAGGGGAGCTGGTTGTAGTGATCGCGCGGGCCAATGTTGTCGTACGGCATGCCGATGGATACCATGACCGTATCGTGGTGGCCGTGGTAGGAACCGAAAATCTTCATCACCGTATCGCGCTTGGTGTATGCGCGGGCGATGCGGATGGCATCCATCGTCGCCTCCGAACCCGAGTTGGTGAAACGCCACTTGGGGAGGCCGAACCTCTCGGCGAGGAGGGTGGAGACTATGAGGTCATCTTCTGTGGCGGAACCAAAGTGGGATCCCTTGGGCCACCGTTCATTGATAGCCTTGCCTATCTCCGGGTGCCCGTGGCCTTGCACCATAGCCCCGTAGCCATTGTGGAAGTCCCAATATTCGTTGCCGTCCACGTCCCAAATCTTGGCGCCCTGGCCGCGGTCGATGTAGATGGGCCACGGGTCACGGGATTGGTAGCTGGAAGCAACGCCATTGGACAGGTGCTCGGCGCCGTCAAACATCTGCTTTGACTTTTGAGTATTGGCATCGAGGATCTTCTCCTGCTCCTCGATGAGATTAGCAATACGGGATTCATCCAGTGATACAGTCACGGTTTTCTCCTCCTTGGGATGGATTACGAGAGTGTGTACCCCAACGAGCCTAGCGAATTCTTCCGCCAAAAGGAACGGTTTCCGTACTTTTTTATTGTTTTACATACCCTTTACGTACCTAAAACTGCTAGATAACACCCCAATTGTAAATTTGTTTATTTATCTCCAGGTACTGAAAGGTCTCCGTGCTTCGCACCCCATCGGTGGCGCGAACCTTCTTATATATGGCTTCTTTAAGGTGAGCGTCTGACCTGGCGACGATCTCAGCAAGGATGTCATAGCGCCCCGTGGTCACGACAAGGTAGGTGACCTCCTCCAGCTCCCGCAGGTGGGCAAGCACCGGTTCCACGTCGCCATCCACGGTGATACCAACCAATGCCTGCCTAGGAAACCCCATCTGCTTGGGGTCGGTGACCGCGACAATATCAATGACCCCTTCGCTTTCGAGCTTTTTCACGCGTTTTCGCACCGCCGCCTCACTGAGGTTGACATACGCGGCTATATCCGAATACGGCACCCGGCCATCGTTTTGCAGCATCTCGATGATTTTCCGGTTCACACTGTCCATGCAAGCATCGTATCTAAATTTTCCCCTTAGCCCTTGGCATATGTGCAAATTAGCGCACACAATCGACCACACCTAGCCCGGCTATGTCTCCCGATCTAAAAAACCGCAACGCACCAGGCGTTGCGGTTAACCTATCCACACAGTGGTTCTACACGGGCTCTACACGTCCCGTTTTTGCAGCGAGATCATCGAGCAGATGACCAGTACCGCGAGCAGCGCGAGGAAGTACCACAGGGAACCCTCCCAGCCCCACGGCGCCGTCTTGCCCGTCATCATGTGCGTCACGTCGTGCTTGCTCATGAAGGCGTTGAAGTTGGTGAACGGCATGAGGTAGAAGATGTGCTCGCCGATCTTGGGCAGCAGGCCGAGCAGCCCCTCGATCATAGAGGCGAGCAGCACGATGGCGATGGAGCCTGCGGTGCTGCGAGTGAGCCACCCCAGCGCCTGGCCGACGGTGACGTACACGATGGCCTGGAACGGGTAGAGCCACATGAAGCGCTGGGAGCGCTCGTCGCCCCACACGTCGAGGGACTCGCCGATGGCGCCACCGACGATGAACTTGGCCATGTACAGGCACAGCAGCACGGTGATGAAGGTGAGCAGCGCCGCGAACACGGCGTAGATGAGCCACTTAGCCAGCGCCACCAGCGGCCGGTTCGGGGTGGCCAGGAAGGTGGCGGACTGGTAATTGTTGCTGTATTCGTTGGTCACCACGAGCACGGCCTGGATGGCGAGCACGAGGAAGCCTGCCTGGCCGACGAGGACGAGGAGGTTGTCAACGGAAAAACTCAAGGCCTGGTTGGGATCCATCCGCACGAGCAGGGCGGTCAGAGCCGAGAAGCCGACACAGAGAACGAGGTAGACGCCGGTTGTCCAGAAGATGGAGTTCACCGACCAGAGCTTCGTCCATTCGGATTTCAGTGTTTGCGCGAACATGGTCTCTACTGCTCCTTCTCATTCAACGCGTGCTGCGACGGCTTCGGTTTCGCTGCCGCTGAAGCCTCGCCGTGGTACTGCACGGAGTCGGAGGTGGCCTGCATGAAGACGTCCTCAAGCGAATCGTGGACCTCCGTGAGCTCGCCCAACGGAACGCCGGCGGCGAAGGCAACCTCGCCAACCTCGTCGGAGTTCTTGTCCTTCACGAGGACGTACGGACGCTCATCCTCGTCGGTGCCGTCGGTAAACGGGATCGACTTCAGCGCCAAGGCACTGCGGAACTCCTCCAGGCGTGGGGAACGCACGCGGACGGAGACCTTGGAGGAACGCTTGAGGAACTCATGGGTGGTCGTGTCTGCAACAAGCTTGCCCTGGCCGATAACGACGAGGCGGTCGGCGGTCTGCGACATCTCGCTGAGCAAGTGAGAGCTCACCAGAACCGTGCGCCCCTCGGCCGCAAGGTTGCGGAGGAAGCCACGGACCCACCGGATGCCTTCGGGATCAAGGCCGTTGACCGGCTCGTCGAAAAGCAAAACCTCAGGGTCGCCGAGCATTGCGGCGGCGAGCCCCAGACGTTGCCCCATGCCGAGCGAGAACTTGCCGGCCGGGCGCTTGGCAACTTCGGAAAGCCCCACCAAGTCAAGCACCTCATTGACGCGGGAACGAGGAATACCATTAGAATCCGCGATCCAGGAGAGGTGTGCGTATGCTGAGCGCTTGCGGTGCACAGCCTTGGCATCGAGGAGGGCACCCACCGTGCGAAGGGGATTCTTCAACTTGTAGTACGGCTGGCCATTGATAGTGGCGTAACCGTTGGTGGGCTTGTCAAGTCCCAGGATCATGCGCATTGTTGTCGATTTCCCCGCACCGTTCGGCCCAAGAAAGCCAGTCACGACTCCGGGCTTAACAGTAAAAGCTAGGTCATCGACGGCAACGGTGGACCCGTAGACTTTTGTCAATCCGTTGACTTCGATCATGACCACCATTTTTACACGTTAGCTACTTTTGCGCATAACCAATTGTGTGAGTTTAGGCAGACTGTTAGCAAATGGGGACAATAACGGAAGTTTTGACAGGCTATTCACATGCACCCACCGCAGCTCCAAGCTCTCCGCATTCGGCATCACCGGCAGCTCCTCCGCACACCGCGCGACGACGGTGGTGTACGTCCACCCATCCACGCGCGTGGTCACCAGCTCCTCAATCACGTGAACGAGACCCACGTCCATCCCCGTTTCTTCCTCCGCCTCGCGCAGCGCCGCCTCGCGCGCGCTCTCGTGTGAATCCCGCGCGCCCCCGGGCAACGCCCACGTCCCACCCATGTTGGTCCACAGCGCCCGGTGCTGCAGGAGCACCGTATCCGCGCCAGACACCAGGAATAACCCCGCAGATCCGAACCGCCCCCAACGGCGCACGCCATCCGAACCATCCACGAAACCGTTGCCATCACCACGCATAGCCCTCAGCCTACCTTTTTCCGGGTGGCTGCTTTGGGGTTTGCTTGGCGCTTGGTGGCTTGCTTTGGCCTTGGTGGCTGTGGGGGATTTGCTTTGGCCTTGGTGGCTGTGCATGATTCTCGGGAACGCTAACCCCACAATTCCCATCAAAATCAACCCAATTCGCGAGTTAAGGGACCGGGCACACCCGGCACCCGCCGCCACCCCGCATCCCAGCATCGCACCGGGATCGCCTCAGGATCGCCCTGGGATCGCCCTGGGATCGCTAACTCCATAAATCCCCTCAAAAC
>NZ_KV821081.1:0-396 GCF_001815555.1 Corynebacterium sp. HMSC073D01 | reverse complement strand
AAAAAATGGCTCCGCGCACGACCACCCGCAAAAACCGTCAAAGACATGCAAAAACTCCTCGACGAATTTCGCCACTGGTACAACCACGAACGACCCCACAGGGCACTCGGACGACAAACACCCCACCAGGCATACACAACACTACCCAAAGCCAGCCCACAACCACTGGTCACAGAAGACAACCGCGTCAGACACGACAAAGTAGACAAAGCAGGAAGAATCACCCTCCGATTCGCAGGCCACATGCGCTACCTAGGCATAGGACGCGCACACGAAGCAACCCCCACACTCACCGTCATCCACGGCACCCACGCCGTAACCTCCAACGCCGAAACCGGAGAAATCATCGCCGAACACCACATCGACACCGGCCGCCGCTACCAACCCAACCAAATC
>NZ_KV821080.1:33541-35715 GCF_001815555.1 Corynebacterium sp. HMSC073D01 | reverse complement strand
ATCAGGGTGTCCACACAAACGGGGTCAGCTCCAACCACAGCGATCCCAGTGCCCAGATTATGTTAATGACTTTAAGAAATTAGGCGACCTGTGGTAGAAACCAACGACTATTTCAAAGCCCTCTCATCCTCTACCTGTCAGGACCAACGTTACGGAGTCGACGGCCTGCTTAGCCTGCTTGACCGGTACGTCAGCGGCAATGCTTACGAACGGGCCCAACATATCGTTACCACCCTCACATTGTTTGCCCACTCAAATCTGGGGTGCCCTCGTAACAGGAAGCTTTCAAACACACGCCAATGGCGGCTGGCGGTTCGAGCCGGGGTAGAAGCGGAATATAATTTCGATCGTCTTTTCCACGAATGCAACTGGGATCCCGTTTCCGCAGCTATACAGGGTATTGCAGAGCGAATTACCCAATCGCTATTCTTCGCTCAACCAGCTCTCCAATTGCTCGTCCCGCGCTACAACGTGTTGCTATCGGATTGCCCCATGCGCGTCAGATTTGCATACACCCGTTTGCCACACATCAAACTAGAACAGGTCAGTCTCAATGACATTTCGTTTCTGTGCAGTGTACTAAACAGGTCCACGTTCGTTGATATCACAGCAAGACGGGCTATTTTCCATAAAGCGAACTGCCATCACGGTCTGTTTAACGGCGATTTCCAGCGTAGCCACTTCATCGCCGCATTCATGCCTTACTCCAGGTTCAACGGTGATTTCTACCGCGCACATTTTGATATCGCGGATCTATCCCACTCCGATTTCTCCGGTAGCGATCTACTTTTTGCGAACTTCACTCGGACCGATCTCCAGGGAGCCAACTTGCGTGGTTGTCGGGTTCACTCCCATGCTTTCTCACGAGCGAACGTGGACGAGACCACCATTTTCCCTGATGGGACAACGATCGCCTCCCACGGTCTAGATTACATCAACCAGAGATGGCCGGGAACCGTTTTGTCACACAAGGAATCGAGCCCGATCGACAAGTTCACCCACTTTGGTGGAGCAATCATCCACGGGGAGGACTACGGAAACAACCTGACAACGCTTACCCCTTGGTACTAAAAGACATTCACAACAATAAGAAAGGTCACCACCGGAATAACTCATACCCCTTTCCTGTTCTAATCCTATAGCCATGGTAGTCTTTCCATTCTAGACCGATTAGTACACGGAGAAGTTAGTAGCGAAGAAGATCATCGCGCTCGCCAGCGCCGTAGCCATGAGCTTTGGGCTCGCATCGTGCGCCGGTAACACGGAGACAGACGGCAAGACCATTACGGTTGGTACCTCGCCGGGGCCGTACTCGGTCCTGTTTAAGGACGGCATTGAGCCCATCCTTAAAAGAGGACGGTTTACGAGGTGAAATACACCGACTTCTCCGATCTGATGCAAGCTAATACCGCACTGGCTGAGGGATCTGTGGACCTCAACGTTGACCAGCACTCCGCCTACACCAAGGTTTTTAACGAGGAAAAGGGCGCAGACCTAGTCACCTTCACCGACATCCCCACCGTCCCGGCGGGCCTGTACTCGGAGCGCCACGCGTCACTCGATGAGGTATCAGACGGCCAGTCCGTAGCCATCCCAATCGATGCGTCGAACTTGTCGCGCGCGCTCAACCTGCTCAAGGACGCCGGGTAGATCACGCTCAAGCCGGAGGCTAACCCGGCCCTCCTCACGGTGCAAGATGTCGCGGATAACCCGCACAACCTTGATTTCAAACCAATGGATTCGGCGGGCATCCCGCGCGTGCTGCCGGACGTGGACTGGGGCGTCATTCCCGGCTCCATGAGCTACGCCTCCAAGGTTGACCCCAAGCTGCAGCTTTTCCAGGAGAATCTGCGCCCCGAGCTCATCCTCAACGCCACGACCACCGAGGACAAGGTCAACGAGGAGTGGGTCAATGCCGTGAAGAAGGCCTACCGCGACCCCGAGTTCTTGCAGTCCGTGGAGGACCAGAACGCTAACAACTACTGGTTCATCCCCGATTCACTCAGAGGCTAGGCCATGGCAGTAGAGTTCGATCACGTCTCACGGCAGTTCGACGGCGTCACCGCGCTGGATAACGTCACCTTCAGCGTTCCCGATGACTCCATCGTCGGCGTTGTGGGGACCTCGGGTGCCGGAAAGTCCACGTTGCTTCGCACCGTTAATGGACTGGAGAC
>NZ_KV821080.1:12180-33441 GCF_001815555.1 Corynebacterium sp. HMSC073D01 | reverse complement strand
AACCGTCGCGGAGAACGTCGCCATGCCCCTCATCTTAGAGGGGACGCGCGATGCGCGGCGGGTGAACGACGCGCTTGAGCTCGTCGGGCTCGGCGACAAGGCCGACGCCAAGCCGCAGGAACTGTCCGGCGGGCAACGGCAGCGCGTGGGCATCGCCCGTGCGCTTGTCACCCGTCCACGTTTATTGCTTTGCGACGAGCCGACCAGCGCGCTCGACCCCATGACCACCGGGCAGATTCTTGACCTGCTCACGCAGATCAACGAGCAGCTCGGGATCACCGTCCTCATCATCACGCACCAGATGGACGTCATCGCCCGCATCGCCGATGAGGTCGCCGTGCTCGAACACGGCCACCTCATTGAGCATGGCCCGGTGGAGGATGTGTTTTCCAGCCCTCAGCAGGAGCTCACCCGCGAGTTTGTGGCCACCACGGTGCCGCGAGCAGACGCTGACAGCGACGCTGAGCGGCTCATCCGAGTACACCACCGCGACGGCGCCGCGCGATCGCTATTTGATAAGCTCGCCCACCTCGGCGTGCGTGCCTCACTTTTGCAGGCAAACGACCTGCCACTGCGCAGCACCACCGTGGGATCCATGCTCATCGGGCTGGACAATCCGGGCGCTGACCAGGCAATTGCCCTTATTTCACATACCGACGGACTCTCAGTGGAGGTTATCCGATGAGCCGTGTGACCCCAGAAATGTACCTCAACGCCGGGGCAGAAACCGCCTACATGGTGGGAATCGCCCTAGCCATTGGCGCTCTCATCGGTATCCCGCTGGCGCTTTTGATGGTGATCACCCGGCCCGGCGGGCTGCGCCCGCAGCCTGCCATTTACCAGGTGGTCAACGTGGTGGTGAACATCCTGCGCTCGCTCCCCTTCGTCAACCTCATGGTGGCCATTGTGCCACTGACGAGGCTCATCACAGGTACCTCCATTGGCACCACAGCAGCACTGGTGCCACTGACCATCTACATCGCTCCGTTTGTTGCCAGGCTCATCGAGCAGTCCCTGCTCGAGGTGGACGCCGGCATCATTGAGGCTGCAGATTCCATGGGGGCAACCTTGTGGCAGACCATCCGCTACTTCCTCCTGCCGGAAGCCAAGGCGTCCATCATCTTGGCGCTCACCACCGCCACCGTGGGACTCATCTCCGCCACCGCTATGGCCGGTTACGTCGGGGGTGGCGGCGTGGGCGACCTCGCGCTGAGCTACGGCTACCAGCAGTTTGATACCGTCGCCATGGTGATAACCGTCATCATTCTCATCGTTGTGGTGCAGGGAATCCAGTCACTTGGCAACTACCTGTCCCGCCGCGCGCGAGACTAAGTATTCCTACGTGCTCCACACCACTGAGCGCCCCCGCAGACACCGCCACGACACATGCACTTAGCTCGGCGGACTGCGGGATCGTATACTTCGGAGTATGAGTGGCTAGTGCGCCCTAAGAATGCCAGGGGAGGAAAGTGGGGCTTGCACCTATTGCGTCGTATTCTTTGAGCTCCATAGGAGGAGTGCGGAAAGTCTTTTCATTTTCTTCCACCTCATCGATGTCAAGATTTGCATCGACTTCCCTTTGAATTCCCGGCCAACGACTAGATACCAACTCGAAGCCGTCTTTCACAATCGACATTCCATCAGGAAAGATGGTCTGCTCATCAACAAATGCACCATCAAAAACCGAGGTATGAACCCGACAGCCAGAAAACTCAGCACCGGAAATGATTGCTCGGTGAAAGTGAGCGAAGAGCAAATCCGCTCCACGAAAGCTCGCACCTCGTAGCTCAGCGCCATCGAAATGCGCATGGGCGAAGACCCCAGAAAAGGTACAGTTCGGTACATATGCACCTACCCACCGCGAACGAGTGAAATTTCCCCCAGCAATACCCCCATCCCAATGTGAGACAGAGAAGTTAGTACGGCGAGCGGAAACATCCCGCAGACAAGCTGAATTGAGGAAAGCCTCATGAAAGGATAGGTCATCGAGCGAAATACCCGAAAGCTGGAGATAGGGAAGGTTCAGTCCAGCAAAAGACACCCGCACGGGAATCGAAACCAGTTTCACGTTGGCAATCCGGCCTAGGATTGTGGCCTGCTCCAAAACATTGGGCGACTGACCGAAGTACAACCGCTCGTCGATACGTTCGCAGATCCCGGTCACACCGAAGCTCACTGGATCCCACTGACACTCATGGTGGAGCTGCGTAAATGCACGGTAGGGGCGAGCCAGTGGAGCTCCGCCTAGAGCAAATTTACGTTGTTCCTCTGAGAGGCCTCGATCCATGCCCGGGCAACCACAATCTGTGTGCAGAAACATCGCTAACACGTTGAAAGCGTCCTGTACACGATGGCTGACGGCCTCGCTTTTTGCTTCCGCGCCACGAGAGTCAATATAGCCCAGTAGACGGTTCACTCCCTCCCGGCGGAGTTTACATTCCGATGCTTTCAGAAGCTCAACCGCAAGGTCAAAATCCTCGTTAGCCGTCATCGGACGCTACCAAATCTGCTCGTATCGTTGACGTAGTCCGGACAGACTGAACGAACCGGTCGAGTATGGTTCCCAGACTCCGATGGCTCGCACCACGCGGTGACTACACCCACGTCAAAAGAATCATTAGACAATGAAGAGGGCCGACCCAAAAAAGTCCTTTCTTTTCTTCCTCTATAAATCACAGTTATGAGGCTACCCGCAAGTTGTGAACAGTGGTATCCATTTTTCCAGCTACGCCACCGCTATCAAAGAGCACTTACCTACAGTACGACGGGCGATGACCACCTTCCACGTGGTGCATCTTGCAGCCGGCAGACTCACCGCCGTTCATCCACGCTTCCAACAGGAGAAATACCACTGTAGGGGGCGAGAAGATGACCCGTTAAACAAGTGCCTAAAAGCACTTCTCACCTCTAAGAAACGATAGGCGCCTCGGCCGAAAACCAGCTTGGAACCTTATTCCCCGACGATCCTGGCCATCTGCAGCTAAAGGTCGTCTGGTGCGCCTATAAGTAGATCATCGTCTGTGATACCCAAATAAAAAAGGCAGCGCAAACAAGTACGCATGATATTATCTACCAGCTGAAAGCCATGACCAAAATCTATCCATAGCTCACTCAACTAGGACACAGCCCTCACAAACCTCTTTGACATCCTCGCCTACTTCAACGAAGGGCTATCGGATGGAACCGTCGAAGCAATCAATGGCAGACTCGAGCGCTTGAGAGGAATCGCCCCCCACTTCTCCACCCTAAACCACTACCTCACCCACTCCGGAAGCATCGGCCGCAAAACCCACGCACTCTAAAACCGGAAGAGTCTCATCAGATCTGCACTGTAAACAGCCCCTGGAAGATTTGGCGGAATAAATTCGCAACCTCTATATTGGAGACAGTCCGAGAACTGTTCCGCGCTGAAACTTGTGTAACGAGAAAACAGTGTACCTTGGAAAGTGCAGTCCACAAACGTACACCGATGAAACTCCACAGAATCGATGGAGGCTTCCGAAAAATCTACCCGTTCAAAAGTGCATCTCTCACAGTTCCCCCACGTCAAGCTGCAATGTGAAAAATCACAGTCAGTAAAACGCGAATCGATTACCACGACCCCATCGAAGTGAGACCCAGACAGCTGAACCATACAGAACTCACCGTTAACGAGTTGAAATTGTCTAATTGATGATTCACGAAGATTCCTATTGGAAATATTGATTCCACCGCAGCCACTCGAATGTAGGGAAAGCGTATTCAGACCGAGATTTACAATTCCCTTAGACTGTTCCGGCTGCTCCGGCGCACGCCAAAGGTAGGTGGAAATCTCTTGAAGTGGTTGGAGTCTACGCGCCAGCGCACCTAAGATTTCCCATTTAGCAACCGTGTAATACGTGGGATCCGACGTGCTTCCTTCATCCGGATGAGTGGCTTCATCAAATAGCAAATGAGCAACATCGTTAACTAAAGTGGACCCCTGTAACGATAGTTCATCCCCTAAATATACCAGCTGATAGGCCGATGAGAGCCGCGTTAAGGCGGATGTACTTCCGATTTCTCGGCTATACCTTTCATAGCGAGCGTGCAGCTCTGTCTGTCTCATGAGTGCCAGTATAGGCACAGCGGGGATGCAGCCTGTTCTCTTAGGAACCTCTAACATCCCCGCCTAGCTGGGCTAGCTTATTTCGCTAGCTCTTTTTTACCTGCACGGAAGTTAAGCGCGGCACGGACCAGCTCAAAGAGCGTGCACACCACGGCGATGGGCGTCATAATCACTCCGGGGGCAACAAAGAAGCCACACACGGCGACGAGCACCGGCAGCAGGTGGATGCAGGATTTACCGATGTACCCGCCGAAGGACGGCATATCCACACCATCGGATTCGGCGACGGATTTCACCATGAAGTTTGGGCCGTTGCCAATGTAGGTCATGGCACCGAAGAACACGGCACCGAGGCTGATGGCTACAAGGTAGTGCTCGGGAACTCCAGCCACGCGGGGATCGCCTGGAAGCTCTCCCGCGATGGAGAAGAACGTGGCGTACGTGGGCGCGTTGTCCAGGAAGGACGACAGGGAGCCGGTGAGGAAGTAGAAGCTCGCCTCGTTGAGGTTAAGCTTGGGGGCAACCTCGGCGAGGTAGCGAAGCGCCGGAATCATGGTGAGGAAGATGCCGACGAACACGGCGGCGACCTCGAGAATCGGGGCCCACACGAACTTGTTGAGATCGTAGCGGACCTTATCCGAACCGAACTTGAGTGAGGCCAGTGCGGCAAGCCCCATGATGATCTCGCGGGTGGGAATCCAATCCGTGAGCGTTGCGGTGCCTGACTCGATTGCTTCAGCATTCATTGAGGGAGCAAGAGCAACGGCAACGATGATGATGGCGAAGAAAAGGAAGTTCATCTTGCCGTCGAGGTGGATCGGCTCGGTCTCCGTGCGGTCGCGCTCGGTGTCCTCCTTAGACTCCATCGCGTGGATCTTGCGGTCGAGGCAGTAGTAGCTCACGAGCAGGAGGATGAACACGAATGCCCATTCCTTGAACAGGCTGAACGTCCACGTGAACGGCACGCCGCGGAGCATGCCAAGGAACAGCGGCGGATCACCCAGCGGGGTCAACAGACCACCGGCGTTTGCGACGATGAAGATTGTGTAGATAACAGTGTGGGCGACGTACTTGCGTTCCTCGTTGGTTTTAAGTATCGGCCGGATGAGCAGCATCGCCGCACCCGTGGTGCCGATGAAGGAGGCAATACCGCCACCGATGGCGAGGAAGATGGTGTTGTTACGGGGTGTCGCTTCCACGTCGCCACGCAAATAGATGCCACCAGCCACCGTGAACAGACACAGCAACAGCATGATGAAGTTGAAATATTCAATGGCGGCGCCAACGACGGCTGCGGGCTCCCCGCCGAGGATCATCCACGCGGCGACGGGCACGCCCAGGATGAGTGCGACAATCAGCTGGTTTCGGGGTCTATCCCAGAAGCCCGCGGTCGCCGGGACCAGGGGGAAGATGGCAATGCTGAGGAGCATCAGGACGAAGGGGATAAGGCCCCACGCAGGAATTGTCACAAGTCACATCCTTTGTTTTCGGCGGTTATCGGTCACTACGTAGTTTAGGACTGTGGGCTATTAATTGTGCAACGGCGGGGAGAAAAAGTAGCCTGGAGCACATGTTCCCTACAATTGATACTCCTTTGAAGAAAGTCGGACTCGCCTGCGTCGTACTCGGGGTCGCCGGATTCCTCCTCATGGTTCTTGATTCGGGCGTGACGTGGTACAGCGTTGTGCTGCTCGCCCTTCTGCTTTTCAATGGCAGCCTGGCGGTGTTCCCGGATTTCCCCATCACCGTCTGTGCTATTTTTGCAATTTTCTTAGGCGGTTTGGTGCTCATAATTGGCATTCCCGCCGGCGTGAGCTGGATCTTCCTCACCGGTGCCGCGTTGTCGATGGTGTGGGGTGGCTATGCGGTCCACGAGGAGCGGAAGATCGGCGCTTAGGCGTGTAATGCTCTGGGCTCATTTCTTTCGCTGAGCACTACACACGACACTCCACACGCTGTGCGAGTGTTGTGTGTAGTGTTGAGTGTTTCGTTATTGCAGGTAGCCACATAACACTCCACATGCTGTGCGAGTGTTGCGTGCGTCATCTTCGGAGGTAGCGACGTTAAAAGTGCCGAACACTCCACCTAACACACCACACAACACTCCACATGCGTTGTGTTTGTAGAGTGTTGAGCGCAAATCAGGGACAATATCAATGACTATTCCCTGTTCAACGCACCAAAACTAAAACACTCTACACAACACTCCACACCTGGTGTGTATGTAGAGTGTTGTGTAGAGTGTTGTGTAGAGTGTTATCCCCTCCGAAGGAGTGAAAGTGGAATCTTCACAGCTCGTTGACCTAGTGGAGAGGTTGCGGTCCATCGGTACCGACACAATGGATGTCGAGGTGAAGTCCGCAGCCCATGAACTTCCCAGAAGACTTGCTAGAACTGTCTCTTCTTTCGCGAATACGCATGGCGGGACGATCATCCTCGGCCTCGACGAAAGCACAGATTTTACGCTGGTTGACGGATTCAAAGCCAAGAATATGGCTGATTCACTCGCCACGGTTTGCAGAGATCACGTCACACCGAGCATCTCTCCCGACATTGACATCGTCGATTTCGAGGATGGTCAGGTCGTTGTCGGTGCAATTCCAGCACTCGCCCCACGGGAGCAGCCCTGCTACGTGACTGCACAGGGGAAATACAACGGCAGCTACACCCGCGCGCACGACGGAAATAGGAACCTCAAGCCGTATGAGATTGACCGTCTTGAAGAAAACCGGCAACAGCCAGAGTGGGACCTGGAGATCGTTCCCGATGCAACTGTTGAGGACTTGGATCGGGAGATCATCGAGGCTCTTTTAGGGCGAGAACGTACAGTACACGGGCGAATCTTCGCTCGCATGTCCGATGAAGATGCTCTTATCAACCTTCATGTGCTCAGAGAGACAGCGGATGGCGACGTTCGGCCAACGATAGCTGGGCTTTTGACTACCGGAATTTATCCACAGAGGTTTTTCCCTCGCCTTAACGTCACATTTTCCAGCTACCCCGGCGATTCAAAGGCTACAGGCCTAAACAACCAGCGTTTTCTCGACAACCAGAGCTTTGTTGGCCCGATCCCGACACTCATTCATGACTGTGTCGACGCAGTACAAAGGAATTCCCGGATTGGTGGCGTGATCGATGGGATATTCCGAAAGGATTTGCCAGATTATCCGCCCGTCGCAGTGCGCGAAGCCATCACCAACGCTCTCATGCACCGTGACTACTCTCCACAGGCAAGGGGCGCTCAGGTACAGGTGGACATGTACCCCGATCGGCTCGAGATCTTCAACCCCGGCGGACTGTACGGAATGGTTACCGAGGACACTCTTGGAAAAGCCGGTGTTTCCAGCACCCGTAACCAGTATCTTTCCCAATTGCTGGAGTCCTGCCCCTACCCTGGTGGAGGGTACGTAGCCGAGAACAGGGGCAGCGGATACCAGGAAATCCTGAGCCAATTGGACCAACAACTTCTCCCGCCTCCGATTCCCAAAGACTCACTTACCGGGTTCCGGCTTACCTTCCCCATGCGTAAACCAACTGCGCCAGAAAAGCGTGCGCACGACACAGTGACCAGCAGGGATCGCATCATCGAGCACGCGTCGACACACGCTACTGCATCGAGTCGTGAGTTGGCAGCAGCAGCTGGAATTTCGGTCAGTGGTGCCCGCCGGATACTGCAAGAGCTGGTAGGTGAAGGAATTCTCGAAAGGACTCAGCCATTGAGGAGCCCCAAGCAGCGGTACAAGCTGCACCGGTAGGGGTTATGCTGGTCTAGACCGGGAACGTTTAACACTACACTCAACACTCCATATGAGATGCGAGTGTTGTGTGCAGTGTTGTGTGTTCGACTCTCGTCGGGTTTTAGAGCAGTCGCTCGAGAACCTCGGGGATGCGGGCGACCTCGTCGGCGGCCTCCTGAACCTCTGCGGGGGCGTGGGGCATGGCGACGCCGGTGCCGGCCCAGCGAAGCATCTCGATGTCGTTGGGCATGTCGCCAAAGGCGACGACGTCCTCGGGGGCGAAGCCGAGGTCCACAAGCCCGGTGGCCTTGGTGATGCCGGGGTGGGAGACTTCGAGAAGGCCCTCGTCGACGCTGTAGGTGATGTAGCCGAGGTCGGAGGGGATGCGGTCGGCCAGGACCTTAGCCATCTGCGCGGAGCTCATCCCCTCGTGGCGGAGCAGCAGCTTCGTCGCCGGGATGCGAAGGATCTTGTCGTCGTCCTCCATGCCCGGCGCGTCCGTGTCCCACGTGGGGGCGTAGTCCGGGGTGACGACGAAGAGTTCGCTCTCCGGGTTGAAGGCGCTATTGCCGGCGCGCTCCACGGCGATGGTGATGCCGGGGATCGCTTCGCGGGCGGCGCGGACGATGGAGCGCATCGCCTTCGGGTCGAGGGGGTGGACGGCATCCATGCGGTCGTGCTCGGAGTCGTAAATGATGGCACCGTTGGCGCAGATACAGGTGGGTTTGACGGGAAGCTGCGACAGGACGTCGGAAAGCCATCTGGGCGGGCGACCGGTGGCGAGAACCAATCGGTGACCGGAGGCTAAAGCCTCCGTGAGGGCGGAGAGGGTGTCGGCGGGGACGCGCTCGGAGTCGTCGAGAAGCGTGCCGTCGACATCGGTGACGATTATCACTTGGTGATCCTTTCCATACCTCCCATGAACGGACGGAGGGCGGCGGGGATGATGACCGAACCATCGGCCTGCTGGTGATTTTCGAGGATGGCGACGAGCCAGCGGGTGGTGGCGAGCGTGCCGTTCAGGGTGGCGGCGATCTGCGTGCGACCGTCCTCGTCGCGGTAGCGGATCTTCAGGCGGCGGGCCTGGAAGGTGGTGCAGTTCGAGGTGGAGGTGAGCTCGCGGTACGTGTTCTGCGTGGGGATCCAGGCCTCGGTATCGAACTTGCGGGCCGCAGAACTGCCGAGGTCACCGCCAGCGATGTCGATGACACGGTAGGGGACCTCGATGGCGGCGAGCATGTCCTTTTCCATCGCCAGCAGCGCCTGGTGCTGAGCCTCGGCATCCTCGGGCTTGCAGTAGACGAACATTTCCAGCTTGTCGAACTGGTGGACGCGGATGATGCCGCGCGTGTCCTTGCCGTAGGAGCCGGCCTCGCGGCGGAAGCAGGAGCTCCAGCCCGCGTAGTGGAGGGGGCCCTGGGAGAGGTCGATGATCTCGTCGGAGTGGTACCCGGCGAGGGCAACTTCAGAGGTGCCGACCAGGTACTGGTTGTCCTCCTGCAGGTAGTAGATCTCGTCCGAGTGCTGACCCAAGAAACCCGTGCCCTGCATCGTCTCGGGGCGGACGATGACCGGCGTGATCATCAGGGTGAAGCCGTGCTCGATGGCCTTCTGCGCGGCGAGGTTCATCATCGCCAGCTGCAGCTGCGCGCCGAGGCCCTTGAGGAAGTAAAAACGGCTGCCGGAGACCTTGGCGCCACGCTCCATATCGAGGATGTCCAAATTTTCGGCGATGTCGAGGTGGTCCTTCGGCTCGAAATCGAAGGTCGTCTTCTCCCCGACCTCCTCGACGACGACGAAGTCATCCTCGCCACCGGCGGGCGCGCCCTCGACAACGTTGCCGAGCTGCATCTGAATATCGAAAACTGCTTGTTCGGCTTGCTTTTGGGCGGCCTCGGCGTCTTTCAGACGCGCCTTCAGCGCCGTGGATTCCTCAATGAGCGCCGGGCGCTCGGCCGGGGAGGCCTGACCGATCTTCTTTCCGAACCCGTTTTGCTCCTGACGCAGCTGGTCAGCCTTCTGGATAGCGTCGCGACGGGTCTCGTCTGCGGCGAGGAGTTTATCTACTAGCGAGGGGTCCTCGCCGCGGGTGCGCTGGGACTCGCGGACGACATCGGGGTTTTCGCGGAGAAATTTAAGATCGATCATGGCTACTAGCCTACATGCCCGAACGCTAAACCATAAAGGTTATGACCAGCGCGCCTATAATGAACCCTATGGCCGCTAAACCCAAGCATCAACAACTCCGCGAACAACTCGAAGAACTCTGCACTACACAGCTCCAACCTGGCGATATGCTCCCCGGCGAGCGTCAGTTGGAGCAGACCTACGGCGTCAGCCGGATCACCGTACGACGCGCCATCGGCGACCTCGTCGCCTCCGGACACCTCGTCCGCGCCCGCGGCAAAGGCACCTTTGTCGCCCCCACTCCCCTGGCGACGCGGCTCAACCTGGCGAGCTTTTCCTCCGAGATGCGCGCCCAGCAGCTCCAGGCTACCTCGAAGGTGTTGCATGCGGAGATGGAGGACGCCCCCGAGGTCGTCTCCTCGTTCTTCGGTACCTCGGATACCCCGCACGTTCATCTCACCCGCCTCAGGCTTGGCGACGGACGGCCGTACTGCATCGACGACGCCTGGTATAACTCCACGCTCCTCCCGAATTTGCTTTCCGACGATGTGGAGGCGTCCGTCTACCGTGTCCTCGACGCCCGTGGCTTCCCGATCACCGATGCGGAACAGGCCGTCAACGCCGTGTGCGCCGGTGAGGAGGTCGCCAGGCCCCTCGAAGTAGAAATCGGCGACCCGCTGCTGCGGACGATTCGGTGCGCCCGCTCTGGAACGCGCCCCATCGAGTGGTGCTGCTCCCTGTACCGCGCCGACCGCTACACCCTGCGCTCGCACGTGACCCGCAAGGACAGCGAGTAGGGTATGTAGCAATGAATATCTTGCGCGACTCCACCATCCTGCACACCGCCCTCATCGCGGCGCTGGCGGGAGGGGCGCTCATGGGCGGATATGCAACGATGCGCGGCGGAGACGAGCCCGCGCGCACAGGCGGGGAGGAGACCACGGTAACGACGTCGGCGAAGCCGAAGGCGCACACTTTCACCGCCGCCGGCCCTGGCCAGTGCCTCACGTGGGATGTCGGCGAGGACGGCTCCACCAGCAACTTCACCACCGTGGACTGCGCCGAGGAGCACCGCTTTGAGATCTCCTCCCGCGAGGACCTGGCCACCTACCCCTCCAGCGAGTTCGGCACCGATGCCGCCGCCCCGGACATCACCCGGCAGGCGCAGTTGCGCGAGGAGCTGTGCAAGCAGCAGACCATCACCTACCTCGGCGGCAAATACGATCCGACCGGCGTGTACTCCATCGCCTCCATCCTGCCACCCGCCGATTCCTGGACCGCCGGCGACCGGACGATGCTCTGCGGCGTGCAGCGCACCGATGACGCCGGCAAAATCACGACCTCGACAGGCAAGGCGCAGAACCAGGACCAGTCACGCGTGGCCGAACGCGGCGAATGCGTGGCCATCGACTCCGCCAACGGCAGCCACAAGGTGGACTGCGGCCAGCCGCACTCCTACGAGGTCACCGACCGCGTCAACCTCTCCGAGGTGTTCGACCATCCGCCGACAACGGAGGAGCAAGACGCCCACCTCAAGGACGTGTGCACGAAGGCGGCCCTGGACTACATGGGTGGCGACGACAACCTGTATAACTCCTGGCTCGCCGTGTACTGGACGACGATCCCCACGGCCAGCTGGAATGCGGGCAGCCAGTCCGCCAACTGCGCACTCTTCCACCCGGCGGAAGGGGGCGGATTCTCCACGCTGCAGGGCAGCGCGCCCGCCGGGTTTACCATCGACGGTAACCCGCCGGCCCCGCGTCCGGAGCGGCGACCCCTGAGGAACCCCCAGTGAGCGTCGAGATTTCCGACGACGAGTTTGAGGAGCTCGTCGACAAGTCCCTTGAGCTGATCCCCGAAGCCCTCATCAATCGGATCGAGAACACCGTTATCCTGATCGACGATTATAACGAGGAGGACCCCACCATTTTGGGGCTTTACCAGGGTGAAGCGATGACGGAGCAGACGTATTTCGGTGCGTTTCAACCGAACACGATCACGATTTATCGGGAATCGCTCAAGGACTGGTGCGAGACGCGGGAGCAGCTTGAGGAGGAGGTCGCGATCACCGTCGTGCATGAGATTGCGCACCACTTCGGCATCGACGACGCGCGGCTGCATGAGCTGGGGTGGGGGTAGGTTAGCTGGCTTTCGTGTCGCCCCAGACAAAAGGTACCGCGATTTGGTAGCATCCCCCCTGTGCGAACATCCCTGGGCTCAATACGGGTGTACGGCCTACCCCTTTCGCCCCCTGCATCCCAAGAATGAAAGGTAATATCAGTGCTGGGCCGGGAGACATCAATAGCCTTTCTACCTGCTACTATAATTTCGCACTTATTGCGCAGCTGCGCACTAGCGCACAGTTCCCCGTCTCCGTCAACCTCCGCCCAGTGCCCTTGAAGCATGAAGCGAAAAAGGAGAGTCCGACGCAGTTCGTCGTCTCCAGCGTGATTTTTTTCGCGCTCGCAATACCGCTATTCGGATTATTTGCCCTACTTACCTCACTTACCTCCCCCCTCTTCGGTACATCACCCGGATAGCTACCCGTGGTTGGCGGTTTCCTTGGCCCGATTCTGGCTGCATTCATCGCCGATAAGGTGGTAAAGAAGGACGAGGACACGTAGGCCATAAGCCTCTACTTATTGCGTCGTTGCGCACAAAGGTGTGACCAGTGCGAGTGTGACGTGTGCTTTTCGCTCCGTGCCGTGCCTTTATAGAGGATTTCTTATTGCGCCGTTGCGCACAAATTCGGAGCAAAAGCTCTTAAAGCGGAGGCGCTCGAAAATCTAATAAGCAGCTAGTTATCGCGTCGCTGCTAGCGTCCCTGTTGGCCACGCTTTGTTGCACTCCTTCGCAGTGAGCTTCCTCTTGATCAGGCGAGCACAAGTCGCGTACAATTTTCTGTACGGACGGAAATGTAGAAGGGGCACACCATGAAAACGATGTCATATTCCGAATCCAGGGCGCGATACGCCGAGGTCTTGCAATCGGTGGTTGACGACCGCGAGGAAATCGTCATCACCCGTAGCGGTCACGAATCTGCCGTTATTCTTTCACTTGATGACTACAACTCTCTGCGAGAAACCGCTTACCTTATGCGTTCACCACGAAATGCCCAGCTCCTCTTTGAAGCGGTCACGGAGTTGGAATCTGGCAATGGCACCGCAAGAGATCTGCTTCCGGAATGAAATACATCTGGAGTACGCAAGCTTGGAACGATTACCTGTACTGGCAGGAGACCGATCGGAAAACCGTTAAGCGAATCAATGCGCTGATCAAGGACATCTCTCGCAACGGTAACGACGGTATCGGCAAACCCGAGCCTCTAAAGTACGAGCTCAGCGGTTACTGGTCGCGCAGAATCACCGACGAACACCGCCTTGTGTACAAGTACACCGATGAGGCGCTTTACCTTGCGATGTGCCGGTATCACTACTAGTGAGCTGGGATCTGACAGCGTCGCCCGGGCTTGTCAGGAGCAATATTCGATAGGGCCGCAGTAAGGATTGCCAGGATTGGGAATACGAGCATTCCGATGTTAGCGACGGTGCGGATCGCGCTCTCCTGTGCACTCATGTGTGAGGATCCGATAGCAGCTACGGCAAGGATCATCAAACCTGACGTTCTCACAAGTGCGAGTGCTATATGGGCTGGTGTCCCTGTATTAATGACCCATTGGGCAAACGATAGTGAGCACCACTATGACTAGTGGACTAATAATAGCGATTCCTCGTGCCATTCTTTATTCCTTTCCTTGGTTGACGGGTGTCGGGAAGCGGGGGTAACGGAGCCGTCCTTCTGAATGCTCGTTTTCGTATTTTCGGCCTGAAAGGATATTGTTTCGCTAATACTGGGAAAGGAGATATGGGTGGGGAAGAAGCGCCTGGCGTGGCCTGACGTGGCAAAGGGGGTGTCGATCCTCGGTGTCATCGTGCTGCACGTGTGCTTGGCGGTGCCGGGTGGGATGGACACCCTGCTCGCGCGCGCGAACTCCGTGATGGATCCCCTGCGCATGCCGCTGTTCTTCCTGGTCTCCGGGTACTTCTCAGCCAAGATCCTGAACTACAGCCTCACAGATCTCTTTGTTCGTCGGCTGTGGTTCTTCCTCGTTCCCTACGCGGTCTGGGTGCCGGTAGAGATCAACCTGAAGTTCGTCGAATTCAAGCTGGTCTTCGACGCCGACCCTGTGGGTGCCACCGAGATCCTGTGGCGCATGCTCATCGGTGCTAACCTGGCGTGGTTCCTCTGGGCTCTGGTGCTGTTCAACCTCGTGCTGTGGTCCATGCGCAAGCTGCCCCCGGCGGTCGCGATCGCTGCCAGTTTCGCGCCGCTGCTGCTGTTGCCCTGGCACGACAAGATCCCGATCGTCGGCATGCTGATCCTTTACCTACCCTTCTTCGTCGGCGGCCTGCATCTGCGTGGCCCGATCTCCCGCTTTGCAGCGACAGCGACCTCCGTCACGCGCTGGCTGCCAGCAGCTATGGGCTTCTTCTTGGGCGTGGTGCTGGTCAAGTTCTTCGCTCAGGTGGACCCGGACCGTGTGGCGCTGCCGTGGATCCTGCCAGGCATGGATGTCCTCGGACACTACGAGGCTGCCTTGCTGGTGCGCTTGTCCAGGGAGCTCCTCTCGCTGCCACTGGCGGTCGTCGTCGCAGTCGCGATCACACGCCTGCCGCACCTGTCCAACGACCTGCAGTTCGTCGGCCGCCACACCCTGCCCATGTACATCGGGCACCCGATCGGCATGACCCTGGGCTACCACCTGGTGCGCTACGCGCTCGACGATGCGGGCCCACAGTCCACTACCTTCTGGCTCGCCTACGCTATCCTCATCGCGCTCGTGTCCGGCTGGCTGTTCCACCTGCTGTCGAAGGTGCCGGTGCTGGGCTGGACGCTGACGCCGCCGAGCCTGGCGAGGCCTCAGCCTGCTGTTGGAACGGAAGCTCATGCCGAGAATCGGGACCACGCCTTCGACACCGCACTCCCCAACGCAGGCCGGACCCCCTAACTCCACAATTAGCCCCAATTCCAGGGTAATTATTGAGTTAGCGATCCCCAGCCCGATGTTGGATGCCGAGAATCGGGACCACGCCTTCAACACCGCACCCCCCAACGCAGGCCGGACCCCCTAACTCCACAATTAGCCCCAATTCCAGGGTAATTATTGAGTTAGCGATCCCCAGCCCGATGTTGGATGCCGAAAATCGGGACCACACCTTCGACACCGCACCCCCAACGCAGCCCGGACCCCCTAACTCCACAATTAGCCCAAATTCCAGGGTAATTATTGAGTTAGCGATCCCCAGCCGGGCCGGGGTGCTTACACGCCCTGCGATCCGCGGTCATTTCATGCACAATTGAGGTGCACTAACTGAAAGGGACACCTTATTATGCCGTCGATACGCTATACGCCGACACCTGAGCCGAGGAACAAACACGAGCTGCGGGGCGAGCATCCGCGTCGCATCCTGCAGGTGGTGACCGGCGTTAACCGCTACCTTGATCGCCCGGGGCATCGTACCGGACTGTGGCTGGGAGAGCTCAGCCACTCCTGGGATGTGTTTATGAATGCCGGGTTTGAGCAGGTCATCGCGAGCCCCAGTGGTGGGGCGGTGCCGCTGGAGCCGAAGTCCATCCGCTTCCCGAACTTCGATGCTTCGACACGCGCGTGGTACCACGACAAAGAGAAGATGGCGCTGCTGGACGATGTCGCCTCGCTGGAGGACGTGTCTGCCGCAGATTTCGATGCCATCTTCCTCACCGGTGGCCACGCCGTCATGTACGACTTCCCCGGCTGCGATGCGTTGCAGCGCCTCATCCGCGACATTTACGAGGCCGGCGGCGCGGTTGGGTCCGTCTGTCACGGTTACTGTGGGCTGCTGGAGACGAAGCTTTCCGACGGTTCCCTGCTCATCGCGGGCAAGAAACTCACCGGTTTCTCCTGGGTGGAGGAGGTGCTTGCCGGTGTTGCGGAGATCGTCCCCTACAACGTGGAGCAATCCGTCAAGGAGCGGGGCGCCACGTACAGCAAGGGGCTGGTGCCGTTTATCTCCCACACGGAAACGGATGGGCGCCTGGTGACGGGGCAGAATCCGGCGTCGGCACGGGCCGCGGCGCACAAGCTAGTTGAGCGAATTAAATAGCTTCGTCGCCGCGTCCTGATCCCACAGCACCACGGAGCCGACCTCGGTGTCCGCAAACGAGGCGACGGGGATGGTCTGCTCGTTGATGCCCGAGCGCATGGCCAAGGCCACCCGGGCGAGGTGCCAGATGTGGTCGCCATTATCCACGGTGAAGGAGCCCGCCACGTGGGTCACGAGCGGCACGATCTTCAGGGGGTTGGCCAAGGTTTTCGGGCTCGTCATCGTATCGAGGAGGACACCGAGGAACTGGCGCTGGCGGGCGACGCGGTCAATATCGCCGAGGGCGGTGGCGCGGGAACGCGTGAACTTCAGGGCGTTCGGGCCGTCGAACTTGTGGCAGCCCGGCTCCAGGTAGAAGGCGATGACGTCGTCGTAAATCGGGTCCTCGGTGCACAGTTCCACGCCGCCGACGGCATCGACGATATTGGCCAGGCCGCCGAAGCCGACCTCGGCGTAGTGGTCGATTTTCAGGCCCGTGTTCTGCTCCACGGTCTCGGTGAGCAGCTGCGAGCCGCCGATGGCGAAGGCGGCGTTGATCTTGTTGTTGCCGTAGCCGGGGATCGGCACGTAGCTGTCACGGGGGATGGATAGCAGCGTGGGCTTGCCACTCATCGGCAGGTGCAGCACCATGATCGTGTCCGTGCGGGAACCACCCTCATCGTCGCCGGTCATGAGCTCATCCTTCTGCTTCTGGGTGAGTCCCTCACGGGAGTCGCTGCCGACGAGCAGCCAGTTCGTGCCGGCGGTGTCGGCGATGTGGCGGGACGGGAAAGCGTCGATACGCGTGAGCGCACCGTCGGCCCAGACACCGCCACCGACCAGCGCCACCAAAAGCACGATGAGGAAAATGGCCAGGGGCTTTGCGCAACCGCTGCGGGTGCGACGGGTGCGGCGGTTGTCCTGCGGGGCGATCCGCTGGGCCCGGTTGGGGATCCGCGAATCGCGGCGGCTGGGAATCTCGCGGGAGGCGTTGGGGACGCGCTCCACGCGGTTGTTGACCGGCGGGTTGTTGCGGCGCTGGACGCGCTCGGCGAGCCCGGAGTGATTATCGTTACCACGCGCCTCCTGCAGCGGAGTCCGGGTGCGCTTGGGCACGGGACGGCCGTAGCGGTCCCGGATCACGTTCCCGTTTCGGTCCGTGGCGTATTCACTCATAACTCACCATTGTAAACACGCGCCGCCACACGCAGAAGCTCCTCGTGCGATGCCCGCACACCAACAAGCTGCACACCCAGGCCGATGGGCAGCGTTAACGCTGGATAACCCGCCATATTCGCCAGCGTCGCCCACGGCGTCCAGCGGGTCTGCTCCGCGAAGTCCTCCGCCGGGTGGAGGGAGGAAAAGAAGCCGATCGGCGGCGGTTCATAGGCGAGGACGGGCGTGACGAGGATATCCACGCCGAGGGCCTCCACCATCTCGCCGGTGGCCATGAACTGCTCGGCGGCCTGCACGTACTCGGCCGAGGTGACCTGCTGGCCGCGGTCCCGTAGCCACGCCCCGAGAGGCTGCAGGGGGCCGCGGATGCGCGCAGTGCGGTAGGAAAAGAGCGTCGAAAAGCAAGCAAAGTGAGAGCGAGGATAGGGGCGACGGACCTCGTGACCGCCGAGCGCGCGGGCGACGGCTTGTGTGCTTTCCGTGTCCTGCGGGTCGACATCGGCGTGGAGGGGCTCAACGAGGTAACCGACCCGGGGCTCGTCGCTGCGAGACGAAAGCTCAGTCCGGGTGACCGTGGCCAGGTCGGCGACCGTGCGGGCGAGGTAACCGTGACCCGTGGGGACGGCACCCTGGTTGTTGTGCGCCAACTTCAGCCCCAGGACCCCGCAGGCCGCGGCGGGAACCCGGATCGAGCCGCCACCGTCGGTGCCGTGGGCGACGCGGACGAGACCGCGCGCGACTGCAACGGCGGCGCCACCGGAGGAACCACCCGTGGTCGCGCCCGGGAACCGCGGATTCACCGGCGCGGGCATCCCGTTCGGCTCACAATAAGCCGAAAGCCCCAGCTCACTCGTCTGCGTTTTGCCGTAGATCGTCGCACCCCGGCGGCGCAGCGCCCGGATCGCGGGGTCGGTGGTATCCGGGATGTGCTCCCGGTAGACGGACCCTAACCTGCAGGTCAGACCCTCGACAGCGGTGAGATCCTTGGCGGGAATCGTCCACCCCGTGAGATCCCCTTCGACCTCCGGGAGGAGCACGTCCGTATTGACAAAGCCGTGCTCCTCCGGCGCCAGGCCACGTGTGTCCACGCCATCTCTCACAATCGGCAGATTCCTCACCCGTATTAAGATACATCCATGACCACGGTTTCCTACCTCGGCCCGCAGGGCACGTTTACTGAGCAGGCCGCCCACACCCTCGTCCCCGAGGGTTTTCAGCCCCACCTCGTCTCCTCCCCCGCCGACGCCATCGCGGCCGTCTCGTCCGGCCGCGCGGATGCAGCCGTCGTCGCCGTGGAAAACTCCGTCGACGGCGCCGTCACCGCCACCTTCGACGCACTCGTGGGTGCCGGCATCACCATCACCGCCGAAGTGGACCTGGCCATCAGCTTCACCATCGCCGGCACGCTGCCCGCCCGCCGCTTCGCCACCCACCCCATCGCCTACCAGCAGGTGAAGAACTGGGTGGAGGCGGCAAGCCCCGGGGTGGAATTCGTCCCCGCCTCCTCTAATGCGGCCGCCGCCGACATGGTCGCCACCGGTGAGGCCGATGCCTGCGCCTGCCCACACCCCGCCGCCGTCAGCCGGGGACTCCCCATCCTGGCAACCGACGTCGCCGACCATGAACGCGCCCGGACACGCTTCTTGCGCGTGGAAAAGACCGCCGTCGCTCCCCCGCGCCGCGGCATCACCTACCGCACCTCCGTCGCCTTCACCCTGCCCAACAAGCCGGGCACACTCGCCCACGCGCTCACCGAATTCGCCACCCGGGGCGTGGACCTCACCCGTATCGAATCCCGGCCGACGAAGAAAGCGCTCGGCACCTACGTGTTCTACTGCGACCTCATCGGCCACGCGTCCTCCCCCAGCGTCGCGGAGGCCCTCGCCGCCGTACGCGCCCACGCCGAGAACCTCGAATACCTCGGCTCGTGGCCTGCAGCCGGTGACGAAATGAGGGATAATTGAGCACACTATGATCATTTTGCTGCGTCACGGACAAACCACCTCGAACCTCACGCACGCCCTCGACACCGCCCTGCCCGGCGCGGATCTGACCGACCTCGGGCGCGAGCAGGCTTCGGGCGTGGCCCCGGAGCTCACCGGAATGACCACCACCTTCGCCTCGCCGGCCCGCCGCGCGCAGCAGACCGCCCACCACGCCGGCCGCACCTATGAGGTGCTCGACGGCGTGCAGGAGATCAACGCCGGCGACCTGGAGATGCGCGCCGACCTACCCGCCCTGGAGCGCTACCACCGCGCCGTCCACGACTGGCTCATCGGTACCGACACACCGATTCCCGGCGGGGAGACCAAGGAGAGCTTTCTGGGGCGCTACCTACCTGCCATCACGAGCGTGGAGGAGAACACGCTCATCGTCTCCCACGGCTGCGCCATCCGCATCTTCAGCGCGCTGGCCTGCGGCCTCGACGCCGACAAGGTGATGGCCAACCCCCTGAACAACTGCGAGTGGGTCGGCCTTGAGCGCACCGGCGCCTTCGGCTCGTGGCGGCTGATCAACCGGGATATGTGGATGTAGCTTTCGCACCTATCCCGCACCTGTCCTGTTCACGGTTGGACGGGTATCGCCCGAACGGCTCGACCCATCGCTCGACGCTTATCGCCGGGCGAGTGGGTGAACGGTGGAAACCAACGGCAACCCCCAAGCCGGTTAGCTCGCTGTATAGCGACGAACTTATTGCGCCGTTGCGCGCAGGGCTGATCCATCCTCCTCCTCCGTCTCCTACGTATGGCCCACCACTTATTGCGCCGTTGCGCGCAGGGCAGAAAATCTTCCCGGATTGTGACTATCGGAGTATCTTTGGCCTGTATATCTATGTCTATATCTATGTCGCAGTCCCGACAAAATTCCCTAGCTGGAGGCGAAGATGGTACAACGAACACTCATGTCCCTGTCGGTGGCAATCACCACCTACCTTGCGACGAGTATGCTTGTCCAGGACGGCCACAACGGCTTGCTCCTCACCCTGGTGCTGATCTTCTGCACCGTTTCTCTTGCCCTTGCATCCTCCTTTTCGTCGGCCCTGCATGGGAGAACATCTCCAGCCACACTGATCTCCGCTGCGACCCTGGCCCTCATCGTTGCCTACATTGCTTTCGCCGACGCAACGAGCCAGCTGTGGCCGCTCATCTCCGCAGCCGTCACGTTCGTCGGCGTTTTCCTCTCAGTGCAAACAACAGCAGCCCACGCCGATGAACACACGGATGAGCAGCCCAGCATTGACGCCGACACCACAGCCACCCCAGCTACCCCAGCCACACCAGGGATGACTGCTGTAAACCTCAACCCCTCACATATCGCGTGGATCTACCACAAGCTCATCACGATGCCCTACTACGCCATCAATGACGAGGTCACCCACATCGAGTGGGGCAAGGAGGACATAGTCACGCTTACCCCTGGCGACCACTTTGCCGCGGGGTTTTCGAACCGGTTCAACCTAGACAAGCGCTTGAATGAGAAAGCTTTGCCGGTCCTGCACACACCTCCAAAACGCATCTTCGGGCGCCTGGGGCCACTCAACTCCTCGACCTACCACTTCACGGTCAGTCAGTAATCCACCTGCACTTATGCAGGGCCACTTATTGCGCCGTTGCGCGCTGGGCGGGGCGAACGTTCCGACCCACACCGAACCCGCCCGCAGCCGCCAAAGCAGGCCGGGCCTGTGAACCCCTCACCACGCCTCACGCCCAAGATCAGCGCACATAGCAACGAACTTATTGCGCCGTTGCGCGCTGGGCGGGACGAACGTTCCGACCCACACCGAACCCGCCCGCAGCCGCCAAAACAAGCCAGGCATGTGGACCCCTCGCCGCGCCCCACACCCAGGAGCAGCGCACATAGCAACGAACTTATTGCGCCGTTGCGCGCTGGGCGGGACGAACGTTCCGACCGCGCCGAACCCGACCGCAGCCGCTAAAACAAGCCAGGCTTGTGGACCCCTCGCCGCGCCCCACCCCAGTAGCAGCGCACATAGCAACGAACTTATTGCGCC
>NZ_KV821080.1:0-12080 GCF_001815555.1 Corynebacterium sp. HMSC073D01 | reverse complement strand
CGTTGCGCGCTGGGCGGGGCGAACGTTCCGACACGGCCCTCGCCGGTGCTCCCACACAAAAAAACAGCGGTGTTCGAACAAATCGAACTGTTATAAATTGTTCACCTTAAGTTAACGTAAACCCAGCCTTTCCGCCCTATACTGGCAATCACATATCGAACACACTCTCGATGTCGGGGCGAGGGGGAAAGAATGGAAGATGACGGCATTCAATGAGGAAAAAATTCAACGAGCCTGGGCACGAGCTCAAGGTAGAAATCTCAGGGACAAGGGAGAGCTCCCAGATGGGCAGCAAATAACTGAATGTATTCGACTCCGCTTCCTCAACGAGACCATGGAGAAGGCGCGAATGTTGTTAGCGATTGGCATCTACATGACGCTCAACGTCGCTCCATGGGTGGGTGTGTCATCGCCTCACTCCTATCTTGTTCGTGAGCTGGGGTTGTCGGAGCGAACCGCGTACGAGTACTGCCAGGTCGGGCTGAAGCTTCTGGAGTTTGAATTCCTCACCCAAGCCTTTGCTTCAGCGCAGCTCTCCTACTCAAAAGTGCGGAAGATACTGAGATATATGACCAAGGAAAATGAGCTTGAGCTCGTCGACTTAGCAAGCAACAACTCGTTCGATGGACTGGAGCAGGCGCTTGGTGGGCGACAAAAGAAGGACGACGGCGGCGACGAACAGAAGGAGGGGTTCAGGATAGTCAAGGACCCAGAAACTGGCTGGTCGAAAACTGTCATCGACCTCAATCCCATGCATACCGCTGAGTTTGAAGCAGCGCTCAAGGTCGCGTTTATCAGCTTGACGCGAAGCTGCAGCGCAGAGGAGGCACAGCGAATTGCTGATGGGCTGGATACTGAAGCGGAGATGAAAGAACAGGCTGCGGAGGAGGACGCGAACGCCTACGACTACGAGCCGACGGAGCCGGAGGAGAAAGAACAGACCTCGTTCACTGTGGACGACATTCTCGAGTCGCCGGAGGACCAATTGATTAGGAAGAAGGCAATGGAATCCGGGGAGGTTTCCCATGATGAGAAGAAGCAGGCTGTGTCACGCTTTGGCAGGTGTGTGAAGAGGGAACTTCTGCCGGCGTTCTTCGGGATGGTCACAATGACGCTTAGCCAGCCACGCTCGCAGGTACGCGCCCTGGGAGCCGAGGTCACCGTCATACTGCGGGAGAATGGCACCCTCGCCCTCCCTGAGCAGTTCGGAGCTGAGGCGAAGGACATTGTTCCGTTCATCTGGAATGCAGCGTACCGATTCCTGTGGGTTGACCGCAACGGCAACCCAATGGCGCTTGGCAGGCGCCGCTGTTTGGTGAGCAAGGCACAGGAAAAAGCTCTGCTTGACCTCTGGAATCACCGGTGCGCGATGCCCGGCTGCACGCACACGCAGTTCTTGGAGTTCCACCACATCAAGGAATGGCAGGACGGCGGTGAGACGAACGCGGATAATCTCATCCCGCTGTGCTCCGGGTGCCATGCGCTGGTTACCGATGGGCTGATCCGCATTTTCATCGACTCACGCAACCCGCAGCTTGTTCGGTTCCAGTTCCGAAATGGCGATTGCTTCACCTCCATCGGCAGGAAGCCGCCGATGGGGGATGCGATATTGCCGTACGGTCTGAACCCCTTCGACGAGGAGGTGCGATACTTTGTCGACGGAAAAACGATTCCGATCGATGATCTACCAGAACCAGCAGGAGGGCCTCAAGGCTGAAATTTCTGAGGCAAGAAAACAAGAACCGGCGAGACGGGTTACAACCGTCTCGCCGGTGGAAAAGACCGGGTCTACGCCTTAAGGGCGTGGAGGGTGAGGTCGATGACCTGCTCGTAGTAGGTCATGTTGTTGTGATCAGAGACGAATCCAGGGTGGTGATCCTGGACGGTGATGTTGGTGACACCGGGCTCGTCGATAAACGAGTTGGTGTACGGGGTCACCGTCTGATCGGTGGCGGAGGCGATCATCGTGTACTTCACGCCGGGGCGCGTCACCGGCCCGTTGTGGTACACCTCATTGACCAGGTCGGAGCCGATGAGCTGCTGGCGCGATGCCACGCCGGCGAAGAAGTCAACGACACCGTTGGTGAACTCGGAGGCCTTGAACATTCCGCCAACAGTCGTGCCGTTGTTGGAGGGTGCGAGGCCGATGAGGTGATCGACCTTCTTATCGCCGCCGTAGTTGTTGATGTAGTAGATCGGCATGATGCCGCCACCCTGGGAGTGGCCGACGAGGGTAACCTTCTCAGCGCCTGTCTCCTTCAGCACGCGGTCGACGACGAGGCCGAGGGCACGGGCGGAGTCCTTGATGTCGCCCGCGAACTGGGTCGCCGGGATGGTTCCGGGGTTGTGGTTAAACCCGTACACGCAGTAGCCGGCGTCCATGAGGGCAGGAGCCATCTTGGAGAAATCGTTGTAGATGTTCGTGGTGGTGCCGGGGAGGAGGATGACCGGGTTCTTCTCCGAGGTGCAGGAGAAGTCGTTCATTCCCTTGGGGTACTGCCCGGTGTACACGAGCGTCTTCATGAGCGCGGCGTAGAAGTCGTTCTCCGGCCCGAGCGCGGCACCGGTGGGGAAGCCGTATTGGGCATCCTTGGCGGCGTTGCCGGGCAGCGGCTGGGTGTAGTCGATGGCCTCACCAGTGCCACCAGGAACAACAGGCAGGTTGGGCTCCAGGGGCAGCGTCTCGGAGGAACCGGAGAACGCGGAGGAAAGGTTTGCGGAGAGGTTGTCGAATGTCGGCTCCGCAGCAGTGGCGGTGCCCGCAGTGGCACCGAGGGTGAGGGCGAACGCCGTTGCGACAGCGCCGATCGTCTTCATCATCTGATTGTTACCTGCCTCGATTTAATGTTTTCCATCTTGCGCCGCTCCTCGGAGGTGAGCTGCGCGGTGTTGGATGTGTCCTTGGCAAAGAACTCGTTCAGGCGCTTCAGCTCAGCGTCGTATTCGGTATGGCTGACGGTGGGGTCGAGGTCAAAGACGGGCACGAGGATGCCGTGGGTGCGGAAGACACCGGCGAATTTGGTGTCTTCACCGAGGTGCAGTTCGTCCTTTGCGGCGGCGCGTGCCAGGGAGGCGAGGAGGGTGTCCTCGTCGTCGGAGCGGACCCAGCGGATGTGGGCCTTGTCGCCCGCGTCGACCCAGAAAATGGTGCCGTCGACATCGGCGTGGACCTGGTACGAGGGCATGATGGAGGCGTTGGCCTGCTCAATCATCTGCTTGGATTGCAGGTCGGCGCCCTCGGGCAGCCACCAGTTGAAGTCCTGGTGCTCCGTCACCTCGAGCTCGCCGGCGGGGAAGATATCCGCGATGGCGGGCTGGCTGCCGTCGTTGGTGGCGTTGTTCAGCACGGCGCCGGGCTTGGCGTTGATCACCCAGTTAAGGCAGTACGCGAGGTCGCGCCCGGGGTTGTGGGAGCGCAGGCGGGACTGGAGGGCGACGAAGCGCTCGCCAGTATCGCGCACGAGGGCGGCGACGGCACCGGGGAGCACCGTGGCCAGGGTGACCGGGGTGTCCTGCACAGTGATCTCCGCGGTGGCGGAGGGGACGAATTCCTGGAGGGCGACGAGCATGGTTTCTGCGTCGAGGCCGCCGTAGGGGCGGGGGTCCTTCTCCAGGGCGGCGCGCTCAGCGGCGCGCTTGGCCAGCTTGGCCTGCCTGCGGGTCATCCCCTCGGGCAGATCCTGGTCCTTCTTCTTTTTCTTGCTCATAGGGCACTACCTTACTTGGGTTGTCAGTAGCAAGATACTTAACTCCCCGCTCGCGCGCCCAGTCGACGTCGTCAAGGTCATTGACGGTGAACATGTAGGTGGGCAGGCCGTGGCGGCCGATGAGGTCGGGGTTGAGTTTTGCCTCCTGGATGAACAGGCCCATGCCGGTGGGGCTGCCGAAACGCTCCATTGCAAGGTTGGCCCAGAGGTAGCGCAGTTGGCGCAACCAGATGCGGTCGAGCGCCGGTGCCATGCGGCGGATGCGCTGGATGGATACCGGGTTGAAGGAGATGACGTGGACACGCTCGGACGTGGATAGGCCGAAGTACTGCAGTTGCCGCACGATCTGTTCCTCCAGCATGACACCGTAGCGGGACGGGTGCTTGGTCTCGATGAAGAGGTGCCGGTCGGGGTAGGACTCGCCGATTTCGAGGAACTCGCGGAAGGTGAGGACGGGCTGGGGGCAGTCCTCGCTGCCGAAGTTGAGGCAGGAGAGGTCGTCCATGGTGCAGGTGGAGACCTTGCCGGAGCCGTCGGAGACGCGGTTGAGGAAGCGGTCGTGGATGCAGACCAGCTCACCGCAGCGTGTGAGGCGGACGTCGGTTTCGACGCCGTCGGCCCCGAGGTGGAAGGCGGATTCGTAGGCGGCCGCCGTCTGTTCGGGGTACTGCTCGCTATCGCCGCGGTGCGCAATGATCAACATGTCAGTCTCGATCCCAGGAATGAATGTGCCGGAGCATGATTCGGTTTTTGCGCTGGGACTTGCCCAGCTTCTTAGCCATCTTATCGAGGATCTTGATGGCATCGGTAATGTGCGGTCCCTTGTTCAACATCACGCACTCGCTGCGCAGGGCAACGGCCGCATCGGTGATCTCGGCGCGGGAGGGCAGGCCGTTCTTGGCCAGGTTCTCGAGGATCTGGGTGGCCATGACGGTGGGAATGTGGGCGGCCTCGGCGGCGGTCTGGATCTGCTGGGGCACCTCGGCCATGCGGGCGAAGCCGAGCTCGACGGCGAGGTCACCGCGGGCGATCATGACGCCGAAGCGCTCGTGCTGCAGCCCCTCGAGGATGACGAGCGGCAGATTCTCGAAGCCGGGGATCGTCTCGATCTTGAGGAGGAGGCCGAGGTCCTCGCGGGGCATCTTGTCCAGGACGTAGGCGACGTCCTCGGGAGTGCGGATGAAGCTCACGGCGGCGATGTCGGCGTATTCGCCGATGAACTTCAGGTTCTCCTCGTCTTCCTCGGTGAGGCTGGGCAGGGGGAGGTCGGTATCGGGGAGGTTGATGCCCTTGTAGGCGGCCAGGTTGGCGCCACCGACCTTCGTCCGGTCGATGTGGAGGGTCACCTCCGTTTCCTCTCCGTGCTTGTCGACGCTCACGGCGTGGGCACCGATGGCCCCATCGTCGAAAAGCACCTCGTCGCCGACCTTGATCGATTCGACGGCGAGCGGAAGAGTACAACCGATTTTCGGAGTGCCGGGGCCTCGAGATCGGCGTCGGCCTGGTCGGTGGTGAGGATGAGCTCGTCGTCCGCCTCGAGGCGCAGCTTGCGAGTGGTGGTGGGGATGCCGGTGACGCGGGTGCGCTCGTAGTCGCACTCGAGGAGCGTGCCGTCGGCGATGTAAGCGTTGCGTTCGCCCTGCGCGAGGACACCGTCGGGGGTGGCGTCGGTGACGGTGAAGTAGCGGCGGGAACCGCGCGTATCGTGCACCATGATCTGCGCGCCGACGGTGAGCCGGTCAAACCAGGCCGCGTCAACCTGCACGGGCAGGGCGGGGCGACCGGGGAGGCCGGCGGGGGCCGGGGGCTGCACATTGTCGGTGGTGTACGGCTTGCGAGTGATCCACAGCTTAGAGCGCGTGAGGACGACGCCCGCCTCGTCGCGGGTGACGCGCGCGCGACCGACCGCGGGGCCGTCGGCAATGCCAGCGGTGCGGATCTTCGGACCGGCGAGATCCATGGAAACCTCGAGGCGGTGGCCGATCTCCTCCTCGGCGCGGCGCACGTTGGCGATCATCTTCTTCCACACCTCGGGGCCATCGTGAGCGCAGTTGATGCGGGCGAGATCCATGCCAGACTTGGCGAAATCGAGGACCATCTCGTAATCGTCGGCGGCCTCGGCGGGCAGGGTCACCATGATGAGGGCCGGGGAATCGTTCGGGGAGGTGCCAAGCAGCAGCTCAGAGTGCTCCTCGAGGAGGTCGTCGGCCTCGGCCATCTTGTCAGAGAGATAGGAAAACTCGTATTTGATGTCCTTGTGCATGATGCGGCTGACCACGTTGTGGGCCGCCTGGAGCCGCGCCCGCACGCACGGCTCGGTGGTGGATAGGCGGGTCGCGCCCACGCGGTAGAGCGCCGCCTGCAGCTTCGAGTGGTCGTGTGCGCGAAGGTAGGCGTAGTCAAGCAGGTTTACCGCGCCGATCTTGTGGCGCGGGTGAACCTTGTCAATCTTCTCCTTGTACTGCTCGGCGTTGGCCTCCATGCCGACGAGCAGGTCTTCCAAATCCTGAAGCAAATCATCCATGCCTTTATTTTCCACTAGATGAATGAAGTTTGCAGGGTTAACCTTTAAGGCGTGAGACTCTTCCGACGTGGTGCTCTCCTCGGCGCAGAAATTGGCACGTGGGCAGCCCTGTCCCCCTCCCTGCTCCCCCGCCGCATGTGGCAGACCGCCCTCAACGTCGCCGGATGCCAGGCCGCAGGCCACGCCATCGCCGCCGGGGTGTCGCGCTCCATCGGCGGCCGTTTCCGCGCACCGCTCACGCTGACCGGCGCGATCACCGGCGTCGCCCTCGTGCGCTCCATTTTCCGGCAGCGGGAGATCGCCGACCTGGTGGAGTCGCCCCGCCCCGCCGTGCGCGACACCGCCGTCGGCGCCGTCCTCGGCACCGCGGGCTACGCCGAGTGCGTCCTTGTGGGGGAGGTGATGAAGGCGCAGTTCGGCTGGGTGCGTGGTCTCATCCGCCGCGCCTTCCCGCGCCGCCCCCGCGTCCCCGTTCCGGCGCTGTCGGCGCTGGCCATCACGGCGACGACGTGGCTCATCGGCACCCGCTTCCTCATCGTCCGGCGCCTCTCCTCCCGGATCACGCAGAAGGCCGAAGAGCTCAACCTGTTTATTAATCCCACCCTCGCCCGGCCGACATCGCCGCTGCGCTCCGGCTCCCCCGCTTCCCTCATGTCCTGGGAGTCCCTCGGCGCCAAAGGCCGCGACTTCGTCACCGCGTTCCCGTCCCCTCGCAAGCTCGGGGACGCGCGAGGGGACGTTCAAGGGGACGTTCAAGAGCCCATCCGCATCTACGGTGGCATCGAAGCGACGGTGGAGGACATCCTCGCCGAGATGGACCGCACCGGCGCGTGGGAGCGGGACTACATCATCGTCCACATCTCCACGGGCACCGGCTGGGTCAACCCGTGGCACGTCGCCGCTCCGGAAATCCTCACTGGGGGCAATGTTGCCAGCGTCTCCATGCAGTACTCCTACTTGCAAAGCCCCATCACCTACGTTGCGGACCGCTCCACGCCTGTCGATGCGGCGCGTGAGCTCCTCTCGGCCATCCTCGACCGGCGCAGCCACGGCGTGTACATCGCTGGGGAATCACTCGGTGCCTACGGTGCGGCGAGTAACGATGACCTCCTGGAGCGTGTCGACGGCGCCGTCTTCACCGGCACCCCTCGTTTCACCCCGATCATCACCCGCGTGAGCAGTACTCCCCACTCGCTGCCTGTTGTCGACGGCGGTGCGCACATCCGGTTCGTTGCCACCCCTGCACACCTCACCACCGACTGGCGCGGCATGGCTTACGAGGAACGATGGGCGACACCACGAATCTGCTTCGTCCAACACACCTCGGATCCGGTGGCCTTTTTTGATTGGCCGATCTTCTTCCTCCCGCCCCGCTGGATGAAGGACCATCTCCCCGGTGCCGACCGCACCCCCGCCCTCGTGTGGTGGCCACTGTTCACCGGCTGGCAGCTGTTGGTCGACATGCCGATCTCCCACCGCCAGACCGGCGGCCATGGCCACACCTACCACGAGGAACTCATCCCCGTATGGCGAGCCGTGCTAGGGCTGGATGATTAGAAGCGACAGGCAGCTGCCTCCCACCACTCCCGCCGCGAGAGGGCACAGGAACATTTCTACCTGCTTCTATAAATGCGCCCTTATTGCGCCGTTGCGCACTGAGTACGCGCGGATTAGCGAGGATTCTTCCTACCGGCAGAGGAGCGTCCGACTTTCGCAACCATATAGATGCACATAGCACCTAACCCGATAAGGATGACATTCCTTCCTAGCTCGGCGTAGAGCTCTGGCCAGCCCGCAATCATCTGGCCGAGGACAAGACCGATGCCCACAAGGAGAACGGCTACGATGGCTATCCTGATCACTTTGCTCATGACTTATTTTTACCCCGAAGGCCGAGAAACAGAAAGTACTTTCGTTCCCACTTGCCACCCTTATCTAAGGTCAGCCTAAATGACTACGCTGGGGGACATGACATCTCACCATTTTGAGCTCAAGGTCCCCGGCGGCAAGCTGATTGTCGTCGACGTGGACGCCCAGGACAACATCATCACCAAAGCCCAGGTCTCCGGCGATTTCTTTCTCGACCCGGAGGAGGCCTACGAGGCCATCAGCCCGGCGTTTGAAGGGCTATCCATAAAGGAGCCTACCGACGGCATGACCGCGCGACTGGACAAGGCACTCTCACAGTTCGAGGACCTGGAGTTCCACGGCTTTGCCACCAAGGACATCGCCACGGCGGTGAAGCGCGCCGTTTCTGGTGGCACGGACTTCACCGACCACACCTGGGAGATCCTGCGACCCGGTCCCCTGCCGACGCCGGTGAACGTGGCACTCGACGAAGTTTTGCAGAACCAGGTGGCCGACGGGAAGCGGTCCCCCACCCTGCGCTTCTGGGAGTGGAACGACAAGGCGGTGGTGTTCGGCTCCTACCAGAGCTATTCCAACGAGCTCAACCAGGGAGGCGTCGATAAGTATAAAATCGTACCGGTACGCAGGATGTCCGGCGGGGGCGCGATGTTCATGGAGGGTGGGAACTGCATCACCTACTCCATTTACGCGCCGGACAGCCTCGTGGCCGGGTACTCGTATGCGGATTCGTACGCGTACCTGGACCAATGGGTGCTCGCGAGCCTGCAGAAGCTCGGCGTGAACGCCTGGTACGTGCCCATCAACGACATCACCTCCACCGGCGGGAAGATCGGCGGCGCGGCGCAGAAGCGCCGCAAGCACACCGTTCTCCACCACACGACGATGAGCTACAACATCGACGCCGACAAGATGATGGAGGTGCTGCGCGTGGGCAAGGTGAAGACCGCGTCAAAGGGCATCGCCTCCGCCAAGAAGCGCGTCGACCCGCTGCGGCGACAGACGGGCATCCCCCGCGAGGAGATCATCGACACCATGGTGGGCGAGTTTGCCACACGGTACGGTGCCGTGCCCGCGGAGCTGAGCGAGGAAGACCTTGCGGCCGCGCGTCGGCTTGTTGAGGAGAAGTACGGCACCGAGGAGTGGACGAAGAAGATTCCGTAAGGGGGAATCGGGGGTACCTCGGGGCCGTGACTGGCATCTCGAGGTTCCATAAAACCGCTCGGGGGTGTAACATTAATTTTGCAATCGGGGACAAAATATTTTTCGGGCGTATAGCCTCTTCTTCATCTTTTTCAGGCGCGACCCTTGACTCCCCCACGATTGCTAGTCGCACTCGCTGCGACATTCTCCGGTGCGCTCGCACCACCAATCCCCCTAAACACTGGTTGCCCCGGTGTTCGAGGCAACCACCCCACAAGTGAAAGGTTGTCTCATGGAGACCCACTACTACGTTGTTGCAGGCCTGCTTCTAAGCGACTGTGGGCCTGGCGATAGCGGATTCTACGACCCCAGCATGAGCGACTGGCAAAACACTTCTTTTGCCGAATGGTTCAACCGCCGTGGCCACAAGGTGCCCCACGAGGAACTCGACGAGGACGAGGCCGAGGCCGAGGCCAAGCTCGAGGACATCCAAAAATCCTACGACGAGTGGGAAAACGCCTGGAAGCCCGAAGACGAGGACAGTGAAACACTTCGCTCCGAATGGGGCAACGTTCCCCCGGCGCCCCTGTATGTGAGCACCGGGATGCTCCTCATCATGGACGACGGGCGCGACACCCGCTTCCTCTACGATCCCACCTGCGACGAGTGGGTGCGCACACCGCTTGCCAACTGGCTCATGGACACCGCGTCGGCCGGCACGTGCGAAACCCTCAACGCGGACGAGGCCCGCAACCGCGCCCAACAGCTGCGCGACGAGTGGAAACACATCTCCACCGACGACGACTACGGACAGCGGCATTTTCTTGACGAATTTATCTACAACGATCCCGAATCCATGGAGGCCCTAGACGATTGGTACGGCTACACACCCACCTTTGGAAACAGGCTTTTGTGGCCCTACAACATCGGGGAAAACCAGGCGAAGGCCGAGGTGGTTGCCGAGACAAAAATTCTCGATGACACCTACGACCGCGAGGTAGAGGGCCCCAACGGTCGGGTGTTCGAGACGGTCCCGGACGATGACCCGTGCGAGGGTGCAACCTACTACTCCAGCGCCGGAATCTGCATCATGCAGGATCCAAAGCATCACTGGTACATGTACGACCCACGCAACAGGCGATGGGCCCGTACCTTTCTCGCCTACCTTTGCTACTGGGAAAGCTACTCCGAATTCCACTCCAAACCGTGGGAGGAGATGCGGAAAAGTGTCATTAATCAACAGCAGGACGCGGACTCCCTCCTCGAGGCGCTGGAACTCCTCGACGAGGCGGGCATCAACTACCCCCATACCAGCGCCGTGGTGAGGTGGCGCGACGAGGCATCGGCAATCGAATTCGACCCCAACGAGCCCCGGTTTTACTACCACGGGCGGCTCCTCCTCATGGACTCCGGCGACGGCTGGGGGTTCTTCTACGATCCCGTGACCCGCGACTGGCGAAAGGACCACCTGGCGTTGTTGGCCATAGAAAACGTGGGAAAACTAAAAGAGGTGGACGTGATGGATGTGGACACAATACGCGACACGCTCCAACATCGCTTCGACGACTATGAATTTTCAACCTACGACGATGACGGCCCCGCCTACATCGCCTCCCCCATCGACGTGCCCAAGCGGAGTGCGGACTCCGTGATCAGCACGGCAATCGACATGATCTCAAACCATCGCTGGCACCGCGAGGAACTCAACGCAAATAACCGCTCCCTCCTACGCCTCATCGTCCGCCGCAACCGGATTAACGCCAACATCGCCCGCCGCTGCGACGTAACCGACGATACACAGCTCTCCTTGTTCCCCGCTCTCAATCTGACCAAGCTTTTGAAGGACAAGAACGGGTAAACCACCATCGCCCCCGGGTGGACCAAAAAGTAGCGCCCCAGCCGTGCGGCCAGGGCGCTACCTTGTTACTTTCCCCCGGGCACTAGATGCCCGTGGAAGAAGCGTTATTTAGTTATGCCTCAGGAGCAGGCGACTCAGGAGTCGGAAGCTCAGAGGTAGGAGCCTCGGAGGTAGGTTCCTCAGAAACAGGCACCTCAGTGGTCGGCTGCGCAGACGCGGTCGGCTTCGCCTGATCCGCATTCTTATCGCTAGACAAACCACCCTCAGTGGGAACGGTGCACTGCGACGCGGCTACACCAGCCAGAAGGCCAATGGAGGCAATGAAGCCAGCCGCCAAAGCAATGTTCTGCAGATGCGGAGCAACCTGAACCTTGAACTGCTGAGCAAGAGCCGGGTTGTAAATACCCAGAGTCTTCTGAATACCAGTGTTGATATCCTCCAGCTGCTTGCCGAAGCCCGCAGTCATATCCTTCACCTGCTGGTTGTCCATGGCCAGGCCAAGGGCAATCGGGGTCAGGAGCAGCAGCGGGATAGCCGATGCAGCGGAAGCACCAACACAGAGACCCATGTCGATACCAACCGTGATCGTAATGATCTCGGTAGTGCCATCCGGGTAGGTCACCTGAACCTTGATCTTGTCACCAGGCTTAGCATCCTTATTCGGAGTGACAACCAGGTTGCCGTCCTTGTCGATCGTGGCGGTGCCAGGACCGTCGATGACCTTCGCAGTCGTGCCAGCGGGAGCCTTGCTGCCGTCCTTGGTCGGGATGACCTTGGACTCACCCGGGCCAGGCTGAACCGTGGTGTCGAACCCGGGGGTCTGATCCTTCTGGCCAACGGTGACAGTTGTCGACTCGGACGGCTTCTGGCCTTCCTTCTCAGCGACGACGGTGATCTTGTCGCCCTCCTTCAGCTTGGACTTGTCAACAGGAATGCTGAACTTGCCGTCATCGCCGGCCTTGTCGGTCGCCGTGGTGCCATC
>NZ_KV821079.1:405-12359 GCF_001815555.1 Corynebacterium sp. HMSC073D01 | reverse complement strand
ACACCGGCCGCCGCTACCAACCCAACCAAATCCGCAGTTGTGCACCCCATTGTGCAGCCTCGTCCAGGGTGGTGATCCGGGTCAGTTTCAGCGCGAGTCGGTAGATGGTGCGGCCAGCATCAGTGCGTGGTCGTGAGGTGGTGTAGCGGCGTACTCTGCGTTGGGCGTGCACGAGGCAGCGTTGGATTTTGGTGTTTGGCCAGCACGTTTTAATTGCGCTTGTGGCTCCTCGGCCACCGTCGATCACAGCGATCAACGGTGCTTCGATGCGCTCGAGCAGGCGCTTGTAGTCGTGTGTGGTTTCTTGTTTGCACCAGTGCCAGGCGATGACGTGGTCGAGCGTTGCCGCCACGATCAGACAGCCACCTGCGGTGTAGGTGCCGTCGATGAAGATCTGGTCGTAGACCCTGCCTGTATGGCCGATGGTCGGGTCAGGCACGTCAACCAGCCAAAAGGCATCGAATTTGCGCTGCAGCGTACGTGTCGAGCAGCTCATGTTGCCGGCGATCGCCGCAAGACTGGTCCCGGCGGTCAGGTGCTGGATGAACGCACGAAATAGGGCTGCGTTGGTGATATCGCTGCGCTGCTTGGTCAGTGAAGCACCGCAGATTTTGCACCGCCACCGGGTCGTCCCGTTGCTGGTGGTGCCGTTTCGTTTCATATCGCCGCCACAATGGCAGCGTGGTCGGTTCTTTGGCATTGGGCAACCGAACCACCGCTCCGTAGCACACCATGGCAGCCACACCGGGGATTTTCGCAAGAGAGGGCCAATATATGCTTTTGGAGCATATATTTTCCGCAAACGCGGAGTTCAGAGCATGAAAATCAACGATTCCGGACACACATTTTGTCGCTTAACCCACAACTGCAAGAGTTTCACACGCTCTACAAGGATTGGCTCAACGAAAAGACACAGGTCAAAGACCCGAAAACAGCAAAAGACACACTCGTGTGGACCCATGTCAACGTGCGCAAGGCCTACAACAGTCTCAACCACCTGTGGCGCAATGACCTGCTGTTTGTCTACCTCAAGCCCCCGAAAGGTGTGCTCGAGCCGCACCGGATCAAATCCACCACCAACAGTCTTGAAGGCGGCATCAACGCCCAGCTGAAGCTCCTTGCAAGAACTCATCGCGGCAGACGCGGTGAGCACCAACGCAAAATGCTGGATTGGTGGCTGTATCTGAAAACGGAACTGCCTGGCGATCCAATAGAAATCGCCAGACAGTCCAACTGGGGCCAGAACCAACTCGCCAAAGTTACAACCCTGACCCGAAACGAGAACCAAGCCGACTATGAAACAGGACAACCAGCCCTCTACGACAACGGTATCGATACCGAGTACACACACTCAATCGGCATCCAAAAAGGCCACATCTAACCCCGCGACACGCCGATAGCAGACACACATTTTGTCGCTTAACCCGTTAAGGTGTGCGCATATGACTACAACCAACGAGATCAGGGTCGCGGAGGTAGCGGACGCGGGGGTCGTCGCAAAGCTATTGCGCGATTTCAACACAGAGTTTGATACCCCGGTTCCCGAAGGCCTTGAGGAGCGGTTTGCGCAGATCATCGCACACGACGACGCCTTCGTTCTCCTCGCCGGCGATATTGGTTTCGCCTACGTCACCCTGCGCCCGAGCCCGTATTACGACGGGCCGGTGGCGATGCTCGACGAGCTCTACGTCGCACCTGCCCACCGCAATCGCGGGGTCGGCACGGCGCTGCTGCAGCGGGTCTTCGAGGAGATCCGCAAGCACAGCGCCGGCGAATTACAAATCAACGTCGACGAGGTAGACACCGATGCGCGCCGCTTTTACGAACGCCACGGCCTGACCAACATCGAGCAAGGCTCCCGCATGCTGCTCTACATCCGGGAGCTTTAGGCCGGAAGCGATAGCTTTGCGACGAGCCCACCACCGGCCCGCGGCGCAAGCACCAGGGATCCGCCATGGGCGTTCGCGATCGCATCGACGAGTGCCAGCCCGAGCCCGTGGCCGGCACCTGCGGTGCGTTCGGCGCGCGCGAATGGTTCGGTCCAGGTTGCAACCTCGGCCGCGGAGTAGGTCTCGCCGCCGGATTCCACGGTGACCTCAGCGAAGTTGCCCACCTTGCGCAGGGTGAGCGCGGGGTTGTTGCCGTGGGTGAGTGCGTTGCGCACCAGGTTGTCCACCGCCTGGCGGGTCAGGGTGGGGGAGGCGTCCACGGTCACGGGCACGGCGTCGGCGGGGACGTTGCGGTCGGCGCACACCTCGCGGCACAGTTCTGCCAGGTCGAGGCGCTGCCGGTCGCGCACGTCCACGTTGGCCAGCTGGAGTAGGGCGGCGACGGTGTCGGCGCTGCGGGCGTTGACCTCGCGCACGCGGGTTAGCGTGGGACGCAGCCCGCCGTCGTCGCCGGTCAGGGCCACGTCTGCCATGGTCTGGATGGTTGCGATCGGAGTCTTCAACTCATGGGAGGCGTTGGAGGCGAACCGGCGCTGGCGCTCCACTGCGCCCGCCAATTCGTCGAGCATGACGTTGAGCGCGTCTGCGAGTTCGCCGACCTCGTCGTCGGGACCATGGTGGGTGATGCGGGCTGAGAGGTCGCCGCGGGTGACGGAGGCGGCGTCGTCGGCAATGTCGCGAAGAGGTTTGATCACCAGGCCTGCCACGAACCAGCCGATCACACCCGCAAGCAGGGTCAACAGGGCAAGTACCGACAGGGAGGCGAGGAGGACGCGGCGCAGGATCTCGCTGGTGATCGGCACGGCACCGTCGATGATGACACCGTCCTCCACCGTGGGGAAGGTGGCCGTTACCGGCACCGGGGTGAGCTTCAGGTAGGCATACACCAGCCCGATCAGAGCCAACCCCATCCCAAGCACCGTGGCCACGAACATCACCGTAATGCGGGCCCGCAAACTCAGCCTCATCGTTCCTCCTCCGCCACGTAGTAGCCGGCGCCGGCCACGGTGTGCACGATGCGCGGTTCGCCTAGCTTCTTGCGCAGGTGCGACACCGTCACGCGCGGGGAGTTGGTGAACGGGTCCGCGTTTTCGTCCCACGCCTCCGCGAGCAGGTCCTCGGCAGAGATCACCCCGCCGTCGGCCTCCATGAGTACCTCGAGCACAGCGAACTCCTTCGGGCTCAGTGGCACCGTCTCGCCACCACGGGTGACCTCGCGCCGAAAGGTGTCTAGGCGCACATCCCCGCAGCGATACACCTCGCCGCGCGCCGGGGCGTTGCGCTTCGCCAACGCATTAACCCGCGCGATTAACTCCGGCACCTCGAACGGTTTGGGCAGATAATCGTCGGCGCCGAGCCCGAAGCCTTCCAGCCTGTCGTCCAGGGAGCCGGACGCGGTCAGCATGATCACCCGGGTCGCGGGATGCGTATCGACGACCCACCTGCACACCTCATCACCATGCAACCCCGGCAGGTCCCGGTCGAGCACGACGACGTCGGGGCGGGTGTCGTCGATACGCGAACGCGCCTCCAAGCCGTCATACACGGCACTAGCCTGCATGTTTGCGTTGTTGAGTGCGGTGGCGATGGCGTCGGCGAGATAGGCTTCGTCGTCGATCACAAGTACCCGAATTGTCATGAGCCCGATCGTATCGGCGGGGGTGTTGCGCCCACGTTAACGTCACCGCAACATCTGGCTGCGTAACTTCCACAGCCATGCAGACCCGAAACGTAGGAATCGACGCCGCCCGCGCGGTGGCACTCGTCGCCATGATGGTCGCGCACCTCACCGTCCAAGAGGGCATCACTGCACAGGTGCTGTTCGGCTTCCCGGCCGCACTGTTCGCCTTCATCGCCGGTGTCTCAATGGGGTACATGCGCGCCCAGCCCGCCGAGTTCATCGTGCGCGGCATCCTTCTGATCGCCCTGCACTTCGCGCTCGCCCCATTTTCGGGGTCGATCGTGGTGGTGCTCGGCACCATCGGGGTCTGCATGGCGCTGCTCGCCTGGGCGCCACGCTGGGACACACCACTGTTGCTGTGGCTCGCGTGCGCCCTCACTTTTGGCTCGGCGGTGCTCGCGCCGTCGTCCTGGCCGTACCCGCCCATGATGTGGGCCACGCTCATGATCGCCGGCATCCTGTTCAAACGCTACATGCCGTTGTGGCCCGGCCTCGTGGTCGGCGGGGCGCTGTTCGCCCTGGATGTGGCGCTGCGCTGGACCACACCGTTGCCACCGCTTCTCGACGCCACCGGCCACACCGGAGGACTCATGGACGTTGTGGGCAGCGTGGGGGCGTCGATAAGCATCTGCGCCCTGTGCTGCCTGGCGCAACGCTGGCTCGGATGGCTCGCCCCGCTGGGCCGGATGCCGCTGACTCTGTACTGCATCCACGTGCTCACCGCCGAGTGGCTCAACGTTTGGGTGACCGTGGGCGGCGCCATCGTGATCGCTTACGTATGGCTCGCGATATTTCAGCGCGGGCCGCTTGAAACTGTAATTCGCCGCATCACCGCGGTAGTGAAGGAGAACAATCGTGAAAAAGCTCGCAGCTAGCCTCGCCGTCGCAGGCGCCCTCGTCGCCCAGCCCGCATGGGCGATGGAAAGCACCACCTTCGCCGGCGACGTCGACGAAGCCAAGCCCGTGGTCTCCGTGCGTGTCGACGACTCCGATCCCGACGACGGCGTCTGCACCGGCACCGCCATCGACCCCCACTGGGTCATCACCGCCCGCCACTGCGTCGAGGCCGCCGCCAAGCCGGGCGGCTCGGTGCGCACCGGCCAGGGAGACGACCAGCGCGTCTACAAGGTGGACCGCCACGAGGTTGCCCCGCGCGGCGACATCGCCCTGCTCCACACCGAAGAGGAAATGCAGCTAGATACGTTCGCCGAGGTTGCAGACGAGGTCCCCGCCGGCGCTGTGAACATCTACGGCTGGTCCTCCGACGGCTCGGGAGGCTCCACCGAGCTGCCCTCCGCCGAGGCCGAGGTCCGCGGCGATTCCCCGCTCGCCCTTTTCGACGCCCCAACCGCCCTCGAGGTCGCCCTCAAGAACGGCGCCCGTATCCAGCCGGGCGACTCCGGCGGCGCTATCTTCGCCGACGGCAAGGTCGCCGGCATCATGTCGGCTGGACTCTTCGAGGACCCGGACAACCCGACGGAGGAGGAAATGACCTCTAATGCCGCCGTCGCGGTGGCGCCGGTTGCCGAGCAGGCCGAGTGGATCCGAGGCGTCGTCGGTGGTGAGGGTGCGGATTCTTCCGCGGACGCTTCTCCGGAAGCTGAGGCTGAGCCATCGGCTTCCTGGCGCAACGTCGCGATCGGCCTGGGCGTTTTGGCCCTCGTCGTTGCTGGGTTCCTGGTGCTGCTGCGCCGCCGCTCCAACTAGGCTTTGTGTTGAGGGGGTGTTCCTATATAGGTTGTCAACTCCGTGGGTGAGGTTGTTGGGGGTATGAAGGGCTTCTGCTTCGCCGTGTGAATGTTGTTTTCGGGCATCTCGAGGAGCCGATTGGGCTTGCTGCTCAATCGGCTTGGATGGGAGCTGTTGGTTCTAAGCTGCTGTGACCTCTTGGACTGTGGAGATGTCTCGGTAGAGCTCGCCGCTACGCATCATGGCGAAGAGAACGTTTAGGCGTCGGCGTGCGAGTGCGACAACTGCGGCGTTGTGTCTTTTGCCTTCTTTGCGTTTTCGTTCATAGAATTGTCGGGAACGCTCGTGGAATCTGATCGATGCAAAAGACGATTGCCATAGGGCGTTCTTTAATTTTTTGTTGCCAGCCCGGTTGGGCGAATTCGACATGATGGACGTTCCCGACTGATTCGTCCGCGGTGATAGGCCTGCATAGGACGCTAGGTGCGCTGCATCGGGGAAGTCGGACATATCGCCAACGGTCATGAGGATCTGCGCGGCGCTACGCGGACCGATGCCGGGCATGGATAAAAGAATCTCGGTGTGAGGAATGTCCTGGATGAGCTTGAGTACCTGTGCCTCGATTTCTTTACGATGCTCGAGTTTGGCCAATGCATCTTTGGCGGACATTGCTACGCCAAGTTCGGCGTATTCTGCCCCGGCAATGGACACGGTCTGCCCGTGGATGGCAGCAAGCATGGCATCGATGACAGGCTCAGGATTGCGCGCCCTGTGACTGCGCGCAAAGGCTGCCAGACGTGCTCTACCGACGCGTCGAATCTTGGTGGGGCCACCGTATTTCGCAAGTAGGTGGAGGATCCACTTGCGATGAATCACCTGTCCGCGCAGAACATGTTCGAATGCAGGATAGGTTCCCACGAGCGCGGATCGCATCTGGTTAATCAGGCGTGTGTAGGCCCGGGCGAGATCTTCGTCAATACCGTTGAGCACTTTCAGCTGGATAAAGACTTCCTCAACGCGGTCGACGCTGCGCAAGGCATCCGGAAGTTTAAGACCGGCATGGGCGATGACGTAGGCGTCGCGCACATCGGTCTTGGAGTTGCCGACGTGGATGCGAGAGAGCTGCCGCATCGCAAGCCCCGGTAGATAGCGAACGTCGGCCCCCATGTCTTGGGCGACTGCGACGGTTAACCGGCCGATGTTGTTGGGTTGATCGACAATGACAAGAACCGAAGCGTCATCGGCGAGAACACCCGACAACGAAAAAACAGAAAAAACAAGTAACGCCGCAAAGCGAGAAACTGTTCTCGCCTCACGGCGTCACCTGTCAACCATGTCGCGACTGATAGTGTCAACTATGTCCCGACTGATCACACGGAGCCGATGACGGGAATCGAACCCGCGTATTCAGCTTGGGAAGCTGACATTCTACCATTGAATTACATCGGCAGGCACTGCAAAGCAGTGCGTTTTAGCCTACCACCGGCGCACGCGGCTACCAAACTCGGGGGTCGCTACCCCTGGAGCTGCAACGCAATGGCCAGGCTGATCGCGTCGACGATCTTGGACGCGCGCGTCGGCGCCGGCCCCGCGGGCGTCCGCGCCGAGAGGTACGCGGCCAACGCATGCAGGCACACAGGTCCTAGCGGGGTGAAAAGCTCCCGTGGCGCGCCGGGGTACTGCGCGTGCACGGCCGCCAGCGACGCGCCGATGATACCCGCGAGGACATCACCCGATCCGGGCACGGCGCCCCAGCTGCAGCCGGCGTTGACGGTCGCCACGAACACGTCGCCGTCCGACCACTCGGCCACTGCGGTGATTCGCCCCTTCAACACCACGGTGCACCGCAGATCCTCGGCGAGCGCCCGCGCCCGTTCCGCCGCGGTTCCCGTCGCGTCGCTGAGCCGGGCAAACTCGCCCTCGTGCGGCGTCAGGATCGTGGTCGCCGTCCGCTTCCGCACCGCCTGTTTCAGCAGGTCGGAAGACCCCAGCGCCGTCAACGCGTCGGCATCCACCACCACGGGCACGTCCAGCGCCAACACCTGCGCCAGCTCCTCTGCACACTCGCCGCGCCCCGGCCCAATCACCGCCGCATCAACTTTCTTTAGCTTGTCGACGCTCTCCCGCACCACCACTTCCGGATAGTGCCGAAGTATCGGTTCCCCCGCACCGACGTAATAGGTGAGCCCCGAGTGCGTGTTGAGTGCCGCCCCCGTGCACAGGATTCCCGCGCCGGGGTACTGGGCGCTGCCCGCCAGGATGGCGAGCACCCCGTTGGTGTACTTGTTGTCGTGGATCTGCGGCTCAAACCGCTGCACCATGGTGTGCGGCATCGGCGGGAGCGCTGGCACGCCCTGCATCTCGAGGTGTGTGTTGACGGCGAGGAAGGTTTCCAGTTCCTCCTCGCCGGAGTACTCAAGATACTCCCCAAGCGTGTCTTCGTCGTCGATCGTCTCGCCGATGTCCGCTACGAACACGGTGCCGCACTCCGGTGCGAGCGCGTGCGCGAGACGCAAGCCCCCGAAAGTGACCGTGATTTCTGCAACCACGCACCTCTCGGCCGCCTCACCCGTGTCGGCGTTCACGCCACTGGGGACGTCGACGGCGAGCACGGGGCAGTCGCAGCGGAGGAACAACTCGTGCACTGCGGGCGCGAGCGGTCGGCCAGCACCCAGCCCAGCTACGCCGTCGATAAGCAAATCAAACTCGGGGTCGAGATCGTCGGGGTAGCGGAACACCTCGCCGGTGAACTGCTCGAGCGCCCGCGTGTGTGGCGTGCCGGGGATGACGGCCGTGACATCGGCGCCGTTCTCGATGAGCATCTGCCCGGCGTACAGCGCGTCGCCGCCGTTGCCCCCCGTCCCCACCACGAGCAACACCCGTTTGTCCGTCCCCTGCAGCATCGCCTCTGCCACGTGAGCCACGGCTGCGGCGGCCTCCAGCATGAGCTGATCGTCGAACTCTTGGGCGACGAGGAGGGGGGCCTCGCACTCGCGGATGGTAGCGGCCGGATACGCCTTGCGGGGAATCATCATGCCCCCACTCTAGCCACCAACTACACTGAAGGCGTGCTACTTTCAGACCGCGATATTAAACGTGCCATCGAGGACGGCACCCTGGGCATCGACCCGTACGACCCGGCGCTCGTCCAGCCCTCCAGCGTGGACTGCCGCATGGACAGCTTCTTCCGCGTCTTCAACAACTCGAAGTACACCCACATCGACCCGAAGCTGCGCCAGGACGAGCTGACCACGCTGGTAGAGGTCCCCGAAGGCGACCCGTTCGTCCTCCACCCCGGCGAGTTCGTGCTCGGCTCTACCCTTGAGCGCTTCACCCTCTCCAACACGATCGCCGCGCGGCTGGAGGGCAAGTCCTCGCTCGGCCGCCTGGGGCTGCTCACGCACTCCACCGCCGGTTTCATCGACCCGGGTTTCGACGGCTGCATCACCCTCGAGCTGTCCAACGTCTCCAACCTGCCCATCACCCTGTGGCCGGGCATGAAAGTCGGCCAGCTCGCCATCTTCAACCTGACCTCCCCGGCGGAGATCCCCTACGGTTCCGGCAAGCTGGGCAGCAAGTACCAGGGGCAGCGCGGTCCTACCCCCTCTCGGGCGTATTTGAATTTCCAGTAGCGGGCCGGGGCGAACCCACCTACACTCAGTGTTCATGAAAATGACAGTGATTGGAACTGGGTACCTCGGTGCGACGCACGCCGCCTGCATGGCCGAACTCGGCCACGAGGTCTGTGGCGTTGACGTTGACGAATCCAAAATCGCGGCGCTTGCCTCCGGGCAAGTGCCGTTTTTCGAGCCGGGGCTCCCGGAGATCCTCACCCGCACTGTCTCCTCCGGCCGTCTCTCGTTTACCACCTCCTACGAGGAGGCCGCCAACTTCGCACACGTCCACTTCCTCGGCGTCGGCACCCCGCAAATGCACGGCTCCTACGCCGCCGACCTCACCTACGTCCACGCCGCCATCGACACGCTTGTACCTTTGCTCCGCGGAGCCCACATCATCTTCGGCAAATCCACCGTCCCCGTCGGCACCGCCGCCGACCTGCAGGCCCGCGCCGATCGCCTCGCCCCCGAGGGCACCCACGTGGAGATCGTCTGGAACCCCGAGTTCCTCCGCGAGGGCTTCGCCGTCACAGACACGATCAGCCCCGATCGCATCGTGCTCGGCACCGCCTCGCCCGATTCGCCCGCGATCGACGTGGCCCGCGAGATCTACGCGCAACCCCTCTCGCAAGGTACACCCCTCATTGTCACCAACCTGCCCACCGCGGAGCTGGTCAAAGTCTCCGCCAACTCGTTCCTCGCCACCAAAATCTCCTTCATCAACGCGGTCAGCGAGATCTGCGAGGTCACCGGCGCCGATGTGGTGAAGCTCGCCGAGGCCATCGGCTACGACGACCGCATCGGCAAGAAGTTCCTCCGCGCCGGCCTCGGCTTCGGCGGCGGGTGCCTGCCCAAAGACATCCGCGCCTTCATGGCCCGGGCCGGTGAGCTCGGCGCGTCGGAAGCCCTCTCGTTCCTCCGTGAGGTGGACTCCATCAACATGCGTCGCCGTGAGCACGTGGTTGAGCTCTCCAAGTTGCTTTGCGACGGCTCGTTGCTGGGCAAAAACATCACCGTTCTGGGAGCTGCGTTCAAGCCCAACTCGGACGATGTCCGCGACTCACCCGCCCTCTCGGTCGCCGGTTCCCTCTCCCTCAAGGGCGCCAACGTGACCGTCTACGACCCAGAGGCCATGGACAATGCGGCGAGGGTTTTCCCCACGCTCGACTACGCACAAAACGTTAATGATGCGTTGTCGGGGGCAGACCTCACCATACTTGCTACAGAGTGGGACGAGTTCCGCCAGCTTGATCCGGAAAAGGCCGGTGACCTGGTGAATCGGCGCGTCATGTTGGATGCCCGAAATGTATTACATACCTCTGATTGGTGCGAAAAGGGGTGGCAAGTGAAAGCTTTGGGATGCGGTGAGTGACAATAGGAGGTATGGCCGTCACCTCAAAGCCGCGAACAGGGAAGGGAACAGATAAAGTTCTCCATCTCGTATTCGCGATTCTGCTTACCGCAACAGTCATCTCCTTTACCTTCTGGGCAATCGGAGTCGTTGGGATCAACTCCCACTTTCCCATCCTCATTCTCACCATCCTGTTCGGCTCCTTCATGGCCTTCAACATCGGTGGTAATGACGTGGCAAACTCGTTCGGTACCTCCGTCGGTGCAGGAACGCTCTCCCTCAAACAGGCACTGCTCATCGCCGCTGTCTTCGAAATCGGCGGCGCGATGCTCGCCGGCGGGGAGGTGACGGACACCGTCAAATCCGGCATCGTCGACCTCGACGGCATCTCCTTGAACCCCATGGACTTCGCCTACATCATGATGTCGGCGCTGGTGGGGGCCGCCGTGTGGCTGCTGCTCGCCACCCTCAAAGGCTGGCCGGTATCCACCACCCACTCCATCGTCGGCGGCATCGTCGGCGCCGCCGTCACCACGGGTTTCGTCGCCAGCGCGTCCCGCCACCCGTGGCAGATGGTGCAGTGGGGTGAGATCGGGCAGATCGTCCTCAGCTGGTTCATCTCCCCGCTGCTCGGCGGCTTGTGCGCCTACTTCCTCTTCAAGACGATCAAGAGCTCCATCCTCCGCTACAACGACCAGGCGGAAGAAAAACTCTCCCAGATCCGCGCCGAACGCAACGACTGCCGCCGCAGCAACAAGGAAGCCCTCTCCCACATGAGCGATGCCGAGCGCGCCGAGCAGACGGCCGCCATGGCCCGCGACACCATCACGATGTCCGGCGAAAACTACAGCCTCGAGGACCTTGAATCCTCCTATTACCAGGAGCTCTACCGCATCAACCAGCGCGCAGAGTCGATCAACTCCCACCGCGCCCTCATCCACGGCACCCCGTTCCTCGCGGCCCTCGGCGCCGTCATTATCGCGGCCATGCTGCTCCTCAAGGGCCTAAAGAACATTGGCCTCGGCCTCACCCCAACAACCACCATCATCCTCCTCATCATGGTGGGCGTGACCGCCTGGTTCGCCGTCCACGTCTTTGCCAAGCAGCTGACCAGCAAGCCCCTGGACATGGCCACCTTCATCATCTTCTCCTGGATGCAGGTCTTCACCGCCGCGGCCTTCGCCTTCTCCCACGGCTCGAACGACATCGCCAACGCCGTCGGCCCCTTCGCCGCTGTTATCGACGTCCTCCACTACAACGCCATCGTCGCCGAAACCCAGGTCCCCCCATTCCTCATGCTCACCGCCGGCGTGGCCCTCATCTCCGGCCTCTGGTTCATCGGCCGCAACGTCATCCACACCGTCGGCACCGGCCTCACCAAGATGCACCCGGCCAGCGGTTTCTCCGCCGAGCTTTCCGCCGCCGCCGTCGTCATGGCGGCCTCCCTCCTCGGCCTCCCCGTCTCCTCGACGCACATTCTCATCGGCGCCGTCCTCGGCATCGGCGTGGTCAACCACTCCGCCAACTGGTCCCTCATGAAGCCCATCGGCATGGCCTGGGCCATCACCGTCCCCGCCTCCGCTCTCATCGGGGCGGTCACCGTCGTCATCATCCGGTTCTTCTTCGCCATGTAGTTGTGGATAACTTTTCTGGCCCGGCCTGAGTTA
>NZ_KV821079.1:0-305 GCF_001815555.1 Corynebacterium sp. HMSC073D01 | reverse complement strand
TCGCAGGCGATGGTGATCGCCGGGGAGGCGTTCGGCATGTCCAAAAAAGCACTCGTCCGGGCAGGCTACGATAAGACCACCGCCCACACCATCCACAAACTGGCGGGCATCTACTACGGCCGCACGGGTGCCCCACGCAAACAGGAACGCTCCCGGGAGAAAGCAACCGACGCTGGTTGTTCCTTCGCCTCCCTTCAAGCTATTGAACGGTTTGTGGCGAAACTGCCGAAGAAGCATGCGTGGACGATCCGTGAAGCCCTCGTTCCCTATGGTCGGGACATCACCGCGATTAACGCGGAGGGCGC
>NZ_KV821078.1:0-307 GCF_001815555.1 Corynebacterium sp. HMSC073D01 | reverse complement strand
GCAAACAGGAACGCTCCCGGGAAAAAGCCACCACCGCTGGCTGCTCCTTCGCCTCCCTTCAAGCTATTGAACGGTTCGTGGCGAAACTTCCGAAGAAGCACGCGTGGACGATCCGTGAGGCACTTGTTCCCTTCGGCCGGGACATCACCGCGATTAACGCGGAGGGCGCGCGTCTCCTGCAGGAGTACACCCGGGCGGATAATCCGGATAAGAAGTTGACGTATCGGGCGATCCCGAATTCCACGTTCGCAACCCTCACCTTGACGGCGGAGTCCTCCCGTGTGAAGCAGATTTTTGACCGGGCACA
>NZ_KV821077.1:0-342 GCF_001815555.1 Corynebacterium sp. HMSC073D01 | reverse complement strand
GGAAGAGGAAGAAGAGCCCGCCAAGGAGGAGAAGAAGGAAGAGCCGGCCGACAAGCCCGCCCCGAAGGCCTCCGGCTCCGCCTCCGACGTGACGATGCCCGAACTCGGCGAATCCGTCACCGAAGGCACCATCACCACGTGGCTCAAGGAAGTCGGCGACGAAGTCGAGGTAGACGAACCACTCCTCGAAGTCTCCACAGACAAGGTCGACACCGAAATCCCCTCACCCGTCGCAGGCACCCTCGTCGAAATCCTTGCCAACGAGGATGACACCGTCGAGGTCGGCGACGTCATCGCCCGCATCGGCGACGCCGACGCAGCGCCCGCCGAGAAGGAAGAGGA
>NZ_KV821076.1:0-301 GCF_001815555.1 Corynebacterium sp. HMSC073D01 | reverse complement strand
GCGACAAGTACTTTGATGCGGATGGCAACCCGATCAAGGATGGGGAGGCCGACCATGATGGGGATAAGATCCCGAACGCTAAGGAGTCTGACACCAACGTTAAGCCCGATGGCGTCAACGATGATGGTACGGCGAAGGTGCCGATCACGGATAAGACCGGCAAGCTGGATAACGGTAAGCAGGTTCCGAACGGCATCGCCGATCTCATTGAGGCACTCGATACCGACGGCGATACGATCCCGGATTACCTTGATCCGGATGCCGATAACGACGGCGTGAACAACAACGACGAGATCGCCGC
>NZ_KV821075.1:0-967 GCF_001815555.1 Corynebacterium sp. HMSC073D01 | reverse complement strand
AAAGGCAACATCGCCCTCACCGCAACCGGCGAGGAGTTTTATGTCATGCCAGATGAGGAGCGTAAACAGCTTGGGCTGCGATCCCTAGTGACTGTGCCTATGCCACAACTTCCGGAACCGGCAGGAGATGGGCTTGAGATTGACAACCTCACCTTCGCCTACCGCCACGGAAACACGGTTCTCAACATCGGCCATCTGCTCTTCCCGGCAGGGAAAATCACCGCACTGTTAGGCCCGTGCGGGTCAGGCAAATCAACACTGGCACGCATCATCTGCGGACTCGAAAAAGCCAAAGGTGCATCCATCACACTCAATGGGCAAAAATTCACCAGCCGGGACGCATACCTTGTCATGCAAGACCCCACCCGGCAGCTATTCTCAGACACAGTCATTGACGAAGTTACGCTCGGGGCAACCAGAGTCGAAAAACAACACATCGACGCCCACGCGATCCTTAAAGAACTCGACCTCACCGACCACGAGTCCGATCATCCGCAAGCACTGTCTGGTGGGCAACGCCAACGCCTTGTCATCGTCACAGCACTTGCTGCGAACAAGAAGGTCTACATCTTCGACGAGCCGACATCAGGTGTGGGCTACAAGCACCTCGTCGCGATCTCACAAGTGATGCGCAAACTCGCTGATACCGGTGCCGTCGTCATCGTCATCACCCACGACGCTGAACTCGTTACCGAAGCCGCCGACCATAGCGTCCGCCTCGACCAAATCAACGCCTGCTAACGCAAACGCTCGCTCAGTCGAAAGAGAGGAAAGCATTTCCGCAGGTCAGGGCAAACGCGCTATACACTCGCTAACGCAAGCGATTTTTCACACCCCCCTAAGCGATACTCGCTAACGCAAAAGGGTACTTATCAAATCCGACGTCTAAGTGGAGCCGATGACAACACATCAGTCAGGACATCGTTGACACAATGAGCACCTGTGCAGCACACGGTGATAGTTGACA
>NZ_KV821074.1:0-453 GCF_001815555.1 Corynebacterium sp. HMSC073D01 | reverse complement strand
GGGTTCTCCACCCCCGTGCCATTGATCGCGGCGACAAGTTGTTTGCCGCGCGCGTGGATGTCGTGCACGTTTGCTGGCTGGGCGGTCAGCCCGACGCGAATCTGCCACGATTTGTGCTTGTCTTTTAGCTTGCGGACATACGTTTCAATGAGCTCCAGTGTTTCCAAGTTGTGCCGGTTGCTGATCGCCGCAGTGCGACAGGTCACCTGCTTGACGGTGGCACTGGTGGTGCCGAAGTAGATGCCGGCCAGGCAGTGGATCCGTTTGGCAAGTCTGGGTGAGCTGCCACGGGCGATGAGTTGTGTGACCGACAAATCCTGATACGGCTCCAGGATGCACGTCACTGATTGCGAGTACAGGGCAAGAAAATCAAACCCCCGAGATGTTTCCATACCCCGCACCGTACCGGCACCACAAAACCAGCGCACCACGAAACGGGGGTACACCACCCCC
>NZ_KV821073.1:18465-25666 GCF_001815555.1 Corynebacterium sp. HMSC073D01 | reverse complement strand
AGGTGTCCACATCCATGGGGTCGGGTCCGTTCTCCATTGCCTGTCTTATTCTCATCTTCGCACCAAGCAGTGACAGCACCTACTTCGTGAGCATCGCCAGGCATTTGTGAAGGTGCGTTCTTGTAAGTTAAGTTTAATCTTATGCGGTAAATTAAAGTTATATATTGTTCCTTCTCTGCTTTTTCGCAACTCGGTACAACATCAACAGAAAATCCTCCACACTTGAGAAAATCAACCCGCCCTTTATACTTCTTATTTCCGGGCTCAGTCACGCCAATTCGGTATTCGGGGTTGTACTTGTACACCGCACGTAACATGCGGTGATTTTTCATATTGTGTTTGTGCTTCATTTTCTCGGCACCCAGCCGATTTCCTTTCCCTCCTTTCTAGTATAGAAACCTCTGCGAACTATGAAATTACCTAACGCGGGTCCCCCTGCTTTCATTGTTGGCTCTATGTATACGAAGACCGCGCTGGTAAGAGGAGGTAAAGCGCTCATCCGTGTTGGAGTGTCACTTTCAACAGAATCATTGGAATAAAATGATCGGTTGGTTTCCATGGTGCCTTTGACTACTCCGATTCCTTGACTCATTCCGAGTATGACCCCTTTGGTGAAGTCTTGTTCGTAGCTGTCTTCGAGGGGTGTTGTTGAAGGTAGAGGATAGCCGAGGTCCTCTGCCGTATTCCGAACACTGTGCCAGTACGCGTTCGCCTGGCCAGTTAACTCCCTCGCACCAAGCACGTTGTTCCACGCAATCATTCCCCCTGTGAACGGAACATAATGAAACACACCAGGAATTTCCGCCACCTCATCACTGACAGGAAAACCCAAACTACCCCCCTCTCGTCCTAAAGCCTGCCACACACGCTGAGAGGCAAGAAACATAAACCTCGTCTGCCTATCAACCTCCCGCCACGAAATCGTGCCATTGGAAAAATTATTAAACCGAAATCCCGTCCCCGCACCCTGCTCATTAGTCATCGGCACACCAATAGGGTGATGCGACCCACCCATCGCATCATATTTGGCCTTAATATCTCCCCACACAGCACCACCAAACAGCGGATTATAGTAATTATCCCCACCCTCAAACTGCTGATACTGCGTCGCAGGAACCCCCGTATCCTGCGGTTCCGATACTGGATACCCAAGCGCTCCTGATTCCCACCCGAGGGTTCCCCACTGACGCATCCCATCACGGGTGACAGCATGCGCCCCGGTACGCGGGTGCCAATAGATAAACCCTGCTACAAACTCCGTGCGTTTTCCCACACCGTCCAGACCCGTCAACTCATCACTCAGCGGCATACCAAGCCACGAACCTCGTCCCCCGATAGCGTTATAATGCGCCAGAATTGCCCCACACACGGTTTTTTTAGTTTCAGCAAAAAAGTCGCAGCCGCCGTCCCGTACCGAATACACACTGGCCGGTATCACCGCAGTCTGCCGTGCATACTCCAACTCCACATCCGGGTGAGAGGCAACATACTCATCCAACAACTCATCCCCCGACGGATCAAACCGATCCACAACATAATCACCACCCCCCACCTCCCCAGACCCCACAGACTCCACAGCAAACCCCCCAACAGGAAAAACCAAACACAACAAAACCACCAAAAATAGAACTGAAAGTGGAAGTGAAATATTTATCGATCCCTGTAGCTCGGGATGACGCTGGGGTTTACAGGCATATAAATAGAATCACATAGGTAGCTTTCTCCCTTTTCGCTTCGCCCCAAGCACTCGGAGTACTCGGGAGGATAAAACTTGCAGTTAGTTACTGAGTCATACACACAGTTAGTGAAAGTGCAATCGGTAAAAAAACAATCACTAAGAGCCGGAAAGTGCACGTCCGTGAAGGTGCAGCTGTAAAAATGGCACTCTTTAAGGCGAGAATCTGCGAAATTAATGGTTGCGAAGGTAGATCCTTGAACACGACAGTCTTTGAACTCGGTCCGGGCGAAGTGGCAATTTTCCATGAGTGTTGTGGAGACCTGGATGTGGCGACAAGCTAGATCAGCGGCGTGGAAATCAGTTATATCACAAGCGGTCAGGCCAGTGTAACGGAGGAAAACATAGGAAAAACGCCAGGGTACGGTCCTAAAATGGTCAGCGCCTGGCGCGCACCAATAAAGCTCGTCGGTATCGGGGCGAACAGTTAGTCGCCTTGTTAGGGCACTAAGTATTTCATTTGGGCCGATTTCCCAGCTGTATGTGGTCATTCGTGGCGAATCGATTGGTAGCCCGCAGGCGTAGTCGCACAAGCGCGCAGCGATAGGATCAAATTCTCTTGAATCAGTCAATGAGAGCTCGTCAGCACGGTAGAGCAGCTCGTATGCAGTAGTAAGCTGCTCTAGCGCAGAGATTGCTTGGAGTCCACTCATATTCTTAACTCTAGTGCGCGAAGCACGTAATCGGTGCAGTTTGGGAGCAGGAAATGGGGGCAGCGGGGCAGGACAGTGAGGCGACCCAGGCGGCACAGGGTGTACGGCACGGTGCGATCCGTGCGGGAAGTAAGGGAGTACACCGTGACGTTATCGGGAACGGTGCGGGGGAAGTGCTGACAAGCGAGATCACGATGGGAGGCGCCACCGATGTAGATGCGGTTGGGCTGGCCGAACCACGGGGCACCGAGTCCCACAATGCGGCGCACGCGACCGGAAAGCTCCGGGCGGCGAGCGACCTCGAGGCCGACGAGCCCGCCGAACGAGTGCCCCACGATGTCGATCTCTTTGTAGCCAGCCACGGTTTCTACCAGCTCGTCCACGCACTCGGTGACCGGTGCCGAGCCGTGCTTGCCGTAGGACGGCGCCACAAACGCGATGCCACGGCGAGCAAGCGCAAGGCTTAGCCGCCGGAACACTCGCGGCGAGGAATTGGTGCCGTGCAACAGCACCACCACCGGGCGGTACGTCACCTGCGGGGAGGGGGCAAGGGGCCTGCGAGGAAGGTAGGCGAGGACGTTGAGGAGAGCGATCATGGGATGCGCAGCGGGCTAAGAAGTGCGCCCAGCGCGCGTGAATTCCACATCATGAATGCCAGTTTACACCTGAGGAAACCCTGCGACCAGCAGTTTTATCAATGAGGAAAGTGAAAGCGTTCCTCAGGCACGGTGAGGCTCACCCCAGCTAATGCGGTGATGTCGCCGAAGGCGCGGGAACATTCACCCTGACGGTTGAGGGCATGACCGCACCGCAGTTTGGCGGCCGCACGAGCGACGCAGACCATCACACTAAACATCGCTGGTCTTCTCGGCTGCCAGGAAGGAGGGCTCTATCGCCGGCGTGCTAGCCTTGCCCGCACTTCTGGCGGGCGGCGGCAACATTGTGATGAACCCGGACATCCTGGCGTCGGTGCTGCCGCGGTCGCCTAAAATCCCACCTGGTGAGTTTTATAGTCCATTAGGTGGCACCATTTGAGGAATTTTCCAACCGGTAGCTCGGGCGTGAACTATAGTTCCGTTATGCGTTACGCCAGAATTGCAACCCCAGAGGCTATGACCTTCGCCGTCGTCGAGGGCGACGGTGAGGATATAAAGTTCAAAGCCATTTCCAACCACCCCTTCGAAGCCCCCGAGTACACGGGCAAGGAGTATGGACCCGACGAGGTACGCCTGCTCGCCCCGATGCTCCCCTCCAAGATCCTCCTCATCGGCCGCAACTACGCCGACCACGTCCAGGAGGTCTTCAACCAGTCCGCGTCGACCCTCCCGCCGACGCTGTTCATGAAGCCCCCGACATCCATCATCGGACCGGGCGCTGCCATCAAGATTCCTGACTTCGCGCAGAAGGTCGAGTTCGAGGGCGAGATCGCTCTCGTCATCTCCAAGCCCTGCAAGAACGTGAAGAAGGAAAACTGGCGCGACGTTGTCCTTGGCCTGACCATCGTCAACGATGTTTCAGACCGCAACCTCCAGTTCGCCGAGGGTCAGTGGACCCGCGGCAAGGGCATCGACACCTTCTGCCCCATGGGTCCCTGGATCGACACCGACCTCGATGCCTACAACCTTGCCGATACAAAGATCAAAGGCCACCTCACCCACGATGGCGAGACCACCACCTGGCAGGATTCCTCCACCAACCAGATGATCTGGGACTTCGGCGAGATCATCGAATACATCTCCGGCTCCATCACCCTCTTGCCTGGCGATGTCATCTCCACCGGCTCACCCGCCGGCACCAAGCGCATGCTCCCCGGCGACACCATCGCCATCGAGGTCGAAGGCCTCGGCACCCTCCGCAACACGGTCACCGAGGCCTAGGCCATTCTCGGACAAACCGTACCGGGCTTTGCAGCATATCTACTGGCTGAAGACCCCTAGTCCTTAACAAAGATCCTGGTATCCGTTGTTCAATGGGCTGGCGATAGGCTACCGAGTGTGCACCCGTCACTGCTCAAACAACACCGCGATGCATGAACATCGCGGTGTCTGGGGCCGGAATCGCGGGCTGTCGCGGCAACCCGTCAAGGTTCTCTAGCATGTACAGCTCCAGGACTCGTCAGTCAACGATGCTCTTTCGGCTATCGATTGAAACCTTCTGCCAATGTGCGTTTTCTTCGGTAATGAAACTAATTAGAGCAGCGGTTTCCATAAGGCCCCATGAGCTAGAAGTTAAATTGTTCCCATCGGTGTCGAAAAGATAGGGAATCCTATGTGAAGCTTTTCGGGCGAGTTCGGACGAAAACGGCGACACTGTCAAATCCCACGTCGCATATCTTTCTATCCGGTTAAAGAAATTTCCCCACCAGCAAGCTGGCACCGAACCGGAATTGTCTCCCGGATGCAATTCCACTGTGATCCGTGATGGCGTTACCGGTTTGTATGCCTTTTTTAAACTAATCTGTATTGCCAGCATGATTGATGGTAGAAAGGTCGCAACGGGAGCTGAGCTCTCGTCTGCGGAGTAGATCCCGAACACAAGAGTGTCTACTTGGCCATTGCCTAGAATTTCACTATCGTTGCTTTCCCCAACGAACCAAGGGGAAAGTGCAGCCCCCGACATGATAGATGCAGTGGAGTTAATCAGGCTCCAGAGGTCTTCTGCGTCGTCCGAATCCCGAAGCGGTCCGAATGGATTAATGCTCCATGTTCCGGTGAGAGACAGAATCATCGCTAACCACCGATGCCAATGCTAAACGCCACAATTAACCCAGTTTTCCTTATAGGCCTTCATTGGAGGATCAATGGCTCCCAAAATATCCACATCCACAACATTTCTATATAGCGTCCTAGTAAAGTTGCTGCACTGAGCTCGGGCATTAGATCGCTTCCCTCGACCGCACCCCTGCGGAACGGTGACTGGTTGTCCCGTGGCTGCCCTTTCCCAGTTTCCATTGGCATTCTTTCGCTCAATCCAATTTTTCACAATGGCTTGTCCTCCGAGGGGGCCACCGGTGTAGCAACCGTGAGCTGACACTGTTCCTTGGGAAAAATGTGGGTTATCCGCAACCATTACAAATGGTCCTATACTTCCACCAGCTCGTTTTTCGAAACTTTCTGCATCATCATCCGGATTTTGCTCAATTCTCCATAGACCAGGAACATGAGCAGCGTCGGCGGACGAGGCATCCAAAGTTGACATCGGCACCTGTTCGGTGGATTGAGCCATAGCCGGTACGGGAATTGTGATGGTGAGCGATATAGTCACTGAAGCTGCCACCAACGCTACATTCCGGGGAGTGATTTTCATATTTCTTCCGATCCCTTTGTATGTAAGTCAGTTCAATCGTAGCAGAAAGTAAAGGTATTTCCTGTGGTAAACAGATCGATGTTTTATAAAGGAGAACCTGTATAACGATTCGTAGCTTACAAGCCTTGGATCCCCTGCCCTGGAAAGGCGTATGAGTGAGCACTAGCGGTGGTTTCGGGGTTGTGGGCCTTGGTATGTACCCTGCAATCGCACTGCTAAAACGGTACAGGAAGCCACCATACACGACGAACCACACGTACGCTGGTGCGAGTCCAGAACCGCACTCGATATGCCCTCCGCAGCATGACCCCACCCCGTCGCCGCATCCGCTTCTTAGCAAAAAGTATTGGCCTGCTGGTCTACACCAAGAGTTGTGGAACGCTCTGGAAGTCAAGCCTGCTACCCGGAGTCGCGGAACTTTTCGGCTACGCGATCTCCACGGCTCCGGGCACCGCAGAACGGCACTACCCCCTGGCCCTCCTGCTCAGCCAGTTGCCAAGTGACTGGATTCCCTGCACCACAACGATGAGAATGATGACGGTTATCACCATGGCGACGGTATCAAACTGCTGGTAGCCGTAGCTCAGCGCGAGGTCGCCCACGCCGCCACCGCCGACGTACCCGGCCATCGCCGTGGCGGAGATGAGGCCCACCGTCGACGTGGTCAGCGCGAGGATGATGGAGGGCTTGGCCTCCGGGAGGATGAAGTAGCGGATTGTCTGCCACAAGGTTGCCCCCATGGAATCTGCCGCCTCGAGGATGCCGGGGTCCACCTCGAGCAGGGATTGCTCGATGAGGCGCGCGACAAACGGCGCAATATAGATGGTCAGGGGGACCAGCGCCGCCGTCGTGCCGATCGATGTCCCGGTGATCAGCCTGGTGAATGGAACAATCGCCACCATGAGGATGACGAATGGCAGCGAACGCAAAATGTTCACGATGACGTTGACCACCTGGTACACGACGGGCTGTGGCCGCAGTCCGCCGGGCCGCGTGATGACCATCATCAAAGCCAGGGGGATGCCGATGAGTGCGCCGATGAACAGGGAGATGCCCACCATGTAGATGGTTTCGGCACCCGCCGAAAGGTACATGTCGGCGGTGACGCGTGTATCTAGGTTCATCGGATTACCTCCACTGTCAGTCCGTCTGTACTTCGTATTGAAGCGATCGCTGTTTCAGCGTTACCGTCCAGCCCAATCACCATCGACCCGACGGTCGTGCGCCGCAGCGGCAGGTCATTGGCCTGCAGCAACCGGGCGCGCACGCCGTGGGTCTCCAGGTCGTGCAGCACTGTTTGTCCTGCGCCGCCGCGGTGGACGACGCGGATGATCGAGTCGGCCTCGGCCTGCAGGTGCGTCGTGGGCACGGTCGTCGCCACGAAACGCCTGGTCAGCTCCTGTTGCGGGGCGCTGAACACATCCTCGACGGGGCCGGTTTCAATGAGGCGGCCGTGTTCGAGGACGGCGACGTTGTCGGCGATGCGGGCGATGACGTCCATCTGGTG
>NZ_KV821073.1:0-18365 GCF_001815555.1 Corynebacterium sp. HMSC073D01 | reverse complement strand
GCGATGACGTCCATCTGGTGCGTGATGATGAGAATGGTGATCCCGAGTTGCTCGTTGATCTGTGTGAGCAGGTCAAGAATCTGCCCGGTGGTCATGGGGTCGAGCGCGCTGGTCGGCTCGTCGCAAAGCAAAATCCGCGGCCGTGTGACGAGTGCCCGCGCGATGCCGACGCGTTGCCGTTGCCCGCCGGACAGTTCCCGTGGCTTGGCGTCGGCCTTGTCGCCGAGGCCGACGAGCTCAAGCGCGTCGTTTACCCGCCGCGCATCGCGCGTCCCCTCCAAGGTGAGGGGCATGGCGACGTTCTCCGCGACGGTTTTCGATCCCAGTAGGTTGTACTGCTGGAAGATCATCCCAACTTCACGACGCAGACCTCGTAGTTCCCCAGCCCCGAGCGTCGCTGGCTCCACCCCGAGGGTGGTCACCGTGCCCCCGGTCGGCGTCTCCAGTCCATTAACGGTGCGAAGCAACGTCGACTTGCCGGCACCCGAGGTTCCCACGACACCGAAGATGGAGCCTTCGGGCACGGTGAGGCTCACCCCAGCTAATGCGGTGATGTCGCCAAAGGTGCGGGAGACGTTGTCAAAAATTACAGCGGATTCTGCCATCGGTCTATCCCTTCAGAGAATCGGGGATGAACCAGTAGTTGTTCACGTTGTTGTCCTCCACGAAGTGCAGGAACTCTGGATCGCGGTAGGCCTTCTTTACTTCCTCCACCCACTCGTCGTTCACCTTGTCGCTGGTGGTGGCGGCGTTGAGGATCAGCTCCGGGCGCAGGTTTTCCTGGAAGAGCTGCAGGTTCGGGTCCACCTTGGAGGCGTACGACATGGAGCCGGGGAGTACGCCCCAGTCCACGTCGGGAAGCGCGCGCGGGATGGCAGCCGAATCCATGGGCTTAAACTCCAGCTCGTGCGGGTTCTCGTCTACGTCGTTGACGGATAGGAGAGCGGGGTCGGTGTCTGCCTTGATGGTGATCCAGCCGGCGTCCTTGAGTAAGTTGAGGGCGCGGGACAGGTTGGAGGCATCGATCGGGATGGCGACGGTCTGGCCTGCGGCGACGTCGTCGAGGGAGCCGTGGCGCTGCGAGTACAGGCCTGCGGGGACGGTCGGCAGCTCGGTGAAGTTCACCAGGTCGGAGCCCTTTTCCTTGTTAAATACGCCGGTGTAGGCGGAGTGCTGGTCCACGTTGAGGTCGACGGATCCCTCGGCCAGCGCGGTGTTGGCCTGCATGAGGTCGGAGAAGTCGGTGTATTTAACGGTGTAGCCGTCCTTTTCCAGAATCGGTTCGATTCCGTCCTTGAACAGCACGGAGTAGGGCCCGGGGGACGTGCCGACGGTAATCGTCTTGGCGTCGGTCTCCGTGTTTCCGGCGCAGGAGGCGAGCCCAAAGCTAAGGGCTGCGGCGCTGAGCGCAGCAATGATTTTCGACGAGCGATTCATTGGCGTAACTCCTTTAATGTACTAAGTAGTCTATTCACATAAGACTGAAAAGTCTATTATCTGTAAACAAGACATTACGCCAGTTATTCCCCGAAAGCGAAAACGTCTGAGTGAATGTGCGGAAACATCGGTCACGGTTATGGGCCTAGGTACCTCGCTCGTTCTGTGCGCAACGGCGCAATAAGTGCGCAGCTATGGGTGTTTGACTCCCGCGCACCGGGGGTCCGCAGTGCCCAACGGCGCAATGATTGCGCTCGTGTGCGTGCCGAGTCCCCGCCGGGATCAATACGCGGGCTCTCATCCCTGTGCGCAACGGCGCAATAAGTGGCTGCTTATTGGGTGCTTGGGTACGCCCCGGATTGTGAGATTTGGTTTTGCGCAGCGGCGCAATAAGTGCGCACGCATGGGAAAGATGAGCTGTTCTGCGTGTCGTCGCAAAAAGTGCAGGTCAACAAATCTGGCGCAGATCCTGCGCGCAACGGCGCAATAAGTGGACAGTCATGAATATGGTTGACGGTCATTGTATGTCTGGCTGTGTGGGGCGATCGTTGTGCGCAACGGCGCAATAAGTGGCTGCTTATTGGGTGCTTGGGTACGCCCCGGATTGTGAGATTTGGTTTTGCGCAGCGGCGCAATAAGTGCGCACGCATGGGAAAGATGAGCTGTTCTGCGTGTCGTCGCAAAAAGTGCAGGTCAACAAATCTGGCGCAGATCCTGCGCGCAACGGCGCAATAAGTGCGCACGTATGTAACTGAAATTTCGCCGGTCGGGTGGGGCTATGGTGGCTCCTCCGCGAAAAAGGGATGGCGCGGCTTTCGCTGGAATGGTATGCAGATCACCTGGATGGCGTCTCATCGACTCCGGAGGTTCTAAAACCGGAAAAGCCGTGAAAGCGTCAGGGGACTCACGCGCATGCACGTCCAGGACATGTCAATCAACAATGCGTTCTTGGCCGTCGATTAAAATCTTCTTCCACTGTGCGTTTTCCTTAGCAAAGACGCTAATCAGGGCAGCGGCTTCCATGAGTCCCCACGAAGTCGACGTTACGTTGTCCCAATCGGCATCAAAAAGATACGGAAGCTTGTCTGAAGCTTTGCGGGCGAGTCCAGGCGAAAACGGCGAAACGGTTAAATCCCACGTCTCATTTCTGTGAATTCGGTTGAAGAAGTTTCCCCACCAGGGGGCCGATGTGGACACGGGATTTTCGCCCGGATGCAATTCCACCGTGATCCGTGATGACGCTACCTGTTTGTATTACAAACCAACCAGCATGATTGATGGTAGATAACCCGCTACAGGTGCCGAGCCCTCGTCCGCAGAGTATGTCTCGAGGACAAGCGTGTCTCATTCATCATTGCTTTCCCCGACGTACCAGGGAGAAAGCGCGATCCCCGCCATGATGGATGAGAGATCTTCCGCGTCTTCCGAGTCACGAAGCGGCCCGCATGGATCAATATTCCACGTCCCGGTAAGCGAGAGAATCATCGCTGACCACTTAACCCATTTCTCCCGCGCAACTGTTACGGCACGTACCAGTAGTCGTTCACGTTGTCGTTGTTCATGTAGGAGATGAACGCGGGATCGTGGTACGCGGCCTGCACGTCGTGCACCCACGCGCTGTCGGCATCCTCGTTCCGTACGGTGATGGCGCGCAGCAGCTCAGGGCGCATTTTCTCCTGGTAGACCTGCATGCGCGGGTCCGCCTTCACCGGGTAGCTCACAGAACCCGGGAGCACCACCCAGTCCACCTTCGGCAGCTCGACGGGCAGGTCCTCGCTGTTGCGCTCGCTGATGGTGAGTCCGCGATCGTCGCTCTCCGTGATAAACCCCGCCTCTTGCAGGAGCTCCATCGCCCGATCGCGCTCCGCCGGCGTTCTCGGGATGGCCACGGTCTGTCCCTCGGCGACGTCCTCCACCGACCTGTGTTCCTTGGAGTACAGCCCGGCCGGGATCGTCGGCAGCGTATCAATATTCACCAGCGTCCCGCCCTTGGCCTTGTTATATAGGTCAGTGTAGGCCGGGTATTGCTCCACGCTGAGATCCGCATTCCCCGCCACCAGGGCGTCGGTTGCCTCGTTGAGGTCCCGGTAGACGTGGTAGTTGACGGTGTACCCCTTGGCCTTGAGCAGGGGCTCGATGCCGTCCTTGAAGATAATGGAGTACGGCCCCGGGCTCATGCCCACCGTGAGCACTGTGCCTTCCGTCTCGGTGTGAGTCGCGCACCCGGCCACGCCGAGGGTCACGGCGACAATGACCGCGGTCAGCCTTGCTAACACTCCCATACCAAACTCCCTTTGTCCGCGCATGATTAAATCTAGTCCACTCCATTAAACTAGGGACCATGGAAAAACGCATGAATGTTGAGTCTTTCAATCTTGATCACACGCTTGTCGACGCTCCTTTCGTCCGCATTGCGGACGAGAAGACGCTCCCCGGTGGGGATGTTTTAAGGAAGTTTGACGTACGGTTCTGCCAACCCAACAAGGAGCATCTGGAGATGCCCACCGTCCACTCCATCGAGCACATGACCGCCGAGCACATGCGCAACCACACCGACCGCCTCATCGACTTCTCCCCGATGGGCTGCCAGACCGGCTTCTACGCCATCACCCTCGATATTCCCACCGACGAGTTTTGCGACATCCTCGAGCAGACCTTCCGCGACATCCTCGCCGCCACCGAGGTTCCCGCAGCCAATGAGAAGCAGTGTGGCTGGGGCCAGAACCATTCCCTGAAGGGTGCCCAGGAAGCCGTCGAAAAGATGCTGGCTAAGCGCGACGAGTGGGGGACCGTCTTCGCCTAGCGGGCAGCCTGCCTGATCGCGTAGTAATAGGCGTTACCGTCCGGGCCTTCGAAACATTCGGAGGCTCCGGAAGGCCATGCCGAGGCGTTTTGGTCGCAGGTCCAGATGGACTGGAACGGCCCCCTGTCTGAACCATTCCATGCCCTGACCGGGCTGGTAGGGCGGGGACGGCCACTGATACTGCTGCGGGCGCTGTGTGGGCTCCTGCTGCTGCTGTTGCTGCTGGCGCTCCCATTCGGCCTGCTCAGAGGCGCGGGACTCGGATTCCTGTGACGCGGACGCGCGTGACTCGGAGGCCTGCGACTCAGACGCCCGCGAGCTCTCGATCGCCTTCTCCTTCTCTTCCACCTCGATGCGCTTCTTGGCGATGGCGTACTCCGACTCATCAATCACGCCGTCACCGTCGGCATCATCCGACGCGGTGAGCAACCCCTTGTCGACGAAGTCGTGGAACTCTCACACGCCTTCCAAGCAACATTGGTTCCCTCAATCGTCTTTTCGCTCATGGCACATGAGCTCAGGGCTAAAAGCGCAGTTAGGGGCTGGGCAAGGCATCGTTTCATAGCAAAAACCTAACACCGTTGCACTGCAACTACCGGTGTTTGTGCATATGGGGGACTCGACGAATGTGCTACTCGTAGACCTCCGGGAGCATGCCGGTGGCATAGATGGGAACATAGGTGACTCGGCCGTCGCTCTCCACGTTCGAGGGGCCAACCACATAGGCATCATCGATGCCGTAAACTTCGGTGGCAAGAGCCTTGTCCAGCGCGCGGTGGGTGCGGTAGCCCGCGCCGGACTTCACTTCCAGGGCAAGGAGGTCTCCATCTGGCTTTTCGACGAGAAAGTCCAACTCACCCACCTTCCTAGTCGAGAAGTAGCGGGGTGAAAAACCGTGCGCGACGAGCTCCTGTGCAACGAAATTCTCATACATCCCACCGAGGTTTGCTGTCGGCGCCCCAGACAAGATGTCCACCGCCGTGTTCTGAGGAAACATGCTGGTCAGTAGCCCAACATCGGAGCTAAAGAACTTGAATTTGGCGCGATCTTCCATAAGGACAAGCGGTGCAATAGGAGCAGTTACTTGTGGCACCGAGATTGCTACGCCTGCGCTGGTCAGCCAAAAAAACTCGTCGGCTACTGCGGCGAATCGTTTGACTTGCTCAATACTGGAGAAGCGGAAGCGTTTGTTTTCTTTGGCTAACTCGCTGGGGATGAGGTCGTAGATGTTGCGAATTACGAGCCGTCGATCAGTAGGCGCGTATTTCGAGATGTCCGCCTTGTACAACGTGACAATATCTCGCTGGATCGTCTGGACCTGCTGAACGTTCGTCGTTGCGAAGTATTCACTCGTCGCTGCGGGCATTCCTCCGACAACGAGATACGTCGCGAATAGCTGCATGAGCTTGGTGTGGAGATATTCGACCACGGGCTTACCTTCAGCAATGGTATCTTTCACCAGGTCGAGAGCATCGGAGGAGACACCGGCAGCCCAGCAGAATTCCTCAAAGTCGCATGGGTACAGGCGAAGATTGTGTACGAAGCCGACGGGGAGGGAGGTGGCATCTTCCAGCGTCGAACCCGAGAAAATAAAGTCGTAGGGGTATTCCTGAACGAGGTACTTGATCTGGGTGACGAGGTTGGGGGCGGCCTGCACCTCGTCTATAAAAATGGCAGAATGCTGAGGCTTGAGGTTTACATTCGCAGCAGCGGTGATGAGCGTCATGATGTCGGCTGCGGTGTTTGCACTGTTGAGTGCATCGGCTAGTTGCCTATCGGCAATGAGGTCCAGCTCGATGGCACTCTCGTAGTGAGTTTCGATGAAATGATGAAGGATGAAGGTTTTCCCTACTTGCCGAGCGCCGGAGACTAGAAGTGCTGTGCCGGAGTGATTCTCCCTCCACAATTCGATCTGCGCTTCAATTTTCCTCTTGAGCACGGTTAATGCCTCCCTAAAGACACAAATGCATCATTTCAATACCCACTATTTTACACAAATTCAGAATTTCAAACCCTACAATTTGACACAAATGCAGGTTTTCAATGTCGGCTTTTTGACACAAATGCAGTATTTTGATTTCAGAGCTGTGTGCCGGTGTTATTACAATCCTGAACTGAGCAACGCGTCTTTTCTAAAGCAGAGGAAGGAGAGGCCGTGATAACTGCGCTAATCGGCGTTAACGGTGCTGGCAAGACGACGTATTTACGCCGACTACACGAGGAGACGCCGGGTGCTTTCCTGCCGGATTACCCTCTCATCCCTCTGGAACTTTCCGCCTATGAGCTGCTGTACCGGTTGGGAAAGATGCGGAAGGTGAGCGAACCGGACAAGCGTGCCGATGAACTGTGTACGGCGCTTCGCATCACGGGAGGCCACGACTGCCCAGTCTCCACCTACTCGGCCGGTAACTACAAGAAGACGGCTCTTGCCACCCTCCTCATCGAACGACCCGACGTGCTGTATCTCGACGAGCCTCTCGAGACCGTTGACCTAGTGACAAGCCAAGTCATCATCCGCATCCTTCGCCGGGTGAGCGCCGCGGGTACCTCTGTGTACATCTCTACCCAAGACGTTTATTTTGCCTCGACACTCGACCACGTCAAGGTATTCAGTAACCTGCAGATCATCGCCGAAGGGAATCCCGTCGATATCCTCGGCGAAGACCCGCTTGAGCGCTTCCTTGACCTCACCAATACGGAGATCCCCGACTTCATGATGGGCTGGCTGCAGTGAGTTTTGTGCTTTTGCCTGCCCTTCTGAAGAGGAATTACGGCCGCAATGCCGATAGCTTGGAGCGGATGGTCGAGGTTTTCTTGGCGATGTTTCTCCTCTTCGGCCTCACCGTACCGAACCCGTTGCCGTTTTGCCTCCTGTCAGCCGTCGCGACGGCGGCGATGGGGGAGAACATGATGCGCTCGTCCTGGCATAGGTGGGCCGGTCCGCCGATTGCCCTCGACAAAAGGATACTGGTTCCCAGCTTCATTGCGATCTCCCTCATTCATCTTCCATCACTAGTGACCGTAGGGGCGGCACTTGTGCTGCTCAACCCGCTCCTCCTTGTGCCGCAGCTTGTCGTAGCCCTAACAATCGTTATCGCTCGGGCGTACAAGCCTCAACGAAAACCGGTGCGCTCTTACCGATTCGTGGAACCGCGCGCGGAAGGCCCAACGGCATACCTCGAGTTTCTGGTGCGCAGGCTCCGTTTCCCAATTAACGTGGTCACGTGTGCGGTGGTTGCCGGCATTGCTGGATTCGTCGTCATGCCGGGCAGATCGCTTCTACCGTGGCTACTCGCCGGCGCCAGCTTTGGCGTCACCTTCCCGATCATCTACCGTGAGCGCGATGATCTCCCTGCGAAGGCAATTCGCATCACCGCGCAGGTGTCCAGGTTGTGGGGGATCCTCCCCAGGGCTGTCCCCGGGTTCTGCTTCATCCTGCTCGCGGCTCTTTTTAGCGCCACGGCAGGACTCATCGTTGCCTGGTTCATCCTCCTCGTCGCGATCTTCCTCATCAGGCGCATCGTCACCATTGAGCCGAGCACCTTCGGTAATCTTCGTTTCTTGCGTCCAGACCTGCGTCCATCGCCGCTCCCGGAATTCTTTATGCAGCTGTTTCTCTTGGCGCTCTTCGCCACCTCCGTGTGGGTGTTCACGTAATTTTTTCGAGTGGCAGGATCCCCCAGCCCGTGTGACAATGTGAATCATGAAGTTGGGGGATCATCTCATTCTTACTCGGGGGTTTACATCCACGCAGCGCCAGCGGTTCGACACCAGCGAGCTCATCAAGCTCGCCTGCGGCGTCTACATCGATCGGCACACCTACTGGGACCTTAAGCACTGGGACCAGTACAAATTGCGCTGCCTGGCGCTCGGCATCGAGGGCCGAGTCCTCGTCGGCAAGGCTGCCGCCACCCTCTGGGGCTTCCCGACGACCTACCTCAAACATGCCGACATCCCCATCATCGGAACTGGCAAAAAACGCCCCGGCATCGTAAAAAAGCGCATCCCTACAGACGACCTACGCATCATTGACGTCGATGGCTACGACGTCTTCGTCACCTCCGCAGCTCTCACAATCATCGACATTGCCCGCTGGAACAGCCTCGGCGAAGCCGTCCGCGCCGGCGACTGGGCGGTGGTGTACAACTACACCACAAAAGGCGAGCTCACCGATGCCCTCGAAGCCCGCCACGTAACCAAAGGCATCGACCGCGCCCGCACCGCCGTCCGCCTCATTAACCATCTTTCCGAAAGCCCCCGTGAAAGCGATGTCAAAGTAAATCTCTTCCTCAACGGCTTCGAGCCGCCCTACCAGCAGGCTGTGATCCGCGACTCCGAGGGCGTGGAATTCGCCCGCGTCGACTTCTTCTACCCGGAAAAATCCATCGTCATCGAATACGACGGCCAAGCCAAGACCAAAGGGCACGACGGAATCAAGGCTGTCAACAACGAACGCACTCGCGAGCGCCGCCTGATAAGCGAAGGCCTCCTTCCGATCAGAGTGGACAACAATTCCTGGCAAAGAAAGCTCTACCTAAAAGAACTAGAGCGCTACTGGAACGACGATCGCAAGCCCTTCCCCCGCGTTCAGTGGTCCGCGCCCGGTCGCGCGTGGGAGCTCTAACCCAGACAAAAGTTACCTTTTTGCGGGAATGACCTCTCCCAAAACCCCAGGTGGCCAATCTTTCCTAGGTGTAAAACGGTACCTTTTGTCTGTCGTGCTAATCCCCGAGACAAAAGTTACCTTTTTGCGGGAATGACCTCTCCCAAAACCCCAGGTGGCCAATCTTTCCTAGGTGTAAAACGGTACCTTTTGTCTGTCGTGCTAATCCCCGAGACAAAAGTTACCTGTTTGCAGGAATGCCCCTCCCAAAACCGCAGGTCGCCGATTTCGCGTAGGTGTAAAACGGTACCGTTTGTCTGTCGTGCTAATCCCCGAGACAAAAGTTACCTTTTTGCGGGAATGACCTCTCCCAAAACCCCAGGTGGCCAATCTTTCCTAGGTGTAAAACGGTACCTTTTGTCTGTCGTGCTAATCCCCGAGACAAAAGTTACCTTTTTGCGGGAATGACCTCTCCCAAAACCCCAGGTGGCCAATCTTTCCTAGGTGTAAAACGGTACCTTTTGTCTGTCGTGCTCGCCGCCCAGACAAACGGGAATGGCCCCTTCCTAAAACCCCAGGTGGCCAATCTAGCCAAGGTGTAAAACGGTACCTTTTGTCTACGCTATAATCACCCCGGCGTGTAGAAGCAAACACACGAAAGGAGCGGCCGGTGCAATACAGCGAGCGTCACGCAAGGCTGAAGCTGATTTTCGGTGAGGAGGGCCTGGAGAAGCTATATAACTCCACGGTGATGGTGCTAGGTCTCGGCGGCGTGGGCTCTGCCTGCGCGGAGGCGCTCGCGCGTGGAGGCGTCGGCAACCTCATCGTCCTCGACCGCGACATAGTCGACGAGTCCAACATCAACCGCCAGGCCCTCGCGTTCACGAGCACGATCGGCAAGGTGAAGGCCGAGGTGATGGAGAGCATGATCCACGAGATCAGCCCGGATTGTGCGGTGACCACCCGCGAGGTGTACCTCACCCCGGAGAATATCCCCGAGATTCTCAGCGGCCTCCCGCGCCCGGATTACGTCCTGGACTGCATTGATACGATCACGCAGAAGCTCGCCATCGCGCAGTGGTGCGCGGAGCGCCACATTTACCTCCTCTCCTCCATGGGCGCGGCGAACAAACTCGACCCGGAGTACCTCACGTTTACCAATATTCGCCACACGATCAATTGCCCCATGTCGCGCGTGATTCGTGGCGAATCCTACCGGCGCGGCATCCGCGGTCTCGAGGTGCTTTACAGCAAGGAAGTCCCGGTCAAGGTGGCCAACCCGGGCGCGCGTACGAAGGGGGAGACGCTCGGCTCGATGAGCTACATGCCGCCGATCATGGGCCAGATGATCGCGGGCAAGGCCATCCGCCGCCTGGCCGGTCTCGAGGAGTTCCCCAACGCGCCGAGGATGCGCCGTGCTCATTGATACCCACTTCCACCTGGACTTTCTTCCTGATCCCGCGCTATTTAAGAGCGCCCCGATCATCGCCCAGACTCTCACCCCCACCGCTTACCTCGCCCAGCCGCACATCCCCCGCCACGCCCTTGGCCTCCACCCCTGGTACGCGTCCCTCGACGAGCTCCCCGCCTTCGCCGATGCCGTCGATTCCACAAAATTCATCGGGGAGGTCGGCCTCGACTACCGCTTTCCAAACCAAGAGGCTTTTCGACGCCTCGTCGACCTCACCGTCTCCTCCTCCCGCACGCACGTGATGTCCATCCACGCCGTCCGCTCCGTTACTGCCGTCCTGGATATCCTTGATGAGTTTGATCCGTGCCGCACCCAGATCACCCCGATCATTCACTGGTTTACCGGCACGAGTGACGAGCTCACGCGCCATATCCGCGCCGGGGGTTTCATCTCCGTCAACCCGCGGATGCTGGAGACCAAGCGTGGTCGCGCGTATGTCACCCAGGTTCCCGCCGACCGTCTGCTTGTGGAGACGGATCTCCCGCGCGAAGCGGGGGAGATGCTCACGCCGGAGGATCACGCTGCTATTGTGCAGGGAACCGTCGACAAGCTGAGCGAGCTACGCGGGGAGGATATGACGGCGAGGATCGAGGAAACTCAGAGGGAGATTCTGTAGCCGCGCCACAACTTCTGCCCGGGCTTGTAATCCCCCTGGGGTGTGAAACGCATGGTGGTCAGAGGTAGCCAGGTGAGGTGCTCGGGGATGCTGAGGCACAGCCTCACATTTTCAGGAAGCGTAATCGTCTTTAGTAGGGATGAATCGTTGCTGCGGAAATACAGGACCTCCCTGGAATCTGTCCAGGTCAGGTCCTGGGCTTTCTCCTTAGGTATCCCGAGCGCGTCCGCTGCTTCTTGGTCGCTTTGGTAACCACATTGAAGCGCAAACTCTGTGGCATCCACCTGGTAAGTTTTTGCCATATCTAGTTCAAGCGGTGCGGTTTCTCCAGCCAAAGTGGTAGCAAGAGGATCTCTATTTAGCCACCACACAACTCCCGCGGCGAAAAGAAGGCAGACGATAGCCACACAGGTGAGAAGCCGTTTCAAGGTCACAAGCAGTATCGTAGTTCACCCCGCGGTCACCGTAAACGGAGGAACAGCAGCAAACACAGACACTCGACAACGAACGCACCGCTGTTGCAGCTAACGGCAGCAAAGCGCCCACGAAGTAAGAACTGTACGCACAATGCAGGATAAGCAGGGCTGCACAGGCAGAAAGCATAGTGGCACATCAAACCGATCGATTAATTCAGCGAGCCTCCACTGGCAGGCCATTGCCACATAGGTCAGGCCGATGGTTGCAAGAACAACCGTGGCAGTCACTTGGACCCGACCCCAGGTGTCCACATCCAAGGGGTCGGGTCCGTTGGTGTAGCTATCAAGCCCCGAACACTTTCGAGGAGAAACAGATGTACCGCGTTGCCTAACCACGTCTGCTAAGATCAAACCCAATTAATTTTTCACCCCAGGTGTCCACATCCAAGGGGTCGGGTCTGAGTTTCGGACCACATGCAGAAGACAAGCTAAACTGTTCCGAGCTGGTATAGAGGGCCTACATGCGAGCTGCACCGACAATCAATCTCGACTCTAACTGCGGCCCAGGAGTCTATCCATTCAACATCGTGCGCAGTGGTTTACTCGAGGAATACTAGTGGGTGCGATGTCTAAGCTTGTGCGCTTTTTTAGAGGCTTGTCGCGTCCGAAACGCTGGCTGGCGGGCTGCGGTCTCGGTTGTATAACCGTAGTGGTTCTGATTGGTCTCCTGATGGGCGCCAATGTTGGTGCAACGTACTTTTTTGGGGCGAAGCCCCAGGAGGTTGGAGCAGAGGCGTGGGACGGCCCGCCTGTGTTAGTGACTCTGAAAAGCGATTACACAAAAACCGGCTTCTTTGGTACTGGACTGGAAACTGCGGACGTACGACTTCTGCAAGATGGAAAGCTTACCCCCTTGGTGTGGACAGGAACCCACGGAGGAGAATTTACAGCCGTTCCCCTTGACCATGGGTTCGCCCTCACCACCGCAGAAACCATCACCTTCTACGATTGGGACGGTAACATCACCGGAGATGTAGACTTCCCCGGCATCGATGCAGTGAAACGCTCCGCTACAACCGATGGGTGGTACATAGTTTCGAGCGTCACCCATTCAGGAGAGAATACCGATGGGTGGGTTGATGATTATGCATTCATTAACCGCACAGGTGAAACCCATATCGTAACAGTTAGCGGCAATTCTAGCGCCACCGGAGTGTGTGGAGGAAAGCGCTACATAGCTGCTGTGGATATGGATTACGACGAGTCGACATACGAATCAACACGGCGATATCTCAACTTCTACGAGGTAGCCGACGAGTGGAAAATCGGCGATCCCCTGTTTACCGTTGAACTTCCGGGGGATCCGCGCCCACTTGCGCACATCTTCACGGAGATGGCTCCCTGCAGCGATGAAGGAGTGCTCACAGTTCTTGTCAGCATGGATGATGCGGAAGGGCAAAGCCACATGGCAAGCGCGAACATCGACATAGCAGGAAAGTCAGTGGCGTTCACTCCTCTGCCGGACGGTTATGAAGCTCTGCTGCCATATAACAGCCTCATCAGCGATGGGGACTATTACTGGCTGAACCGGCACGGCCGCATGTCAAGCATGGACAAGCACACCTCGCGTGTGGAAACAACATGGCAGGCTGATCCCCTGCCGGAGGATGCCCTATATGCAAGCACGCTGTCCCAAGACTATGTTGTGACAGGCACAAGTGACGAGGACACTTTCTACTTCACCGCGTACGATGCCAAAACAGGAAAGAAAACCGCTCATGTAGCAATTCCGAAAGACATGGGACCATCCATATGGATCGAAGATATCGAGCTAGTTAATCCGCATTAACTAGCGCTTGAGTATCGCAAGCAGGAGCGAACCTGGGGCAGATCCTTTCTCCACGCAAGCAGTAATTTCGATACACGAAGATTCTGCCCCATTTGTACACAGTGCACATTGACGCACGTGAAGGGGCCCTCAAGCAGAGTGGACGTACCGATCAAACTGTGACAATCCAAGTCCGTTCGTGCGCTCCCCTGAGACTTCCTGCAACGGCTCGTACCCCGATTTAACGTGCTCACCGTGACGAGATCCCCAACTGACTTTCTACTCAGTGCAACCCTGTTTGTCCGACATCACATCCCTAGGCGAGCGAGCGGGAACGTGTGCACCCCAGAGGGGAAGGTGAGCGTGGGGCCAGTCGCGGTAATGACAGCGAGGAACACTGGCGGCTGCTCAATAACCGCCGCCACCTGCGCAAGCCTCTCCGCGCCGGGGACGATGAGCCTCCCGCCGAGCTTCACCTCAATGCCAGCCCACCGTCCGCCGGGCAGGACGCACACGGCATCCATCTCGTAACCGTTCGAATCGCGGAAGTGGTACACCGTGCCGCCCAGTGCCTCAGTCATCACGGTGAGGTCGTGAACAACCGCCGATTCAAACAGGCTCCCCAGAAGAGTTGGTTCCCGCATGAGAAGCGTCTCGTCCGCATTGAGTGCCGCGGCTGCCAGCGCCGGGTCCACCAGGTGATATTTCGGGCTCGTCCGCAGTCGGGCTCGGCTTTGAAGTCGAGGTGTCCACGCTGGTTGCTTCTCGACGATAAAAAGTCTCTCAAGCAGCTCCACATACCGAGCCACAGTCGCCAGCGACAGATCTCCCACCTCATCCCGCAGCGTCGCAATGCTCACCACCTCCCCGCTATGGCCTGCGATCGAGCGAATGAGCCGTGTGAAGACGACCGGCGCGTGGCGAATGTCCGCGCGCAGTGAGACATCAGTAAGGTATTCCCGCAGCAGTTTCCGCGACTGTTCAGGCGTCGCATCGATGTGGGCGGGAAATCCGCTGCGCAGCAGAAGTTCAACGGCTGTGCCGAGTGGTTCAACTTCTGGATGCGTGGCGGGCTTCGCACCGTCGATGAGGCTCTCAAAGCTCACTGCAGGCGAGTGCCCACGTTGTTTTTCTGCCCAGGTCAGGGTGCGTTTGGCGGTGTCCACTGCTCAACCTCCTTGCCCCATTATTTTAACCAAAATGCCAGCTAGTGGGTTCGTACTGTGTAATTTGCAGGGGTTCTACGGTGGAAAATGCAGAATCAGCGGGAGTACTCCATGGCGAGCTAGCTGCGCTCCGGCCCCAGAGCACTCAAGGGCACGACGTGAACTCCGCTCGGGAGGGTGAATCCGGAGTAGCCACCTGTTACCACAGCGAGGAAGTCGGGTTCGGTGACCATGCGCGAATCTTTGAGGCGGAGAAGGTTGGACTCGGCGCTGGAAATAACAGAATCAGATTCGCCGAGTTTGATTTCGATACCCGCCCAGTGGCCGTCGTCGAATTCGCAGATGATATCCACTTCCAACCCCACATCATCCCGGTACCCGAAGCACGAGGCGCCGATCTGATCGGCGTACGTGCGGATGTCTCTCACCGCCATTGACTCAAAAACTTGCCCGAAGTACTCGGGGTCGTTTGCGAGTCCCTCTGGTGTCGTGCCGAGTGCGGCGCACGCAATAGACGGATCGCAGAAGTGGAGTTTCGACTGTTTGCGAAGCCGTGATTTCGAGCGAAGCTTTCCGGACCAGGGCGGAAGCTCCTCCAGAATGAAGATCCGGGTGAGCGCGTCAAGATAGCGGCGGACGCTTAATGGAGTGAGCTGGCCACCATCCGCAGAAATATCCTTGGACAGCGTCGTGGCTGTGGTTTCCGAAGCGACGTTGCGCGCAACGGAACGCAGAAGCCTACGTACTCGCTCCGGGGCGAATTCCTTGCCGATGTCCGGTAAGTCGACGTGCGCAATGTTCTCGACGAGAGCCCGGTTGAAGCGAATAAACCCGGTATTGTCGTGCGCAATGAGAGCCGGCCATCCTCCACGCACCGCTTCCACGGACAATTCCTTGTAGGCCAAAGTGCGCGGCAAAGCAGGAACTGACGTGATCTCCCGCAACTGATTGAGCGTGATGCATCCATCCTGGTAATAGGCTTCGCCCAACGCCATCGGGCGCATCTTGATGCGGGTTAACCGTCCAGCACCCGTGTGTCGCGTGATCGAATCAGCTGGAAAGGCGGATCCGGACAGAATGAACTGCCCTGGCTTTCGGCGAGCATCGATCTCATGCCTGACCTCATTCCACAGTGAGGGCTCCAGCTGCCATTCATCGATGAGACGAGGCGTGTCACCTTGGAGAGCCGCCTGTGGATTGAGTGCGGCAAGCCTCTGGTTCTGAGCGTGGTCGACACGGAAAAAGGACTGCGCGTGCTGTAGACCTGTCTCAGTCTTTCCACAGCCACGCGCGCCCTCGATAAGAACTCCTCCAACTGCCTGCAAATCTTGCGAGAGAATGGAGTCCACCGCTCGCCGTATATATGCCATGTCTTAACTATACTGCAACCAGCGCGGATATAACTTTTGCGAACGTTTGACTTTCACTTTTGCGAATGTTTGGCTTCCACTTTTGCGAACGTGGAGTCGATGCCGCAGCGGTGGAAAAATGGTAATCACGGTGAACCGGACGTTTTTAACTACGATTAACAAAACCGTCACTAACCGATGGAATTATTAATTATGGTTGCGCACAACGTGTGGGTAGTTTTCCTTCTGCCCAACACTGCCATGAATGACGACGGAATCGCGTATATGAACTTCCCAATTGCAGATCATGAATCGTGAACGGCCTAATTCGCTATTACATCGTAGGAATTCACCATTTCGCTCCTCGTCACACCTGTTTCCTCAGAGCTTCAATTCTCAGGTTGAAATTTTGTTCCATGCGTTTTACTTCCCGGGCAGCAAGCCCAGCGGTGCGTGCCACGTCCTTCCATGAGCTCACTGCCTCGATCACACGCGAAATGATGTTCTTGGCTGTGTCTGGTTTCAAACCACAGAAGGAAGAAAACTCCAACAAAGCTTCTGTTTCCTCTGGAAATGTTGTCGCGCCAAGCAACGAAGTGGAGCGACGTGCCCGGATGTTCGGGTTGGGGTTGACATCGTAAAGGGGGGAAAGTCGCCACCCGTGAGGATGATGCAGGAACCCGAGGTTTCGCAAGTGATCGTCGGTGTTTCCAATCGCAACGAAGAAAACGACGCGCGTGAACAAGGATGTCAGATCATCCTGAACTCCACCAGACAACTCGCGGATTGCCCCCGCCACCTCGACATAATCAACATTCATCCCGTCCGTGGAGGAGCAGGCTGTCATGGCGCTGATGAAAGGTATACGGCTATTCGTTTTGAAAGCACCGCTGCGATCGAAGCGTCGTAACACAAGGACATTGGCGTTTGCGACAGGTTCGAGGCGAAAATCGGGGACATCGAGGCCGCACGCGTGGGCGAGCAGAAGGGTGGCGTATTCCCAACCAATGACATCCCAGTCATCGCTGGCGTGTGGGAATTTTGCCATGCCAAGGGATCCATCAGGGCAGAGAATACTTGCCTTCGGTCGAGCGCCGCCAAGGGCGGACGCTCCTGTGTCTAAGAGGACTTTCACGGCCTGTATGTATTCATCACTGTCAGCTACTTCCCGGAGCAGTGTGCAGGAGGGTGGGCAGAGAAATAAACGGTGGTACAACCGATGGCGGGCCGACGAACGTGTCGCTGTTCCTTGGTTTGAAACGGAGCGCCCCTTGACGAGTATCGTCACTAACCGCAAGGAGATAATCAACCTCATCCAATTCCCTCGCGCGCCGCCATGTAGTGCGATCCCTATTAATGAGATTTCTTCCCCAGCGGTCGGGTGTGGCATCGGAAAATGCAGGTAAGAGGCCATTGTAATGCTGTGAACCTGACACCAATACAAGCGAAGGATCGATATTAAAACCGCCACCGCCCAGGTACGTTGGATCGTACGCAAACGTGGTGGAAATCCCTCGTGGTCCACGATGGAAATAGGCTGTCCCTACTTTGGTGGGGGAGGTGCCGTCAAGGAAAACCTCGACCTGTGCAGACTCTGTCATCGCTACCGCGCCCTCTTCCTGTGGATGCGATCCGCACGCAACCTGCCAATCTCGCTTTCAAAAGGATCGATGGCATTCACCACGAGATCTAAGATTCCAATTGCGCGAAGCACAAGGTAAAGGGATTCGGAGCTTGCGGTGGTATCCCCATTTTCGATCTTGCGAAGAGTGTCTCGAGAAATCTGCGCACGCTCGCACACTTGCTGCGCTGTCAGTCCCAACACCATGCGCCATCCACGAATGTGCTCCCCGATGGTCGTCACCTCGCGAGAAATGTTGTAGCCGCGGAGCCGATTCTTGCCGTCTGTCATAGTGAAAAGACTACCATAGTCGCCGTAAATGGTAATTACGACGAACCTATTAGTCATAGGATCCTTCAAAGTGGCAAATACTTTAACAATGAAACATTCACTATTTTCTGACCAGCGGGTTTCCCTATTTGGTGCTGCATAGAGCGCGAAAAGAACGTTGTTTATTGCGAGTGACCTGCGGATTCACTATTTAGAACCTAATTTTCACTATTCACACTTTGTCTACCAGTGGAAACGTTGGTTGTCTAAGGACTTGCAGACTTTTCGGAAATGCGCTCCCCACTTGTGGGCTCCCGGTGTTTAGCGAATTGAACTACGCAGGGAAGATTGTGAAGTCTTTTAGGTTTTTGAACGTGATAAGGTGGGAATTTCTCTCTCTACTAGCCGCTGCGAAATAGGGGTTTACGTTCGACTCTTTCAGGTACTGTTTCTCGTTCCTTATACTCTGGCCCGCGTAACCCTCACTAGAGCAGGATTGATTTAATGGATCAATGAAGTAGTGATAGATAAGCAGAAGGGGCAAAGTTACTGCACTGCGGTGTCAGTGTCCATAAATTAGTAAGGGTTTACACAACGGGGATGGCTCTGAAGTAATAATGCTTCCCAACCGTCGAATGTTGGTTGTTTAATATTTTGGGTACGGGGGTATTCGTTTGGATTATTTATAATTCTTGAGTGTCTTTTAAGAATCCAAATCAAATGCGAAAATACTCGCCGTGTTAATTTCTCTTAGGGGGTGTTCCTATATAGTTCGTCAACCTGAG
>NZ_KV821072.1:0-5828 GCF_001815555.1 Corynebacterium sp. HMSC073D01 | reverse complement strand
GGGTTAGCACGGCAGACAAAAGGTACCGTTTTGCGCCTAGGCCAGATTGGCCACCTGGGCTTTTGGGAGGGGCGATCCCGCAAACAGGTAACTTTTGTCTGGGAGCATGATGCGTCCAGCGTTTCCCTCGCACGATTCGCTGTGCCTGGGGAGCTGTAAACCCAGCATTGAGTCTTATCTATCTTTTCGCTTCTGTGTCAGACCGTCCTTAAGCGCATCGCGCACGATCTCGGCCACATGTACTGCCTGCGCGCCGGTGCCCTGGGATACCTGGGTGCGGCAGGAGAAGCCGTCGGCAATGACGGGGCCACTGTGCTCGCGGACGCGGGGGAAGAGTTCGCGCTCGCCAAGTTGCATGGACATTTCTGCGTGTCCGGCCTCGAAACCCCAGTTGCCGGCGAGGCCGCAGCAGCCGGTTTCGATCTGCGCTTCGTCGTAGCCCAGGGCCTCCAGGATGAGGGAGGACTGCTGTGGGTCACCAAGCGACTTCTCGTGGCAGTGGACCTGCGTCAACGCGCTCCCGGTTTGGGGGGTGAGCTGGCCTTTTTCGACGAGGGCGGCGATCTTCGGGGCGACGACCTGGGCGAAGCTGCGGGTGGCTTGAGATAGTTGCTTGACCAGCGGGTCTGTTGACTGCGTGGTGGCGTCGTGCTGGAGCATGACGGTGCAGGACGGCTCCAGCGCCACCACCGTCAAGCCCTCCTCGATGTAGGGGGCGAAGACCTTCGCCGAATGCTCGAGGACCCGGCGCGTTATGGACAGCTGCCCGGTGGAATGCCAGGTCAGGCCACAGCAGACGAACTCCTGCGGGACGATGACCTCGTAGCCCAGCATCTCCAGGGCCTCGACGGCGGCCTGCGCGGGGGCGGTGTTGAGCTTGGAGTTGAACGAGTCTGGCCAGAGGACGATGCGCTCCTTGCCGGGGTGGGCTTCGCGTTTAGAGGCCCACTTCTGCAGCGATTGCGGGGCGAAGCTGATGAGCGGCCTGCCGGTGTCCAGGCCACCGGCGCGCGCCAGGAGTGTGGAGATGCCCGGGGCGTGCATGGCCCAGTTCACCAGGCGTGGCACGACCGGGAGCTTGTGCGCGACGTGGCTGAGCAGCGGCAACCAGCCCATGAGGTAGTGGGCGCGGGGGCGGATGCGGCCGGCGTAGTGGTCGTTCAAGAACTCGGACTTGTAGGTGGCCATATCCACGTTGACCGGGCACTCGGAGGCGCACGCCTTGCAGGACAGGCAGAGGTCCAGGGCTTCCTCGGCACCGTCGCCGTCGACGGTTTCGCCGCGGAACAGTTCGGACAGCACGCGGGCGCGGCCGCGGGTGGAGTGGACCTCGTCGTGGGTGATCTGGAACGACGGGCACATCGAGCCCTCCATCGATCGGCACGCGGAGACACCGACGCAGCGGTTCACGGCGTCGGTGAAGCTGCCGTTATCGCCCGGGAAGAGCTGCAGCGGGGTGATTTCGTTTTTGCGCTGTGCTGGTTCCATGCGCAGGCCGTCGGTTACGGCATCGGCCCAGACGAGGACGCCAGGGTTCATGATGCGCTGCGGGTCGAAGATGAGCTTGAACTGCTCGAAGAGGTCGCGCATTTCGGGGCTGTACATTGTGTGCAAAAGCGACGAGCGGGCCCTGCCGTCGCCGTGCTCGCCGGAGAGGGAGCCGCCGTAGGAGGAGACGAGCTCGGCGGCGTCGTTCATGAAGTTGTTGAACGTGGTGATGCCCTCGGTGGTGTGGAAGTCGAAGCTGATACGCACGTGGACGCAGCCCTCGCCGAAGTGCCCGAAGGGGATGCCGCGGTAGCCGTAGCGATCCATGAGGGCGTAGAGGTCGCGAAGGTAACCGGCCAGGTTCTCGGGCGGGACGGCGGAGTCCTCCCAGTTCGGCCAGGCCTCGCCGCCGTCGGGAAGCCGCGTCACGGTGCCCGCGGAGGCCTCGCGGATGCGCCATAGCGCGCGGGCCTCCGCGTAGTCGCTGACCACGACGGCGCCGATGTGTTCGACTGTTTCCGTCAGCGCCTGCGCCGCCGCGACCGCCTCCTCCAGGGTGTTGCCCTCGGTTTCGCAGTAGAGCCAGCCTCCCGCGTGGGGCTGCCCGGGGAGGTTCTCACCTGCGTGTTCTTGGCCGTTCTTGGTGCGGAGGGCGTCGAGAAGATCGCCGCCCATGCCCTCGATGGTGGCCACGCCCGGCTGCCGCAACAGGGGCGCCGCCGTGGCCGCCGCGAACACGTCCTCAAAGGACAGCACGGCCAGCGCCGTAAATTTCGGCTTTTCGACGAGCCGGACCGTCAGCCGCGTGATCACCCCGAGGGTGCCCTCGGATCCGGCGATCGCCTTCGCCATGTCGTGGCCCAGGTAGTGCAGGCCGTAGCCGGAGACCTGGCGCGGGAAGCGCCCCAACTCCTTCTCGATCAACTCCCGGTTGGGGCTGTACAGGGCGCGCAATTGGGCGTCGAGAAGCTCATCATCACAACCATCGGACGTGAACGTGACCTCGCGGCCGTCAGCCAGAGCTAACGTCACGTCCACGAGGTTATCCGCCGACGTGCCGTACGCGACCGAGTGCGAACCGCACGCATTGTTCGCCACCATGCCGCCGATCGTGCAGCGGGAATGCGTCGACGGGTCCGGGCCGTAGGTGAGGCCGAACTCGGCGGCCGCCTCGCGCAGGCGATCGCACACCACACCTGGCTCGACCACCGCCGTCTTCGCCTCGGGATCGATCTCGAGAATGCGGTTGAAGTGCCGCGATGTGTCGATCACCAGGCCATCGCCGATCGCGTTGCCTGCGACGGACGAGCCCCCACCGCGGCCGACGATCGCCCACCCGCGCTCACGGGCCAACGCGATGCCGGCCAGCACATCCTCGCGTGACGACGGCTCCAACACCGCCGCCGGGACACGCCGGAACAACGACGCATCAGAGGAATACGCCGCACGCGTCGGCATATCTTTGCGCAATTTAGTCACGATAGACGAGGTGGTTTCAGGTAACATGTTATTCCTTATGACGACAATGGCTGACGCGGTAGTTAATTATGTGCGGGATGCGATCCACGACGGCGACATGCGCCCGGGTGACTGGTACAGCGTAATCCAGCTTGCCGAAGAGATGGGTGTGTCCCGCTCCCCTGTGCGCGAGGGGCTGCTCAGGCTAGAGGAAGCCGGACTTGTGAAGTTTGTGAAAAACCGGGGCTTCCAAATCTTTCCTCCCTCCCCAGGTAACGTCGCAGAAATCTTCGCGGTGCGCCTCGGCATCGAGCCTGCGGCTGCCTACCGCGCGGCGCTCCACCGACAATCTTCGCACCTCAGCGAGGTATACGAGCTGCTCGAACTCATGCAGCGCGCCGCCGATGCCGACGACGAACGGGAATTCTTCATTCACGACCGCGCCTTGCACTCCCTGTTTTTCCGCATGAGCGGCTCCCGGTTCGGCGATAACGTCGTGTCCCGGCTGCGCGACATCACCAACATTCTGGGGCACACCACCGCGCACACCTCGCGATCGCTGCAGAACATCCTGGATGAGCACCGCCCCATCATCGAGGCGATTATCTCGCAGGATGCCGGCGAAGCACGCGAAGAGATGTTTTCCCACCTCACCACGACCGGCAAGCTGCTTGTGCGGCAGGCGGTGGTGGCAGGAGGTGCCTCCGGCACGGAGGAGGTACGACTCCGCGTGGAAAGGGTCTGGGTAGAACACGTCGACGGCCTCTAATCCTCCGGGTGCCGAATGTGCTCCTCGCGCTCCTTCTGGATGCGCCTGGCGGCACGGGCTTCCGGGCGATAACCCAGCACAAACGCGCAGATCGCACACAGCGTGGCTGAGCCGAACACCCACGGTGCCAGGTGCGACTTCACGCCCGTGATGAGATCCCCGCTTGTTGCGAAGAGGCCGACCGTCTGCAGGCCCACGAGCACGACTCCGCCGACCATGAAGGCGATTAGGAAGACGAAGAAGAGGATGCGAAACAGTTTAAAAAAGGCAGTCATTTCTTACACTCCTGGAACGTAGACGGGGATAAGGCCCATACCGACCAACCACGCGAGGAGGATCATCGGGAGGACAAAGTACATGATCAGCGGCACGAACATCTTCGTCGGGTTGGCATCGGCCATCGCCGCCGACAGATAGATCGGGGCACCGACCGGCGGCGACGCGCCCTCGGTCGACGTGCACAGCAACGTCACGACAATCGCCACCGTCGGGTCAATGCCCACGGCCGTCAGCGCCGCCACGGCGGGGGCACCGATCGCGGCCGCCGTTGCCGTCGACGACAGTGGCGTCGCCACCACAACCGCCAACACACCAACAATGACAATCATGGCCCACTTCGGCAGATCCATCGCGCCGAGCGTGTTCGACAGCTGATCACCCACGCCGAGTTCCTCCATGATCGCAGCTGCGGCGAGCGCCGCAAACAGGGAGATACCGACTGTGGCAAAGCTTGGAAGATCCTGCACGATCTGCACCCTGAACTGCGCATTGTTCCGGCGGATTCTACTCGCACCTTCAATCAGCGCAATCAGCGTGATGAGCACCGGCACCCAGACGATGATGGAAATCGCCTTCACACCGTCCGCGCCAACGCCCGTGGATTCCTTCAACCAGTTCGCCAGCGGGCCAATGGTCAGCAGCACGGGGATGAGGATGCCCATGAAGATCGACGGCGAGCGCCACCCCTGCGACCACGCTTGCTTAAACGGCACGATCTGGTCCTTCGGCGTGGCAGGAATCTTGTCCTTCCGGGTCCAGAACCACACCACCGCCAGGCGGTACAGCACCGCGTACGCGCCCGCGCACGCCAACGCCACGTACACCTGGCTTGCTGAGGAAGCTGCGGCCGCCGGCATCGCGAGGATGATAAACATCGTTGAGTTCGGCGGCAGCGCCACACCCAAACCCGAGTTGCCCGTAACCAGCGTCGCCGCCCTGTTTGGGCTAAATCCGGTCTGCTTCATCCACGGGATCGTCACCGAACCGACCGTCGCGGAGTTGCCCGCCGTGGACCCGGCGATGAGCCCCATCATGGCGGAGGCGAACGTGGACACGTAACCTGCGCCACCCCGCAGCCTGCCAAACAACGAGTTCAAAATAGTGATCAACCGGTCAATCAGACCCGTTGACTGCACGATGATGCCCATGAACACAAACGCCATACCGGCGAACGTGACCTCAGACGAGATCGCCGACGTAATGCCATGCCACAACAGCTCCGGCGCCCGCGTCCCGCCGACCAGCGCGACGCCGACCAGGCCGAGTAGCAGCGCCTCCGCGATATTGCGTTTCAGCAGCACGTTGACGACAACTGTGATCGCGATAAAGACAAGCAACGCTACGATGCCCATGCTTCACTCCCTTCTTTTGTATTCAGGTAATGCCCTGCAGAATACGGCGTAACATGTTACTGGTGCGAGGATTTTGGCAAATTTCCCCCATATGGGGTGGCTCATAGGTTTATGTCCGGGAGTTATGGTACGACTTTAGACATTTTTCGCGTTCGATTGAACACTTTCGGGGGCTAAGACGTGCTACCCCCTGCGTAGAGCGTACCCGACATGCCGTGCGCTCCGGCCTGGAGCTCCCCGCTGCTGACCTACACACACGAGGAGCCGCGGAGGTTTACGCAGCCTAGAGCTGCCTAGAGCGGCACATAGTGAAAAGAGATTCACACTTTCACCATTTACCCTGACTGTTTATATAAATCCAGCTACCGGGCTTCGGAAATTTCCCCCGAATTCCATTTCCAAGGTCAGCCATGAAGAGAATTCATGGCTAACCACCAGGATAACCAAAGCTCTACCCGAAGAGTGCCTGTGCAGTAGCGTAA
>NZ_KV821071.1:0-1019 GCF_001815555.1 Corynebacterium sp. HMSC073D01 | reverse complement strand
AAAGGCAACATCGCCCTCACCGCAACCGGCGAAGAGTTCTACGCTACCTCGGATGAGGAGCGCAAACAGCTTGGGCTGCGATCCCTAGTGCCCGTGCCCATGCCACAACTTCCGGAACCGGCAGAAGATGGGCTTGAGATCAGCAATCTCACCTTCGCCTACCGCCACGGAAACACGGTTCTCAACATCAGCCATCTGCTCTTCCCGGCAGGGAAAATCACGGCACTCCTCGGCCCGTGCGGGTCAGGCAAATCAACACTGGCACGCATTGTTTGCGGACTAGAAAAAGCCAAACATGCATCCATCACACTCGGCGGACAAAAATTCACCAGCCGTGACGCCTACCTTGTGATGCAAGACCCTACCCGACAGTTGTTCTCAGATACCGTCATCGACGAAGTCACGCTCGGCACGACCAAAGCCGAAAAGCAACACATCGATGCCCACGCGATCCTTGAAGAACTCGACCTTGCCGACCACGAGGCTGACCATCCGCAAGCACTCTCTGGCGGGCAACGCCAACGCCTGGTTATTGCTACAGCGCTTGCTGCGAACAAGAAAGTTTACATCTTCGACGAGCCCTCGTCCGGTGTTGGCTACAAGCACCTTGTCGCGATTTCCCGAGTAATGCGTAAACTCGCTGACACTGGTGCCGTCGTCATTGTCATCACCCACGACGCTGAACTCGTTACCGAGGTCGCCGACCATAGCGTCCGCCTCGACCAAATCAACGCCTGCTAACGCAAGCGATTTTTGACCCCCCTAAGCGATACTCGCTAACGCAAACGCCTACTTATCATTTTCGACGTCCTAGTGGAGCCGATGACGATGGAGCCGATGACGGAGCCGATGACGGTGTCCTGCGTCAGTACTTAGTTGACACCTTGGGTCAGCATTTTTTTACATGACAGTTGACACATCAGTCAGGACATCGTTGACGCAATCAGCACCTGTGCAGCCGTCGGTGATAGGTGACACATCAGTCGGGACATAGTTGACACCCTGAGCCCATAATTATT
>NZ_KV821070.1:67462-75730 GCF_001815555.1 Corynebacterium sp. HMSC073D01 | reverse complement strand
CGTACACAACACGGCCCAGCCGGAACCGAAGCACGAGAACTCAAACGGAGTCGGGCCGCATTTGGGCGCGCGGGCTCGGGGCAGCTGCTACGCCACGCAGGCCCCGGTGTCTACCTCGCGGGTGGAGAATTCACCGATGGTGGAAATGACCTCGTCGGCGGTGAGGGCGTAGCCGGTCTCAGACTCGTCGATGGCGGTGCCGAAGATCACGCCGAGGACCTCGCCATCAGGGTTCACAAGCGGGCCACCGGAGTTGCCGTGGCGGATAGTTCCGCGTAGGGAGTAGGTTTCCCTGTCCAGGCGGGTGGAGGCGTAGATGTTGGGGCCGTTGACCATGATCTTGTCGCGGATGCGGACGGGGCGGGCCTCAAAGGGGCCGCCTTCGGGGAAGCCCATGACGACGGCGTCGTCGCCGGTGGTGGCGGCATCTGTTGCCCACGGCAGCGTCGGCAAGCCGAGGTCGGGGACGTGGAGGACAGCGAGGTCGGTGTTTGGGTCGTAGAAGACGACGGTGGCGTCCTTCTTGCCGGAGGTGGTCTCCACATGGACGGTGTCGGCGCCAGCGACGACGTGGGCGTTGGTGATGATGGTGTCCGGGGAGGTGACAAAGCCGGAGCCCATGAGGCGACGGGAGCACTGGGCAGCGTCGGCAAGCACATAGACCACGGAGGGTCGGACGCGATCGACCATGGCCGTGTCCTCGATGAGGATGTTCGGTGGGTCAACCTCACGCGAGCCCGTAAACGGCGAGACAAGGGGTGGCAGGCCGGACTCGGAGAGGGTGGCGACAAGCTGGGCTGGAAGGTTGTCCACGACGGGCGGAGTGAGCGTGTCGATGGCCGACAGCACCCGCGAGCCCTTGATCCCCTCCCCAATCGGGCCGGTCAACCGGGTGGCAAGTGGCATCGCCACGAACCACACGACGAGGAGGAAGGCGATGGACTGGAAGATGGCCCCGAGGACGGAGTCGATGGTCATCGCGGTGCGGGTGCGGATCGACTGCCGCAGCTTGACGCCGGCGAAGCCGCCGAGGAGGTTCCCCAAGCCGGCGATGAGCACCATGACACCGAGCCCGAGTAGCAGGGTGAGGGTGTCGTTGGTGGTGTAATCGGCGACAATCGGGATGAGGGCGACAGACAAGACGATGCCGCTGAGCACCCCGACCGTGGACAGCACGGAGGCGAAGGCGCCCTGGCGCCACCCCATGATGAATGTGATGAGGGCGGCGCCAGCGATGATCAGGTCGACGAGGAGGGAGGGGGTCATAACAGTGTGCATATTAGCGAAGTCGTTCGCCATTGCGTGAATGGCTCAAGACAGTGGAGAGATCGTGGACCGACTCATCCCACGGCTTCTCCCAGCCGGCACCACGGAAAACCGCGTGCAACAGGCCAGCAGTGAAGCCCCACACGATGTAGCCGTTGATGGAAAAGGCCGGGCCCTTCCAGGCGCCGTGGCCGACCATGAGGCGGTTGGCGGGGTCGAGCAGGTGGTAGAGCGGCGCCTCGAAAACGTCGTCGGTCTCGTCGAGGCTTGCCGGGTAGACCTCCTCCGGCTCCAGCCAATAGGCGATGATGGGGTGGATGGGGTAGCCGGAGCGACGGATGTGGACCTCGTCGAGCTGCGCCACGGGCTGGACGGTGTTGGGGTCGAGCCCTGTTTCCTCCCAGGCCTCCCGCAGCGCGGTGTGGACGGGTCCGTCGTCGGTCGGGTCGGTGCGGCCGCCGGGGAAGGCAATCTGCCCCGAGTGGGTGCGCATGGTGGGGTTGCGGTGTGTGAGGAGGACGCCCGCGTCGCGGGGCACGGTGTCGGCTGCGGGGTCGCCGGAGAACAGCATGAGGACGGCGGCCTCCTGGTCGCGGTTTTCCGCCGGCGTGTGTGCCAGCTGGCGGTTGATCTCGGGGGTGGCCTGCACGAGGCGTGCTATCCAGGTGGGGATCATGGCAGTTCCTTGAGGGGTCCGGCGTGGATGTCGTCGCCGATGAGGGTGATGGGCACGACGCTGGGTAGGGACAGCGCCCCGGCGAACGTGCCGTCGGTGTCGGAGTAGCTGGGCAGGGTGATCCCCATGTCGGTGAGCATCGCGGCCCCCTTGGCGGGGTTCGCGTCCGCGTGCACGAGCACGACGGTCCAGTCGGGGTGGGTATCGGCAAACTCTTGGATCATGGGAAGTTCCTCCCGGCACGGCTCACACCACCAGGCCCACACGTTGATGAGGGTCTTTTGCTTGTCGACGTCCTCCGCATCGCCTTTCTCGCCACCGAGGCACTCGAGTTCCACTCCCCTAACGGTGCGCAGGGGGCAGTCCGGGCGCGGCGCGATCGCCTGCGTTGTGGAGGCGTGCGTGTCACCCGCCGGGTGGCCGCTGAGCAGGTGCGGCACGCCGAGGATGAGTCCGGCGATGACGATGATCGCGCCGACGATGGACCAGCCGATTGTCTTGTTCATACTCCTACCTTGGGGCAAATATCGGCGAGGACGCACTCCTCGCAGTGCGGGGACCGGGCGGTGCACACTCTCCTGCCATGAAAGATAAGGCGATGGGAGAACATCGTCCACTCGGCGGGGTCGAGCAGGGGCATAACCTGCTTTTCCACGGTCACCGCGTTGGTGGAGGTGGTGATTCCCAACCGGCGCATGAGGCGCAGAAAATGCGTGTCCACCGTCAACCCCGGCACGCCGAAGGCGTTACCCAGGATGACGTTGGCGGTCTTCCTCCCCACTCCGGGCAGCGCCACGAGTTCATCGAGCGTGCGTGGCATTTCTCCCCCGTACTCCTCCATCACGGTATTCGCCATAGCGACGATGTTCTTTGCTTTGTTGCGGAAGAACCCCGTCGACCGGATGAGGTCCTCCACGTGGTGGATGTCCGCGCCGGCCATGGCTGCGGCGTCCGGGTAGGCGGCAAAGAGCCCGGGAGTCACCTTGTTCACGCGAACGTCCGTGCACTGCGCGGAAAGGATCGTCGCCACGGCGAGCTGGAACGGGGTGTCGTAGTTCAGCTCACAGTGCGCGTCGGGGTGTTCCGCAGCGAGTCGTGCGTTGATAACAGGGACGGTCATAATTCACACCTTAGCGGGGGATAAGTAAGCTGGGGCGCATGATCTTTGTTTTTTCCTTGCTCGTACCCGTCCTGGTCGCCCTGTTTGCCATTGGCATGGAGCAATACGAGAAGATCTGCACCCGGTAGTGACGGAAATTTCTCGGTTCCCCCATTAGTGACCTATCACATAGTGTACAGTGTGAAATGTAACTTTTATCGGCGTTGAAGGAGCGAATGTGGAATCCGTACAGGAAGTTCTCTCACGGGCTGGGATTTTCCAGGGTGTTGACCCCGTAGCGGTCAACAATCTCATCAAGGAACTGGAAACCATCCGCTTCGGCAGGGGAACCACCATCTTCGAAGAGGGCGACCCCGGCAGCCGCCTCTACATCATCACCTCCGGCAAGGTGAAGCTCGCCCGCCACGCCAACGACGGCCGCGAGAACCTCCTCCAGGTCATGGGCCCCTCCGACATGTTTGGTGAGTTGTCCATCTTCGACCCGGGCCCCCGTACCTCCTCTGCCGTCTGCGTCACCGATGTCCACGCAGCCACCATGAATTCCGATCAGCTGCGCATGTGGCTGTCCGCCCACCCGGAGATCGCCGAGCAGCTCCTCCGCGTGCTGGCCCGCCGTCTCCGCCGCACAAATAACAACCTTGCCGACCTCATCTTCACCGATGTCCCCGGCCGTGTGGCCAAGACCATCTTGCAGCTGGCCAACCGCTTCGGTGTCCACGAAAACGGCGTCCTGCGCGTCAACCACGACCTCACCCAGGAGGAGATCGCTCAGCTCGTCGGTGCCTCCCGCGAGACGGTAAACAAAGCGCTGGCCACCTTCGCCCACCGTGGCTGGATTCAGCTCGAGGGCAAGTCCATCGTGATCCTGCAAACGGAAGCCCTCGCCCGCCGCGCCCACTAGTTTCTTAAGAACCGGAACCCCCTCAGTACCTCCGCGATACTGAGGGGATTTATTTAGCCCCGTGCGACACTTTTGCCGCACGCTGAAGGCCCGAATCTCCCCGACAGTTTCCGTCTTACCAATCCCGTGCCGTTTTCTTGGTTAACTCGAACAAGAGCTGAAGCAAATATGTGGTTATCCCGGCTTTTCACTACCCCCACATAATCTTCACAGAACGAGTGAAAATCAACTGGAAATGCCATACAGGCAAATCTCAGCCTTTAGTATCATTCGATTCTTTTTACCTTATAACTGTTGCTCCTAACGGTTACCCTCCGTACACTCGGCGCCACGCTCCCTCTCGCGTTGATGCAGTTGACACAAAACCGCAGCGAAACGGAGTATAGCGACCAAAAGTTCATCCGACTACGTAAGAAAAGGAGTTTCAAGGATGCACTACTTGAACAGGAAGATTGTTTCGCCGATTGTCGCAGGCGCGATGGCTACAACCCTTCTTGCCCCCCTGCAATAGCCGAAAACAACGTTCCAGAGACATCACAGACCACGGTTAGCGAAGATCTCGCCGCAAAAGCAGACAAATTTGTCACCGCTGAAGATGGGCAATTTGTTCTTGACCGCCGCGCAGCAAAAGATCAGTTGACACCGGAGGAACTCCGCGAAGTCTCTGAAGCAATCGCCACCACGAACAAACAAGTCCGCCACGGTATCGAGACCACTGAGACTGAAAGCGTTACCTGGCAAAACACGATCACCGTTTACAACTCACAAGAAGATCAGATTCACGCCGAGGAAAGAGGCATTTCCGGTGGAGTTACCAAAGTCGATTTTTCTTGGAACAAGGCAACAATCTACCTTTCTAAAGAGACCTTGGCTACGGCTGCAGGCGGTGTGAGTGTCGCCGGTATCTTTATCCCAGAGCCGATTGTAAGCAAGGTACTTTCAGCCGTTGGCGGCATCGGTGCCGTCGCTATCGGCAACCACATCGAACGTGGAGTGATCTTTGATGTAAATTACGCCGAGCTTGGAATTTCTGTACTTGTTCCCCCCTTTGGAATTCCGACCTGGGCCCCGATTCATAACGAAAGGATGCAATAGAAAATGAAGCAAGATCAAGGCTACAACCTCCCTAAGAGGTTGGTATTGCTAGCTGTTACCATTGTGTTTTTCCTTCTGATCTTTTTCAATGTACTGCCAAACTGGGGAAATATTGTTGCAGGTGCAGCGCTGGTTTCCCTCGTCATTTTCTGGCTTTAGTTTTCCAACTACAAACCACTAAAATAGGGAAACTAACGCACATCCGTAGCCACCTGAAATCCTGGGAAACATCGCCGGTGTCACCTCTTGTCCAACAAGAGTTAGGCGACTTTTTCAGCTATTCAGATGTGCTGCGGATGTTGTGAAGAGTAGGCAAGGCCAATTAGGAAAGGCCAAAATAGGTGAAAGTTGGCGCCTACTCAACGGGCTTACTTGACCGCATGAGTTGCGACGCTAGTAACTATTTGCCCCACAGGCCGAGAGCATCGCTTTTCACCGGTGGGGCTTCTGCTTGCCTGAGGTGTACGCTGCTACTCAAGGACGAAAACAGGCTCGAACCATTGGCCCCTGGTTGTCATAAGAACTTCTAAGTTGATTCGCACCCACGCTGCTGTCTATTGCTCGTTAGACGAGTTTTCTTCAAAGCGAGGTGGATCGTATGCATTCCAGCCGTGCCACGAGGTTCGAGCGCAGATTTCCTGTCCGGATTATCCCAACGATTGACACAGCGTGTTGGGCAACATATGACCTTGTCTAATGTGCCTTCGTGCGGGGTTTTCTACGAACACAATCCCAGGCTATCGCCGTACCACATCGTCGAGCCCATGTGTTCAAATACTCCGACCAGCGGGAAAACCGATAGGTTAATTCAACTGCGGGCCTCACAGGAATTACTCTGCACGCTTCCCGGACGAGAAATGCGGCGCATTCCCTGTCTAACTTTGATAACTCCATGAGCTCGTAAGCTGCGCACATCTGGATTAGTCGGTCCTGGCTATCCAGCTGTGCTTTAAGGAAAAAGTCTCTCCCTAATCGTGCTCGTGAATGTAGCGCAACGTCACGCGTGTGGACTGCTCCGCCGAATCGCGCAGAACCGGATCCACGTTGTCGTAGACCTTGTCCACGATGTCGCGAACCTTGGCATCGGGGCGAGCTCTGCAAGCGCCTCACGCACCTGCTTGAGGCGGTACTCGCGCCGCTCAATGTAGCGCGCGGCCAGGTCGGCGGTATCCGGGTGATCCGGGCCGTGGCCAGGAAGGAGCGGGATGCCCTTGCCGCGCCCACTAGGCGTTATCCGGGAGGAGAGAACGGATTCCCGTCCATATACGCGTTGACCGTCCAGACATTCCTGCAGTGAGCCCCCCGCGCATCGAGTGTGTTGCGGTAGTGCGGTGGCAGACTAACTGACTCCTCTTCGAGGTAGTAAGACGGATCGTCGACAACGTCAATTCCCGGCCAGCGCTTTTCCACAACTGCGCGACCATCACGAGCAATAGACATCCCATCAGGGAATTGCGTCTTGTCATCTACAACAGCTCCGTCGAACGCTGTCGCGAGAGCCCGGCAACCACGTAAATCAGCACCAATAAGCACGGCCTCAGGGAAGACCGAACACAGAAGGTCGGATCCGGCAAAGGAGCTCCCTGCCAAATTCGCTCTATCAAAGTGGACGTTGGCAAAGTTTCCCGAGAAGTGACCTGATCGCACGTACGCTGCTATCCACATCGAGTACTGAAAATCTCCCGTGATGACCGCTCTCGTCCAGTAGCTGCAGGTGAAGTCTGTTTTCCGCCCACGGACCCGGACTAATTTCGCGTCTTCGAGAACCGATTGAAACAAGGAGACTGAGTCGATCACCGAACTGTCAAGCACCAAGCCCGGCAAGCGAGAAAAGGCCAAGGAGACATGACAAGGCACTGCCTTTGTCGAATCATGTCCCCCCTGTGGCATGAGATACACGTTTGGACACCTGGCCATATCATGAAGGTATGCATCAAACATCTCAGGCTGAGAGAAATACGCAGGCTCCACAATCCGCTCTATTAACCCTTGCACTGCCCGGTACGTAGGTTGCCAACGGCAGGTGTGGCGAGAGTGTCCATCCTTCCATCGCGTAAAGTTCCACTTCTGCCGTCTAAAGAGTACCCCCTTATCTGCAGGCCGGTTTTTCGGATCAAATCCTGCGCAACCAAAAGAGGAATTAGCGAAGGCAACGAGCACACTCACACAGTTACTGATCTGCTCTGCATCGCCGCCCAACAATAAGGTGTCGAGATACTCCAGGGCTTGCTCCACTCCGGTTCTCCGCACACGGCATGAAGAGGACAAAAGGTTTGTTAGTATTGTCTGCCATAGCACCCCAGTAACCATCACCACCGCCTCATTTTTGACATATTCGGGGCCTCAGCATCGCTCGCTTGTACGCAGGAGACGTATTCTTGCCTTTCAAAGGAGCATTCTGCGTCGAAAAATGCACGTGAGAAATCACTCGATTCTAGGCCACAGGATTGGAACAAAGTCCCCGAAAACACCGTTTTGTCGAAGGTCGAGTGCAAAAAACTGCAATTATAGAAAATACAACCGCTAAACGATGAAGGATTAAAAGTGCAATTTGTGAAGACAGAATTAAATGCTTGAACGCTTTTAAAGGCAGCCTGTGAGAAAACAACGCTGTCAAAACTAGAATTTGAAAAATATAAAGACTCTGCCGATATTCCGATGAAGCTGCTACCGAAAAACCTCTTTCCACCAAATCCTGTTTTAAACCAGCGATTCGGGATCTCATCCGGGGCTATTAATCTGTCGAATTGCGTTTCCTCTCCTTTTACGGTCCAGTAGAGGTTACCATCACGGAACTGAATTCGATTGAGCACGGGATTTAACAATTCTTTGCGATTCATCCACGGCCATGGGTTCCTCGACTCATCAGAGCCACTTGCGCACTCGAGGAGGAAAGCCAAAACAGAATGGGAAAGGTCAGAATTCCTCGATTTATCGCTCAGACACAGGTTGTCAAGTACATTTATGAGATCAAGACCAGCGGCTAGCTTTGTGAAATCATCGCTACTATTCCATAGTTTTTGTATCCGCGCCAGTCGCTCCTCCATCATGCCTGTTACCACAGCACCAGTCTATCGGATAGATGGTGGTCAGGGGCCACATATTCGCTCATAAAAACGCGCGATTGGGAACACCCAATCGCGCGTTTTTGCGTCTCCGCTACTCGTGTTCCTTGATATAGCGCAACGTCACGCGTGTGGACTGCTCCGC
>NZ_KV821070.1:0-67362 GCF_001815555.1 Corynebacterium sp. HMSC073D01 | reverse complement strand
GTCCACGATGTCGCGAACCTTGGCATCGGGGCCGAGCTCCTCGAGCGCTTCGCGCACCTGCTTGAGGCGGTACTCGCGCCGCTCAATGTAGCGCGCGGCCAGGTCGGCGGTATCCGGGTGATCCGGGCCGTGGCCGGGCAGGAGGGGGATGCCCTTGCCACGCTCAACGAGGAGCTTCAGCGAGTCGAGGTACTGGCCCAGGTCACCGTCGGTTTCGGAGATCATCGACGTGTGGCGGCCGACGATCGTGTCACCGGTGATAATGCCTTCTACCTTGTCATCTTTGCCGTGAACGAAGAAGCACGTGGAATGGGCCGTGTGACCAGGGGTTGCTACAACCTCGACAGTAGGAGTCACACCGTCGATGGAGACCACCTCACCGTCGACAAGCGGAGAACCGTCGACGCAGTAACGGGGATCCAACGAGCGGACCGGGGCCCCAGTCATCTGGGCGAAGCGCTCGGCGCCGCCCGCGTGATCCTGATGGCGGTGCGTGAGGAGGATGAGCCCCACGTGATCCGCCTTGGCCTGCAACACATTGAGGTGCCCCTCATCGTGCGGACCCGGGTCGATGACGATGGAGTTCGGGTCGCCCTGCGCCCGAACCACCCACGAGTTTGTTCCCTCCAGGGAGGAATAGCCCGCATTGGGACACAGAACCACACCGATGGACTCAGTCACCGGACGAAGAAGGCTGTACGCAGGATGTTGCATGAAAGTCGACCTTAAAACTCTACGATCAATTCAATTTCAACCGGGGCATCCATCGGCAGCTCCGCAACGCCCACGGCTGAACGGGCGTGCACGCCCTTTTCACCAAAGACTTCCTCCATCAGCTCCGACGCGCCGTTCACCACGGCAGGCTGGGCGTTGAAGCCCGGCGCGGAGTTCACGAAGCCGACGATCTTCACCACGCGGGTGATCTTCTCCAGATCAACCTCGTTATTGATCGCCGCCAGCGCGTTGAGGGCGGCGGTACGAGCCAGGTCGTAGGCCTCCTCCTGGGTGACCTCGGCACCCACCTTGCCCGTCTTCGGCAGCGCGCCGTCGACGAAGGGGAGCTGGCCGGACGTGTACACATAATGACCCGTCACGACTGCAGGGGTGTAGGCGGCAACCGGCTTGGCTACCTCTGGCAACTCAATCATTTAATCCTCACTGTCATTCACAGGCCGCTTCATGTAGGCCACAACGTTTTCAGGGTTAGGTCCCGGCATGACCGTCACCAGTTCCCATCCGTCTTCGCCCCACGTGTCCAAGATCTGCTTGGTCGCGTGCGTAAGCAGTGGAACCGTTGCATACTCCCATTTAGTCATGTCAGTCATAGCCCCTATCTTAGGTGAAACCCGCCCATCTCACCGGCCCAGCGCAACTCAGACCACCCGCACGTACACAAAATGCCCGGTGGCCTGCACCACCGGGCTGTTCGCAGGACGCTGCGAGGGGTTCCGCGAGTGCGGAACACGAAAACACGTTAGATATCTTCGAGCGTGCCGCCCATCTCAAAGAAACGGGCCCAGCTCTTCACATGCGGGTACATCCGCAGGGCTGCGCGACGCTGACGCTCAGTGAGACCTCCCCAGACGCCGAACTCCACGCGGTTATCCAGTGCGTCGGCACGACAATCAAGCAGAACCGGGCAATCTTCGCAGATTTGCGCGGCTTCCCGCTGGGCGGCACCCTTCACAAAGAGGGCGTCGGGGTCGCCCTCACGGCAGCGAGCCTGTGTAATCCACTTCCCACGTTCCGGATCGAACTTACGGGCCGATCCTACGAGGTAGGGGCTTCGGCGCCGACGACGGATAAGTGAGGTGGTCATACGCTATCCTCCTGTCAATTATGCTTCCCTATACGGTTAGCCTATTCACAAGGAAGGCACCTTGTCTAATACGTCACAACATTGTTCAACAGTTGCTACCCCCATTTGTCACACCTCCCATTAGAGTATAGGCGTGCGTGCAATAACCTCACTAGCCCAAATTGTCACCGCCATCATCGTGGCCGGTGCGCTCATGGCGCTTGCCCTCGCCCCCGTGGCTGGCCTTTCAGGGATCGCCGCGGCCCGAACGCAGGAGGCCATGGAGACAGGACTCGCCGATCTCACCGACGGCACTGCCCCCGGTGTGACCACGATTTACGACAACGCGAACACCCCCATCGCCTGGATTTACAAACAGCGGCGCTTCGATGTCCCCGCAGACAAGATCGCCCAGCCGATGAAGGACGCGATCGTATCCATCGAGGATCGACGCTTCTACGACCACGACGGCGTGGACTGGACCGGGACGCTTCGCGCGATGGCCACCAACGTGCTTTCCGGCGGCGTCCGCCAGGGCGCATCCACGCTCGACCAGCAGTACGTGAAGAACTACATGTACCTGGTCAACGCGGACACCGAGGAAGAGGCTGCCGCCGCCGTGGAGACAAGCTACGCACGCAAACTCCGCGAGATGAAGATGGCCAGCGAGCTGGACAACAACCTCCCCAAGGACGAGATCCTCGCCCGCTACCTCAACATCGTGCCCTACGGCAACGGCGCCTTCGGCATCGAAGCTGCGGCACGCACCTATTTTGGCACCTCGGCGGCACAGCTCACCGTCCCGCAAGCGGCCCTCTTGGCAGGCGTTGTACAGTCCACCTCCGGCCTCAACCCGTACGCCAACCCGGAGGGCGCACTCGAGCGCCGCAACACGGTGCTGCAGACGATGGCGGATTCGGGCAAGATTCCCGCCGAGGCACTCGCCGGCTACCAGGCCGAGCCACTCGGTGTCCTGCCTGAGCCCGTTGGTCTCCCCCAGGGCTGCATCACCGCCGGTGACCTCGGTTTCTTCTGCGACTACGTATTGGAATACCTGGACAGCAAGGGCTTAAGTACCGACGAGCTGACGAAGAGCTCCTACGAAATCCACACCACCATCGATCCGGTCATGCAGGCACGCGTCAAGCAGAGCGTGAACCAGTTCGCCAACCCGCAGACCCCCGGCGTGGCGGAGACGATGAACGTGATCAACCCCGGCGACAAGCGCGAGGTTCTCGCCATGGCGAACTCCCGTTCGTACGGGCTCGATGCCGATAATTTCGAAACAGTCCTGCCGCTGACGGCCTCGACGCTTGGCAGCGGCGCGGGTTCCGTGTTCAAGATTTTCACCGCCGCCACGGCACTCACCGAGGGCATCGGCATCGACACGGTGCTGCCCGTCCCCGTGCGCGTGGAAAAGTCCGGCATGGGCTTCGGTGGCGCGAAGAACTGCCCGCCCGGGATGTACTGCGTGGAAAACGCCGGCACCTACAAACCGCAGATGACGCTGCGGGAGGCGCTTGCGCAATCGCCGAACACGACGTTTGTGAACCTCATCGAGACCGTCGGTGTGGAGGACACAGTGAACATGGCCGTCAAGCTCGGCCTGCGCAACTACAAGGACGAGGGCATCGCACAGGATGTCATCGACCACAACTCCGGCTCCTTCACCCTCGGCCCGACGCCGGTCAACCCGCTGGAGCTCACCAACGTCGCGGCGACGCTTGCCTCCGGCGGCCGCTGGTGTGAGCCGAACCCGATTGCCTCCATCACCGAGAACGGCACCCCTGTTGACCTGCATGTCCCCGCCTGCGAGGATGTCCTCGAGCCGGGTGCCGCCGGCGCTTTGGCCACGGCGCTTTCCGACGACCTCACCAAGGGCACGGCCTCCGATACCGCCAAGGCGATGAACTGGCAGGGCACGGCCTCCTCGAAGACGGGCACGACGGAAACGCACCAGTCCAGCGCCTTCCTCGGCTTCAACACGGGCTTCGCCGCCTCCACCTACATCTTCAACGACGGCCAGGTCAACACCCCGCTGTGTACCGCACCACTGCGCCAGTGCCAGGACGGCACCCTCTACGGTGGCATGGAGGCCACGGCGACATGGGTGAACGTGGCCAACCAGACGCCCACCGCCACGAGCGGAACGTTGCCGAAGGCGGATGCCCGCTACAATTCCGGCACCGCCACCCTGCCGGAGGTCGGCGGCCTAAGCAAGGAAGCGGCCACCAAGCGGCTGAAGGACGCGGGCTACGCTATCTCGAACGTCACCTACGCGCCCGGTAACGGTACCCCCAAGGAGCGCGCCCTCTACGCGCGTTTCGACGGCCTGGCCCACGCAGGTGCCGCCGTCACCCTCGTGCTTTCCGACGGCACGCGCGCCGCCCCGACCCCGACATCTGCCCCGAATCCCACGGGTGCTCCGGTGCCCCCCGCTGCGCCCCCGCAGGCGCCCACTGGCCCCTCCGATAAGGACCTGGAGGAGCTCGCAAACGCCGTGGACGATCTTCTGAAAACCTTCGGCTAGCTCAGCTTGCCGAGCTCGGCACGGACGGCCTCGCTGAGGCGCTTGCCGTCGACGCGACCACCGGCCTTGGCCTTGGCGGCCTTCATCGCGGGACCCATCTGCGGGTTCTCGGCGACGACCTCGGACACCAGGGACGCAAGCTCGTCGTCGGAAAGCTGCTCGGGCTGGAACTCGGCGAGGATCTTCGCCTCGGCCAGCTCGTTCTCGGCGAGCTCCGGGCGGCCGTTCTGCTCGTAAATCTCGGCGGATTCCTTGCGCTTCTTAATCTCGCGGGCGACGACGGTGAGCACCTGATCGTCGGTAAGCTCGTGCTTTGAGCCCTGCGTCTCCTCGTTGCCAATGGCGGAAACAAGCATGCGCAGCGTGTTCGTGCGCTCCTTGTTGCGGGCCTTCATGGAGGCGGTCATTTCTTTACGGATGCGATCCTTCAATTCACTCATAGTCGCTAGCGTAGTCTTATACCTATGAAGAAGTTGCTGCCTGCTGCCCTCGCAACCGCAGGAGCCGCCAGTGTCGCCGGCGGGGCACTCCTCGCCTGGGGATACTCGGAGCTCACGAACTTTCAGCTCCGCGAGGTATCCGTCCCCGGACCCAAGTGCACCATCCTGCACATCTCGGATCTGCACATGCTTCCCGGGCAAAGGAAGAAGATCGACTTCGTCAACTCCCTCGCCGAGCTGAACCCCGACCTCGTCATCAACACCGGCGACAACCTCTCCGACCCGAAGGGGCTTCCCGACGCCATCCAGGCACTTACCCCACTCCTGCAGTTCCCCGGCGCATTCTGCTTTGGCACGAACGACTACTTCGGCCCCCGCCTGGTCAACCCCTTCGGCTATCTGCTGGGCAGGAAGCGAAAAGTAAGCGAAAAGGAAAACGACTGGCGCTCGCTGCGCTCCGTCCTCGTGGAGCACGGCTGGCACGACGTGAATAACGCCCGCGCGGCTTTCAAACTCGGCGGCATCAACGTCTCCATCGGCGGTGTCGACGATCCCCACCACGACCTGGACGAGTACCCCGGTCCCCCGCACGAGGGCTCTAAACTCAAGCTCGCGCTCCTCCACGCCCCGGAACCCCGCGTGCTGGAGCAGTTTGCTGCCGACGGCTACCAGCTGGCACTCTCCGGCCATACCCACGGCGGCCAGATCTGCCTGCCGGGTGGGAAGACGATCGTGACCAACTGCGGCATCGACAGGGAACGCGCCAAGGGCCTGCACCGCTTCGGCGACATGTACATGCATGTTTCGGAAGGCCTCGGCACCGCCAAGTTCGCCCCCGTGCGCCTGTGGTGCCCGCCGGCGGCAACGCTGATCCACATGGGATAACCCCCGGGTTAACCTGGCGTTTTGGTCAATTCACCCGGTGTGCTCTACTATATTCTCTTGTCTACGGGATATGGCGCAGCTTGGTAGCGCGCCTCGTTCGGGACGAGGAGGTCGCAAGTTCAAATCTTGTTATCCCGACCAAGACAACCCCTCCGGGCTTTCAGCTCGGAGGGGTTTTACTTTTCTTACACTTCGTAGCCCGACCCATTTTCAAGTGGCCCCGAATGATTATGCCCCGATTACTGGCTGAACATCCCCGTAGGTGATGGGAGTTTCAGGATCGACTAATTCCCCGTCCACTGCATCGTCGGCTTGGATGCGTTCATAGCTATCCTCAGTCTTTTTCCTGTCCTGTTCCATGCACGGTGAACCCCCTGTCCCCTATCCGGAATTTGGTAAATGTAGATTTTCTCGCCCGCTCCGGTTCGAGCTATGACTTTCTTTTTGAAAGATTCTGTTTCCACTGATCTCTCCCCCCTTTACGGCCCATGAATTTCCACTTGTTTGGTGATCGGATATGCCCGGGCCGCATTCGGGTCGAGGCACACACCTTCTGCGGCCCAACGGGTTCCGATGCCCGAATGGTTGGCGGGGCTTGGGCTGCATTCGGTTCGCGAGGGATTCTTTTTGCGGCCCATCCGGTTCTCGCTTCTCGACGATTAATTCCCCTCGGGCCGCACTCGGGTCGCGGCACACGCCTTCTGCGGCCCAACGGGTTCCGATGCCCAAATGGTTGGCGGGGCTTGGGCCGCATTGGGGCACACAGAGCGGGTTACGCTAGCTGCTCCTCGCGCGTGGTGACGATGAGGCCACCGGAGATGGCGGCAAGTGCTGCGAGGACGGCGATGCCGGTCCAGAGGATGACCTGGTTGCCACCGTTGCCAAGCGCGGTGATGGCGGCGGTGGGATAGTTCAGTGGCATGATGCCGGCCAGGGCCTGCGCCCAGCGGGTGGCGCCGCCGGAGGTCAGCGACTCCCATACCCAACCGGTGATCCCGGCCTGCACCAGCGCGCCGGCCAGCACGATGCCGTAGCCAATCTGGCCAAAGTAGCGGGTCAGCAGTGTAGCGGACAGCGTTCCGACGGCGGCGGTCAGCGCCAGCACGAGGGTGATGCCGACAAGTGCCAGCGGGGAGACGGCGGTGCTCAGCAGCCAGAGAAGGATGATGCCGAGGGAGACGATCGCCACGTTGGAGCCCACCTTCCACCACAGCGGCAGGCGGGTGAGCCCCACGAAAGCGGCGGCGAGGAGAACAACGAGGGAGACGAGGAAGGCGTACAGCGGCGGGAGGAAGGTGTCCGGCTTCTCGTTTTCCTCCTCGTTCACTACGGGGAGCACCGGGATGGCCCGGGCCGTGCCCTTGATGTTGTCGGTGGATTTTTGGGCCATGCCATCGACACGCTCAGCACCGGCCTTGAGGTCATCGGCGCCCTTTTTCGCCTCGTTGACACCGCTTTCAAGCTGGCCCAGCCCCTGGGCGAGCTGCTGCGCGCCCTGCGTGGCGGTGTAGATGCCGTCGTGGTACTGGGAGCCGTTCTTGCCCAGCTGGTTTGCCACCTCGCGGGAGCCGGAGCGCAGCGCTGCGAGCTGGTCGACGATAGTGGCATCGAACTGGAAGTTCTCCACTTGGGGGCGTACCTCGGCGAGGCGTGCGCGAGCTTGCTTGGCGTCGGGAAGCGGGTTCTTGGCCAGGTCTGCGTCGGTCTGGTCGATCATGGTGAGGAGCTGCTGCTGGATGATCCCGATCTGGTTGACGTAGCCCACGGCCTCCTCGACGCCGTCGGCGACGCGGGTGGCACCATCGGCAAGCTGGGTGGTGCCGGCCTGCAGCTGCGTCATTCCCTGGGAGAGCTGGGTGGCGGCGCTAGAGGCGGTGGAGGCACCGGACGACAGTTCCCCCATGCCGTCGGAAAGCTTGGTGGAGCCATCGAGGAGTTCCTGGGTGCCGCGCTTGACGAAGTCGGCCTGCGTGGAGGCCTCGCCGGCGGCGCGGCGGGCGGGGACGAGATCCGCGCCGGAGACCATGGGGACGGGCGCGCCCTCTTCCTCTTTACTCCACGTGGATGCCAGGTCAGTGGCGAAAAAAGTGCCAACCGCAAGCGGGATGAGGAGGAGTAGTGCCAGGAGCCTTTTCATAAAAGATAAAGGTAGTAAAGGCAATTCCGGTTCGGGTAACGCCACACCGACTGGTAAGGTAGCAACCTACAAAACAGTAAGGATTTTTCATTGTGACTCAAGCTCTGTGCTTGGCGGCCGCGGCGTTTGTCCTCTCGCCGGTGGCCGTCAAACTTCTGCAACGACGAGCCGGCTGGCTTCTCGGCACACTGCTTCTGGTAGGCGCGGTTTTTGTCGCGCCCGATGTGTTCTCCGGCACCCGCCGGGACATCGGCTGGACGTGGATGCGGGATCTCGCTGGACCCGGCCAAGATGTAACCTTTGGATTTAGTGGCGACGCCCTGAGCCTCACCTTCGCGCTACTCGCGTTGGGGATCGGTGGCGTCGTTTTGCTCTATTCTGCGGCCTACCTGCACGAGGACGATAAGCCACGGTCGTTTTATATCTTCATGACGGGCTTCGCGCTCAGCGTCCTCATCCTCGTGCTCGCCGCCGATGTGGTGGTGCTGTTCGTCGGTTGGGAACTCGTCTCCATCGCCAGCTTCCTGCTCATCGCCCAATCGGGCTCTGCCGGGGAAAAGGGCGCATCGCGCACCCTCATCCTCACGTTCTTCGGTGGGCTGACGCTCTTGGCGGCCCTCGGCATCGCCGTGGCGGTGACGGGGACGACGAATATTGAGGCAATTGTAGCCTCGCCCGCCTGGGAGTCCTCCGGCCTGACAACGGCGTTCGCGCTGCTCATCGCGTGCTCGGGGTTCACCAAGGCGGCGCAGTTCCCATTCCACCTGTGGCTCCCGGAGGCGATGGCCGCCGCCACGCCTGTCTCGGCGTTCCTGCACGCCGCCGCGGTGGTGAAGGCCGGCATCTACCTGCTCATCCGGTTCAGTCCGGTGTTCGCGGGCAACCAGGTCTGGTCTGTCACCCTCATGGTGGTGGGCATGGGCACGGCGCTCATGTCGGCATTCTTCGCCATCCAGAAGACGGACCTGAAAAAGCTCACCGCCTACTCCACGGTGAGCCACCTCGGCTGGATCGTCGCCACGATCGGCACCGGGGCGATCGCAGCGGCCGTGGTCCACACGATCGCGCACGCGCTGTTCAAGTCCTCGCTGTTCATGCTCGTCGGTGTCGTCGACCACCAGGCCGGCTCGCGCGACGTGCGCAGGCTGGGCAGCCTGTGGCGGCGGATGCCGTTCACCTTCGGTGGCGCAGTTCTCGCCGCCGCCAGCATGGCCGCCATCCCGCCGCTCATGGGCTTTGTGTCCAAGGAGGCGATGCTCACCGCGTTCGAGCCATTCCCGCTGCTGCTGGCCGCCGGCGCGGTCGGCGCGCTGCTCACCTTCGTGTATTCCACCCGCTACGTCTTCGGCGCGTTCGTCGACGGCCCGCGCGACATGTCTGAGGTCCGCGAAGCCCCCGTCTCCCTGTGGCTTCCCGCAGCACTGCCCGGCGCGCTGTCGATCGTCCTGCCGTTCACGCTGGGGCTTTTCGACGCGCCACTGACGGCAATCACCGGCGAGGAACAGCACCTCGCCCTCTGGCACGGGGTGACGGTGCCGTTCCTCATCTCGATGGTGGTGCTGGTCCTTGGTCTTGTCGCCCTGGTTTACCGCCGCCGGATCTGGGCGCTTGTCGACGATCGCTCGCTCTTCCCCGGTTCCGGCAACCAGGCGCTCCAGGCTGTTGTCCAGTGGCTGACCCAGTGGGGCCGGGTGGCCGCAGAGATGGCCAACTCGCTGTCGCCCACCCGCCACCTGGCATGGGTGTTTGTCATGCTCGTCGCACTGGCGGGCGGGTCGGTCGCCTTCGGGCCTCCGCTGGGCGAGCGCATCAACACCGACCGCTGGACGGACATCATCCCGCTGGTGATTGTGCTCGTCAGCGTCATCGGCCTGACGATGGTGTCCAAGACCCGCCTGGCCGGCGCGTTGCTGCTCGGCACCGCCGGGGTGGGGGCGACGTTCCAGATCCTCACACTCGGTGCCCCGGATGTGGCGCTCACCCAGTTCCTTGTGGAGATCCTCACCGTCCTCATCATCATGCTGGCCATCCGCCACCAGCCGCCACGCTTCCAACCCACCTCCCTGCGGAGGAAGCGGGGCGCCGCCATCCTTGCTGTTCTCATGGGTGGCTCGGCCACACTTGCCGTGTGGGCACTGTACGGGCGCACCGGCCGTTCGGAACTGTCCCAGTGGTATCTGCACAATGCCCCGGACATCACCAGTGGCGACAACATCGTGAACACCATCCTCGTGGAGTTCCGCGCCCTGGATACCCTCGGGGAGCTGTCCGTTTTGGGCATGGCCGGCGTCGTCATCGCCGCCGTCGTGTCCTCCATCCCCCGCCAGCCGGAGGTGGTCACCCGCCCGTTCGGGTTTGAGGACGCCAACGCCGTGCCGCTCATGCAGCTGCGGCGCTACCTCATCCCCATCCTCTGCGTGCTCAGCTTCCTCATCTTCATGCGCGGCCACAACGACCCGGGTGGCGGCTTCATCGCCGCCCTCGTCGGCAGCGCCGCCATCGCCATCATCTACCTGAGTGGCGGTGCGGAGAAGCCGGTCACCGGGCCCTATACACCGGCGGTGCTCACCGGTGTGGGCATGCTCGTGGCGCTGGCCTCCGGCTACCTGGGGATGACGCACGGCTCGTTCCTGTATGCCATCCACGGCACCATTTTGGGCCAGCACATGACCACGTCCATGATCTTCGATGCCGGCGTGTACCTCGCCGTGCTCGGCATGATCGCCGCAGCCATCAACAATCTGGGGGTGAAGAAATGATCATCGCCATAACTATTGGCATCCTCATCGCCGGCGGCGTGTACCTCGTCCTCCAACGCGGCATGGTGCGCATCGTCTTCGGCATGACGCTCATCAGCCACGCGGTGAACCTCATCATCCTGTCCGCCGGCGTCCCCGCCTGGCGCGGCCAACCGTTTGGCTCCACGGCGATTGAGGATGCCGCCGACCCGCTGCCACAGGCCTTCGTGCTGACCGCCATCGTCATCACCATGGCCGTCACTGCGTTCATGCTCACCCTGGCAGCGCTCGGCACCAACGATGACACCAAGCGCGACAAGAAGCGCGACGGTGCAGTCGAAGATGGTGCCGTTCCAAACAATATTGTCGCTCTTACGAGCGACGACGTCGCTGTCGCACGCGACGACGTCGCCACCGCGAGTGGGGGCGTCGCCACTGCAAGCGATGGCGACGTTAAGAGAGGAGATGAAGCCTAAATGCTGATTCTGCTTCTCCTCGCCGTCCCGCTGACGGCCTCCGCCCTCGCGGTGATCTTCCCCGGACTCGGCCGCTACCTGCAGCTCATCGTCCCCGCAGGACTTATCCCCGCAGCGATCTACCTGTACGGCTACGGCACCGTGGCGCACTCCACCGGTCTGTACGTCGGCGGCGTGGCCATCCCCTTTGTTGCCGACCGGTTCTCCGCCATCATGATCGCCACCACCGCTATCGTGGCGCTCGGCGCGAACTGGTTCGCCTTCCAGACCACCAAGCAGCGGTTCTACCCGGCGCTGACGCTCATGCTTATTGCGGGTGTCAACGGCGCGCTGCTCACCGCTGACCTCTTCAACTTCTTCGTGTTCATTGAGGTCATGCTCCTGCCCTCCTACGGCCTCTTGGCCATGCAGGGCGGGCGGGACAGGCTCCGTGCGGGCCGTGTGTTCGTCCTGGTGAACCTGTCCGCCTCGACGCTGCTGCTGGCGGGTGTCGCCTTCCTCTACGGGCAGGTGGGCACCGCGAACCTGGCAGCACTTGCCGGTGCGGGTGAGGTCGCGCCGATCCCGCTGGCGATCATCGTCATCGCACTGTGCGCCAAGGCCGGCACGTTCCCCGTGCACACGTGGCTGCCGCGCACGTACCCGATTACGTCCGCCAGCGTTATGGGGCTTTTCTCCGGCCTGCACACCAAGGTGGCGGTGTACATGCTGTTCCGCATTTGGGTGGTCGTGTTCGACATGGATGCCCGCTGGAACTGGCTCATTATCACCGTGTGCGTGGCGAGCATGCTTATCGGCGGCTTCGGTGGCCTGGGTGAGCACACGCTGCGCCGCATCATCGGCTACCAGATGGTCAACGGCATGCCGTTCATCCTCATCGTGTTCGCGTTTTGCACCCACGATCCGCAGCGCGCTCTTGCCGCCGGCATCATGTACGCGCTGCACCACATGGTGACCATCGGCTCGCTCGTCCTCACCTCCGGTGCGGTGGAGGAAGCCTACGGCACCGACCGGTTGAAGAAACTGTCGGGCTTGCAGGAACGCGAGCCGCTTACGGCGTTCGTGTTCGCCGCCGGTGCGTTTTCCATCGTCGGCTTCCCGCCGCTGTCCGGCATTGTGGGCAAGGTCCTCGTCGTGTTCGAGGCCGCCCGAGCCGAGCAGTACTTCGTCATCGCGATCATCATCATCGCCTCCTTCGGCGCGCTGCTTTCTATGCTGCGCGCCTACCGCGAGGCGTTCTGGGGTGCGCCGATGAGGAACGCGCCCCGTGAGGCGCGCGTAGGAGCCTTGATCGCCCCGGGCGCTGCGCTCATCGCCGTGAGCTTCGCCATGTTCTTCGGCGCAGGCTTCGTCTTCGACTGGGTGCAGGGTGCCGCCGCCTCGCTTCTCGACGTCGCAACCTACTCTGAGGCCGTCCTCGGCCCCGACCCGATTGGAGTGGTATGAGTATCAAATACTTCTTCTGGCTCATTGGCCAGGTCATCGTCGGTGGCGTGACCATCGCCGTCGACATGCTGCGGCCGAGCCCCAACGTTAAGCCCGTGGTGGTGCACTACCCGCTGCGCATCACGAGTGAGCGCGACCTGGCGGCGTTTTCCACCTCCGTCACCATGACGCCGGGCACGCTGTCGCTCGGTTTCCACGACGGGTTTCTCGACGTCCACGCCGTGTACGGCCAGGACCCCGACGAGGTGCTCGCGGGGCTGGCGGAGATGGAGGAGCGCCTCAACCCATCGGTGAGGGACATCGACCGGGGTGCTCCCGGCCAAGGTCCTGGCAACCCACTGCGCTCGACGCTTATCGCTGGGCGTTCCGACGACAACTACGGCCCGACGGAGACCTTCGATGGGCCGTCGAAAGCCTTCGGTGAGCGGGAAAGGAAGACAGATGTTTAACGTTGTCATGTACATCGGCATGGGGATGTTTGCCGTGGCACTCATCGCCACGCTCGCCCTCATGCTGAAGAAGGGTGACCGGTCGCGAGCCGTGGTCAGCGACCTCGTGTTCTACTGCATGGTGGGAATGTACGTCATCTGGACGTTCATTTCCGACACGTCCATCATCTACGAGGTTGCGCTGCTGGCGGCCCTGCTCGGGCTCATCACCACTGTCAGTAATGCGCGGATCCTGTCCCAGGGGAGGCGCTAATGATTACCGAAATCATTGTCGGCATCGCCGTCATCTTCGCGGGGCTCATGGCGCTCGCCTCGGCGCGGGCGATCTGGGTCGCACCGGATGCGCTCACCCGCGCGAACGTCCTCGGCCCCACCACGTGTATCGCCATTCCCGTGTTGCTCATGGCGAAGCTGCTGCACGATTGGGTCACCGACGGCTTCGACCCCAATGACACCGTGCGTGCCGTGCTCAGTATCACCGGCATGCTTGTTGTGGCTTCCGTCTCCAGCTTCTACATGGGCAGGGCTCTGTTCTCGACGCGTAACGAGGACCCCGCCGAACATGAGCTGGAGGACGACCCCCGTATGATTTAGGGCATGGACAAAGATGATCTCGTGACGCGCCTCGCCCTCGCGGCGGGCAAGGGCGACAGGGAGGCGCTCACCGAGTTCATCAAGCTCACCCAGAAAGATGTGTGGCGGCTCCTCGCCCACCTCTCCTCCCCTGCGGAAGCCGACGACCTGACGCAGGAAACCTACTTGCGCGTCATCTCTGCCCTCCCCCGTTTCCAGGGGCGTTCCACGGCGAAGACGTGGCTCATCACGCTCGCCCGCCGCGTGTGGATCGATCAGATTCGCCACGAGCAGTCCCGCCCGAAGAAGTCCTCCACCGAGTACGAGGACGTCCAGCACGCCACCCCACCCGAGTGGTCTGAGCTTGTCGACGTCCGCCTCCTCCTCAACAGCCTCCCCCCAGAACGCCGCGAGGCCCTCGTCCTCACCCAGGTCCTCGGCTACTCCTACGAGGAGGCCGCCAAAATCGCCGGTGTCCGTGTGGGCACCATCCGCTCCCGCGTCGCCCGCGCCCGCAAGGATCTCATAGGATAGAAGCCGTGAAGAACCTGCATTCCCTCACCGTTCTCATCATTGTGCTTGGTGTCTTTACTCTCGGAATAGACATTGCACAACACGGTCTTGACCTGTTAACTCTCGGCGCTTTCGGATTGGTTTTTATTGGCGCTGGATTCGCCTGGAGGAACAAGCAGTCACGCTGCATACCGCAGCTGCAGACACTCTGCGTCGCGATCGTCTTCTTTGCCATCACCGCAATCGGAATCACCGATCTTCGGCCGGCGGGTGTCGGCCTCATGCTTGGCACAGGGTTCATCGTCCTCCTTCGCTCCATAGAGCCGACACCCCCTGCTGGTGGGGACCAGCAGGGGGTGTAAAAGAGGTTGTTGGCTAGCTAGACCAGCAGCTCAGCAATCTGCACCGTGTTGAGGGCTGCGCCCTTGCGCAGGTTGTCGCCGACGAGGACGAGAACGAGACCACGGTTGTCGTCGACGGTCTGGTCCTGACGGATGCGTCCCACGAGGGTGTCGTCGATGCCTGCCGCATCGAGGGGGGTGGGGACGTCGACAAGCTTGACACCGGGAGTATCGGCGAGGATTTCCTTTGCGCGCTCCGGGGTGATGGAGCGGGAGAACTCGGCGTGGACCGTGAGCAGGTGGCCGGTGAAGACCGGGATGCGGACGCACGTGCCGGAGACCTTGAGGTCCGGGATGTGGAGGATGCGACGCGACTCGTTGCGGAGCTTCTGCTCCTCGTCAGTTTCAAGAGAGCCGTCATCGACAAGGTTGCCGGCGAACGGGAGGGCGTTGTACGCAATCGGCTTGACGTAGGGGCCAAGATCGTCGGGCTGCAGCACAGAGCCGTCGTGGGCGAGCTCAACATTGTGGTTGCCGAGGTCCGCAACCTGCTTGGCGAGCGTTTCCACGCCGGCGAGACCGGAGCCAGAAACCGCTTGGTAGGAGGAGACGTGGAGGACACGAAGGTCCGCTTCGTCGTGAAGCGCCTTGAGAGCCGGCATTGCAGCCATCGTCGTGCAGTTCGGGTTGGCGATAATCCCCTTCGACGTGTTGTGCGCATCGTCCGGGTTGACCTCGCTCACGATGAGCGGGCAGTCCATATCCTTGCGCCATGCGGAGGAGTTGTCCACCACCGTCGCGCCGGCCTCGGCGAACACCGGAGCCCACTCACGGGACACCGCGCCACCGGCGGAGAACACGGCGATGTCGATGCCGCGGAGCGTTTCGACGGTCTGCTGGGCGATGTCCTCAACCTCAATGTCCTCCCCCTTCCACTCGAGGGTCTGCCCCGCAGAGCGGGAGGAGGCGAAGAAACGCACCTTATCAGCCGGGAACTTGCGTTCCTCCAGAATAGAGCGCATCACGCGCCCAACCTGCCCGGTAGCACCAACAACAGCAACAGTGGTCATAGCGTTCCTTCCTGTGGGATTAATTTCCCATTATTCTAGCCCATCGCTCCACTGTGTCTAGTGGTTTCTCCAGGTTTAGTGCTTTTCGTTTGACCGGCGCCTCCACACAAGACCTGCGCCGATAAGCACCAGACCGCCGAGGATCCACCAGAACACGCCGTAGCTGCCCGTCAGCGGAAGCTTGCCCTGCAGAATATTCGCTACCTGGATCATCGCTGGTTTACCAGCTTCGGGCTTCGCCTCCGTGATCGTCACCAGGCCAGAGCTCTCTGTCCTGGAAGCCAGCTCGATCTGCAGATCCGCGAACTCCCTCTTCGGATCGTTGACCGCATTGACGGTGAACTTCCACGCGCCGGGTAGCAGTGCCGCGCCCGCAGGAGCATAGGTTTCTACGAGGTAATACGTGCCCGGCTTGAGGCGCGCGGTGAATCGGCCCGCAGGGCCAGGTTTTCCGGCCTCGCCGGCGACGGAGGCCATCGTAGCCACCGGCGTTGCCGCCATGCCGTCCTGCGTCGCCTCGTAGATGGCAAACTGGGAGCCTTCAAGGGCCGTCGTGAGATCAGCCTGCACCTTTTGCACCTGCACCTCCGCGTCAGCGCGGTAGATGGCGTTGACGAGTGTCAGCTGCGGATGGTCCTTATCCAGCGTGGCCGTGGACGTGGCGATTTTGTCCTCACCCTGGACGGTGTATGGCGACATCTGCGCGCCTTTGTCGGTGAGTTTCTTTGCTACCGCCGGGGCCGGCTGTTTTTCCGTCACCGTGCAGGAGCTGCCCGTGGGAACCAGTTGCGACCACGTTCTAGAGCGGGTGAGGTCGAAGGCACCTTGCGGTGCGAATGGTTCCGGTTGCTCGCCAATGAGGTTGGCGAATGTGCACGTGTAGTCGAACGGGATGGGATCTGCATCGCCGATGATCTTCTTCTCATCGTCACCCACCACTTCCTTGGTCAGGCTGAGGTTTACCTGCGGAACAACATAGGAGGCACGAATATCGAGCTTGTTGGGCCCTGGACGCAACTGCACCCTGCCTGGTTCCGACAGTTTGCCGATGACGTTCAGCGGGTCGCCTGCAGATTGCGTGTATGTCTCCGTCACGTTAATCACCGGGTCCGGGGCCTTGTCCTTAGCCGTCGTCTCTAATACGCACTGGGATCCCGCGATGACATCGCCGTTGAGGAGGACGTCCTCCCCCGGCCTCAGCGTGCCATTAATCGGATCGGTCACACCGGGCACGTCGGGGTCCTCACAGGAACCGGTCACGGAGATACCACCGTCTGGATCCGTAATCCACGGCGACACATCGCCTGCCATTCCCGTTTCGTAGCCGAAGTTTGCCGTCAGCGGCGCGCGGGGGCGCTGGTAATCGTTGGTGAGCGTGAGCTTTTGCGTCTCGGTGCTCACCCACTCGTGGGTACCGTCTTCGCGCACCTCCTTCTTGCTGGACTCCGCCAGTTTCCGGTCGATCTGGAACACGCCCCTGTTATTCACCATGCCGGCGGAATCCTCGGTGGTGGAGGTAGTCACCGGGTTATCGGTGCCGGAGTAGCCAACCGTCACGGTTCCACCGAAGGTCTTAACGGGGTGCTCTGTCACCGTACACACGAAGTTGCCGGGGATGTCCTTGCCCGCAGGCACCACACCGACGGTCTGGTCGAAGGTGACCGAACCGTTAATCGTCGGATCGGGGATGAAGGTCTTTTCCTTCAAGTTCGAAGTCGCCCAGTCGGGGTGTGTGCAGGAGTAGTCCACGGTGATGGGCTCCAGCTTGCCGCCATCGAGGAGGCGTTGGCCGTCGCCTGCAACCTGTTTCTGCAGCACCAGTGGCACCTTGGTGTAGTCGTAGGTGTTCCACAGCACGACGGTGCCGTTGAAGCCCTTATCCTTCACGGTGAAGGTCGCCTGGGCTTCGTGTTTTTCCTTGCTTGTAACCGTGCAGTTGGCCAAGCCGGAACACAGCTGCTCGGTGTCGAAGCCGAGTTTGTCCTCGGTGACATTCCAGCGCGTCTCCCAGTGCGAGTAATACGCGTCGTTTTCCTTCGCGGGGTCGCCGGTTTTATTCGGTCCGGAGATGTCCTCCGGGTTGCGAGAGCTCGCCGGATCCTCGGTGAAGGTACACGCTGCGCCGATGGGAACATCCTGCACTGCGAAGTTTGGTGCCTGGTCAAAGCGGGTAGTTTCGAAATTCCCGCTCTTTTCCCATTCGCCCAGGCGACAGGTGTAGCCCACCTTGAACTTACGCCCGCCGTTCACGGTCTGGACACCGGTGCCGTCGACCTTCTTCTTCAGGTTAATCTGACCCAGCTGCACGGCGTAGGTGTTGCCCACATCGATGGTGTGGTCCTGGCCGCGCGTCACTTTATACGGTGTCGCATCGGCCACTCCGTTGTAGGTAATGGTTGGTCCATCGAGCCCGGCGTAAGTCTGCTCGTGCTCTGTCACGGAGCACTCTGCACCGACGGGCACCTGGAACACCGCCGGCGCGGTGGGGCTGACCTGCGCGCCACGCTCGATCGTCTGCTCGTTGCGGGTGCAGCTAGCAGTGATATTCCAGGTTTCGTCGGCGCCGAAAAGCGCGCGGAGAAGCTTGTCATCGGTAACTGTTTCGCCATCGGCACCTGTGACGGTGAGCTGCTTATTCACCGTCAGCGTTTGGGTAATCGGGATGTAGGTGTGGACAACATCGAGTGTCGCCGCACCGTCGCTCACCTGGAGCTCACCTTCAAAGGTCACCGCGTGGCCGTCGGCGCTCGCCGTGGCGCTGACTTCCGTGGAATCGCCCTCGGCAGGAGGAACCGACACCCGCAGGCTGGCCGGTGGGCCGGTGGTGATGGTTGTGCTCCGAGTAAAGGCATCTTGCCATGTTGTACCCGCCGCGTCGTAGACCTTCACCTTGCACAAGGCACCGTCCGGTACACCTGTGAATTCTGCCCACGGTTGCTCCGTAGTAACCGGATTGCGGTAGCTGCCGTAGACTCCCACACCAGCACGCGAGCAGTCTACGTCCACGAAGTACTTCTCCGGCATATAGAAACTGACATCGGGCACGTTGGGGCGGACGTGGCTGACGTTGACGCGTACAGATGAGGTTATGCGCTCGAAGCTGACGACGGCATCGTTTCTCTCGTCACCTGTGATGGGGATTTCTTTGCCAAGCTTGGTTTCGGAACCGGAGGGCCTAGCCTGCGCCTCGATTCCCGCCTTCTTGAGGTTCGGAGGGACGTACGTGGTGCGGCACCGGGTGCCGTAGGGAAGCTTTCCGTTCTTTTCCCAGCGCTCGCTCACTTTCGCGGTGTCGGGGATGCCGATGCTAAACGTTCCACCGGGAGGGATCGCTTCGTTAACCACCTCGAAGCGATCATTATCGGGGAGCACGCACACCGTCTTGAAGTCCATGGGGAGCTCCTGCAACTGTGCCTGTGTCTCCGCTGGCAGCGGGTCGCTTCCGCCAGCCGTGTTGGGTGTGTACGTCCAGGAGAATTCGGCGTACTTATCCTCCACGGTGTTTGTGATATCGATAGGGATGGTCGCAGTAGACCCCACGTCTACATTTACCGTCGCCGGTGCTGGTGGTGTGATCTGTAGGAGGGAATCCTCGGTGTTCGGATTGTCCTCCGTCAGCGTGCACGAGGAGCGCACAGGCACGTCAATGTGCTGGGTGGTATTCGGCTTCAGGGTGAGCTTCTGGTCTTGCACCGTGGTCACGTCCGGGTACTTTGTATCCTTACAGGTCAGTGTCGCACTGAATTCCCTGGCCAGGACGTCACTTCCTGCCTTGCCAGCGAGCTCTTTCGTGACATCGAGGATGCGCGTGTTTCTGGTGAAAGTGAGGTCGGCGTGCACTTTATGAACGTCCATGGGTGCGCCGTCGACGGTTTCGGTCTCCACCGGCTGACCAGAGTCGGATTCCGAGTAAGCGTAGACGTAGTTGCCCTTACACTCTCGCGGTGTATCGGTGTAGCCGGGGTCTTCCGGTTTCTGCTTCATACAGGACCGTGACGACCACGCCGCCTTGTAGGAGTAGCCGGGGATGAGTGGCGATTCCTTCTTCTTGTCGGGTGCGATGGTGTTCACCTCGCATTGCGTGCCGACGGGGAACTCGCCGAGGACAGCCTCGGCCTTTCCATCCTTACTCACGGGAACGCTCTGGGAGCCAGAGCCCACGACGACGGGGTACTGCTCGGGGTTAGCGGCTATCTCCGGCCGCTTATCCGCGCTGGGAATATAGCGGCAGGAAAACGTCACGTCCACGTATTCCGGCTCATCTTTGCCCAGCACGTCGGGATTCGTCACCGAAAGGGAGGCCTTGAAGAGGGTCTTCGGCGACTTGTAGGTGTTCGTCGATGTTACGGTCACGCCGTCGGCACCCTGTTGTGGCTTGACGACGAACGTCGCTGTCGGGTTTTCCTTCTCCACCGATGTGTCACGCTCGATCCACTTGCGGTCGCACCTGACCAGGCCACAGACACCGATCGGTTCGCGTTCCTTCACGGTTGGGTAGGGGAAGGAGCTTGTTGACCCGGCTGTGATGGCGATGGCATTGTCGGAGTCCCACGAGGTGGTATGGCTGAAGTAGCCTTCACTGGTTCGTGGCTGGAGCTCCGTGATGGTACACGTCGCCCCGACGGGGATCCGCGCAGGCCCTGCGGAGGGATTGTTCGGATCTGCGGGGATCTCTGCGGGAAGTTGCATGTCGCCTTCAAGTGGTGGCAGTGGCTTGTTGTCGCTGCCGGTCTTGTTCCGGCGCACCGGTGAGAACAGTCCGGAAACAGAGAACCCAGTTGACTTGTCTTCACACATGTAGGCGAAGTGGTATTGGCCGTAGCGGTCGCTGTCCAGCTCGTTTTGGATGTTGGAGTCCGCGATGACGTTCTTCGCCAGCGTCACCGACGTGGTTTTGCGCACGGTGAACTGGCAGTTGACCTTGGCAGCCGCAGGCAGATCGACATCGAGCTTCGTTGGCGTGGAATCCTTACCTACCTCGAGCTTTTCCCACGTCTTACCATCCAGAGAGGCGTAGCACACGGGCATCGTCGTGCTCTTGTAGTCGTCTGGCACGCCCGGAAGCGCGGTGGACATCTTCTGCTCGATTCTGGGCAGTTGGGTATTGGCGAAGCCACGCTCAGTAGCTACGTCAAGACCTTTATCTGCGCCTTCAGAAAAACCGGTCCGTACGGACGTGTCCAGGTGGAAAGTACGCTCCGTCGTATCGAGCGTGACATTCCCATCCCCATCGTCCTTGCCGACGGAGATCGTCAGACACGTTGATTTCTGTTGACCGGCAATACCAGGAAATCCGCCAGAACTGATGTAATGGTATTCGCTATTTTCCATCGGACTGGCGCGATGTAAAACATTTGTCAGCCCGTAGGTCATCTTGGTGAGTGGCCTTGCTGTGGTATTCGTTCCTTCTGAGGATGTGACCTTCATCAGGTCTTTGTGCCTAGTCGGAAGATCAGGCTTGCGGACCGTTTTGTTCCCCTGAGGATCCTTCCAGGTAATTGAGTAGTTTACAACAAACGTATCCCCTAGACCGACGGTCTGGATGGTTGCACCGTTCTTTTCTACGACATTCTTCCACTCCATGTAATCCCGGAAGTCGATCTCGCGATACTCAGGTTCGCCCCTTGTGGGGTTTGGGATGCCACTGGTTCCTTCGGTCATAGCAGCAAACGGCATGTTAATCACGTCTGTGTACATCCAACCGTTTGCCTGATCATCAGCGACACGCTTCATTGCAGCTGCCCAGTTGTGGTGAGCACTCGGATTCTTACGGTCACCTAAGGGGAAATTTTCGCGGAGGTGATCATCGAATTTGTTCCATGCCGAATCGGGATCTTTAAAGACAAAGTTGGCTCCCCGGATATCCGTCGGGGAAGTTTCCCAATTTGGATTTCGTTCAACGTGAGCTGACGGTGACGTGGAATCGTACACGTAGATAGCAGCAAAGTCGCCTCCCTGCTCACTGTATGCCTCCGCCATCACGCGCATCTGATCGCGTATATCGTCAAGGCCAGCATCAAAGATGTGATAAAGCCCGTTATTAGTGAAAGAGATATCGAGGAGGAAAGCAACTCCCCGCAACGGCCGTGGCCCCTGCGGGTTCTCCACGCACTGCTCGTTGGCACCGAAGGCGGGGCCCGTCGTCTGGGCCTGCGCCGTTGGGGTGGCGGTCTCGTGGGCGATGAAAGGTACGCCGATGACGGACAGAACAAGCATGATCACAGCGGTGATGCTGGCGCATGTGCGACGAGTCATTGGGCGTTCCTTTCTTTCTTACGGCGGGCAATGAGGAGGATCAAACCGGCGAGGATGATGGCCAGGCCGAGGGCCATGACCCACCAGACGTTCGCGCCGGTGGAGGCCAAACCTCTACGGATGGTGTCCTGTAACCCCGGCGCCGGAGCTTGCGTTTGCGGCGGAGCGGGGGTGGCGGTAGCCGGGGGCTCTGCAGCAGGTTCAGGGGCCTGCGTCTTATCCGAGGAGAGCAGGCCAAGCCCCGGGACGAGGCCCAGGGCGGCGAGCCACAGATACACCATGCCTCCGACGAGGGGGATGCCGACGATGGTGGCGATTTTGTCAATGATGCTTGGATTGATGGTGCCGGGCGTGAACTTGGGGTTCACGATGAGCTCATCGGCGGGCTTGTTTCGCACCGGGTCGATGTAGGGAAGGTCGAAGCGACCTTTCGCAAAGACTTCCGTTTCGGGGAAAGTGACCTGGTACGAGCCGTCGGGAAGCTCAGAAAACGTTGTTTTGCCAGAGACCGTGCGCTGCGAGCGCGTCACCGGCCCCGTGAGTGTCACGAGCACATTCTCCGTCGGGGGCTGCGCCGTCTGGCTGTACGGATTGCCGGGGTCGATCTCCACCGTGACATCGGTGGCGACGGCGACAATCGGGGTAGCACTAAGGACGGCGGCCAGCGCGATGGGCGCCAGTTTTTTTAACATTTTTCCGCCTCCTTAATGCAAGTAGTAGTAATGCGATGAGAATGATGGCGACGACCAGCGTCATCCACCACTGCCAGTTGGACTGGGACTGGAAAGCCTCGTCGGCCTCCTGCGGATCCAGCGGAATCCGGTGGGCGCGCACCAACAGGCGGTGCGAGTTGATGCCGTACGGCGTGCACGTGATGAGCGTGAGGAGATCCTTGCCATCCTCCGGCTGGAGGGAGCTGATCTCCGTCGGCAGCACCACATCAATAGCATCCACCTCGTAGGCAAGCTGCTCACCGAACACCGTCAGGAACACTTTGTCCCCCACCTTCACCTTGTCCAGGTGATCGAACAGCGTCGCATTGGTCAAACCCGAGTGGCCGGTGAGCACAGTATGCGTGCCGTCACCGCCCACGGGCAGCGCCGACCCGTACAGGTGGCCGACGCCGTGCTCCAACGTGGAGGGATCCGTTCCGTGATAGACGGGCAGAACCGACTCGATGGAGGGGATCGCCAACGCCGCCATCGGCTCGGCGGGGTTCCCAGTAGGATTCAGTTTTTCCAAATAGTCCTGATACGGACGGTTGTCTTTACTCACGCGGGCAAGCCACGGGTCAAGGATCGGGGCGCCCGTATTCTCCTGGTTATAGCGTCGCGCCTCATCCAGCAGCGGCGTGTAATCCTCCGGGTTGGAGGTCACAGACTGCCGGTACGCGTCCGCCACGTGCGACTGCTGCACATTCTTGTAATACGTGCCGATAACGGGGTAGCACATGACAAGGATGCCGAGCAGCACCAGGAGGAGGGGAATGAGGTCACGCCGCGACGGCTGAGTCTTAGCGGACTCGTCGCGCGTTTTTATTGCGTGTGCCACGGCGTGACCCTTTCCATTTCCTTTCCCAAAACTCACGCTCTGATCAGGTCACAGCGCAAGCAGGCTTTTCGTGCGACTGTTAGACGCGCTTGCGGGAGTAGGCAAGACCGGCGATGATCATCGCGAGGCCAGCGGCCAGGATGAGCCAGATACCCATACCACCGGTCAGCGGCAGGCGGGTGAGGATGCCCGCATCGGCCGCGTTCTCGATGGTGGGGGTGACCAGCACATTATCGTCCTGGGACGTGGTCTTCAGCGCCTCGTCGTTGATCGTGTCAAGAACGACCGGCTTGGACAGCAGTGCGTAGCCGTCTGGTGCCTTAAACTCCACCAGGCAGAAGGAATCGCCCTGGTTATCCCACGGGTTCGTGATCGTGCCTTGGGTATTGGCGGTAGTCAGGCTCAGCCCGCTAATTTTCACCGTGCCGTCTGCGCCGGTCTCCCACGTGTTCGCCTTATTCACATTGATCGGGTTACCAATCTTGGCACCGCCCTCACAGCGGTAGAGCTGGAACTTGGCTCCGGCGAGCTTATCCTCGGCACCCGCCTTCTTCTTGGTGATCGTGATATCAGCAAAGGTGGCCTTTGCTTCCTTATCGCCCGTGCTCGTACCGGGTTTCGGCCCCTCACCGGGTTTTGCCGGATCCCACGTCGGGTCTGCGGAAGACAAGTCCTCCGGTACTGCCCACGCGGTGTTGTTGAGGGCCTTGTCCAGTTTCTCTACCGGAGCCTCAAGGTAGACCGTCAGCTTGACGCCGTCTGTCTTATCGGTCAGCTTGCTCGGCTTCACCACGATACGGACGGTGTGCTGGTCACCCACCTGGCCGGGGATGACGGTGAACTGGTCAGCAGTCAGGGACGTACCGTCCAGGTTCACCTTAATGTTCGTGGCAGCGCCCAGACCTGCGGGCAGCTTATCCGTGACGGTGAAGGAGGCAGGCAGCACCTTGTCGCCGTCGGCATTGTTCGCCGTCGGGATCGGTGCCTCAATGGTGTAGGCGATGTTCTCACCGATATTGACACCCGGCTGGGTCCCTTCAACCTCCGTGATTTGCTTCGTCGGCTGTTGGACAACCTGGTTCTTGGGGTAGACATGGACAGTATCCAGCCAGCCCGTGCCATTCGGATTGGTCATCGGGACGGTGACGAGGAACGGGGCGGAGCCGACAACGGCCTGACCCTCCGAGGTGACCTGGTTTGCAGGCTCCTCGACGAGGTAGATGCCTGCAGGGAGGCTCTCGAAGCTGACGGCACCATTCTCGGTTGCCTTGGACTTGACGGTGGAGGTCTTAACCAGGCCTTCCGGCAGCGCCGTGCCTTTCATCTGCTTACCAGAGATGGCGGCCCAACCGTCCTGCGTGGTGAGGTCGATCGGGGTGCTCGCGTCCGTGCCCAGGCGGGTCACGGTGAATGTGATGCCGTTACCGAGCTCGCCTTTAACGTCCTTTTGCGTACCATCGCTGCGCACATTCTTGTTTGCCTCCCCAATCACCTTGTGAATGGTGAGTGTGCCAGTAGCGGGGATTGCAGCGGGGGCCACGGCGGTCTCGTTCGTGGCGGTTCCCTGCGCCAAAGCCACGGGGGTTGCAAACCCGGTGCCCGTGGCGATGAGAGCGGACGCTGCTACGGCCGCTGCCATTTTCTTTAACTTGTACATGTCATCTCCATCGGTATAACTGCATAGCGAGTTCGCCCACGATCAGCCGAGGAGACTGCACCCAAGAGAAAAGGAATACAGGGTTCTCGAGAAGACCGTCACGGCATTCAAACGTTCTGCTGGCCCGCTATTACGTTTTCCAGCTGTTGACTGTCTTGTCACCTGTGATTATATGTAGCAATCGTTTCGTACTCAAATGGTTTTCCCATGAAATTTTCAGCAAATTTTTTTCATACAGTACGCAACCGGCCCTTATGCAGATTCCCTTAATATAGGGGTGAGCAAAATCACACAAAAAAACCACATGGTTGCAGGTTATTGCCCTGTAGCCATGTGGTTATATGCCCGATATGGTGGAATTTTAGCGGCCGGTGCCCGCGTACACCACGGCCTCCTCGTCGCCACCGAGTTCAAACTTCTCGTGGATGGCGCGAGCCGCAGCCTCGACGTCGTCCTCGCGGATAATCACAGTGATTCTAATTTCCGAGGTGGAGATGAGCTCAATGTTGATGCCCCCATCGCGAAGAGCTTCACAGAATTCAGCCGTCACGCCCGGGTGGGACTTCATGCCGGCACCGACGAGCGATACCTTGCCAATCTGATCGTCGTAAAGCACGTTCTCCCAGCCCTGCTCAAGGCGGATCTTCTTGAGAACCTCAAGAGCCCGGGGGCCATCGGCGCGGGGGCACGTAAACGTGATATCTGTGCGACCGTCCTCAAGAGAACTGATGTTCTGCAGAATCGTGTCAATATTGATTTCCGCGTCGGCAATGGCACGGAAAATAGCGGAGGCATTTCCGGGCGTATCCGGGATGCCGAGAACGCTGATCTTTGCTTCTGAGGTGTCGGTAGCCACACCTGTGAGTACTGCTTCTTCCACTGGGATTTCCTCCATTGTTCCTGTTACAAGTGTGCCGGGGTCATTACTGTAGCTGGAGCGCACGCGCATGGGCACGCCCGTGGCCCGCGCATACTCCACGCTGCGCAAAACGAGAATCTTCGAGCCGCTGGCGGCGAGCTCCAGCATCTCCTCAAAGCACAGCTTGTCCAGCTTCTTGGCGTTGTGCACGATGCGCGGATCCGCCGTGTACACGCCGTCGACGTCGGAATAAATCTCGCACACGTCGGCCCCGAGCGCCGCCGCCAGCGCGACGGCGGTCGTATCCGAGCCACCGCGACCGAGGGTGGTGACGTCCTTGGATTCCTTATTCACGCCCTGGAAGCCCGCGACGATGCAGATATTGCCCTTGTCCAGGGCCTCGCGGATGCGGAACGGGGTGACATCCACGATCTTCGCGTTGCCGTGCTTCTCGGTGGTGAGCACGCCGGCCTGCGACCCAGTGAAGCTCTGCGCGTGTGCGCCGAAGCTCTCAATAGCCATGGCTACGAGCGCGTTGGAGATGCGCTCACCGGCGGTGAGCAGCATGTCGAGCTCACGGGCGGGCGGGACGGGGTTAACTTCGTGGGCGAGGTCTAGCAGATCATCGGTGGTGTCCCCCATGGCTGAGCACACCACAACAACCTCGTTACCGGCCTTCTTGGTGGCAACAATTCGTTCCGCTACTTTCCGGATTCGTTCGGCTGACTCCAGCGAGGAGCCGCCGTATTTTTGCACTACTAGCGCCATGAACCATTGCTCCTTTACACAGTAAAACTGTCAGTGTGCATAAATTGTACCTAGACAGACCGGTTCATGTGAAGCAACGCGGTTATCCTGGTTTAGGTGTCTAACGTTCTCGCCGTTCTATTTGCCCTCGCATCCGCGCTGACCATTGCGTGGGGCACAGTGGTCAGGCATCGCATCGCCGAGGAAGCTCCCGACGCTTCGGGGGAGCTCCGGGACTCCCCCATTCTGCGCGTCATTCGGCGTCCCCTGTGGTGGGCTGGCTTGTCGACGGCCTTTTTGGGTTACGGTTTTCAGGTGGTTGCGCTGGGTTTTGGCCCCCTGCTTATCGTGCAGCCCATCCTCTGCCTTTCCCTCATGTTCACCCTGCCCCTGTCCTCGATCTACCAAAAGCAGAGGATCAGTAAAGCGGAGCTCTTCTGGGCGTTCGTCCTCTCAGCGGCCGTCGCCATCATTGTCATTGTCGGTAACCCCGCGCACGGCGACGTGCAGCCGACGCTGCGCCGTTGGATCCCGGCGCTGCTCATTGGTGGCGCGGTTCTCATCGCGCTGGACCGCTTCGCCTACACGCGGATCCGCCACGAGAAGGCGTTCTTCCTCGGTGTCGTCACCGGCGCAATCTTCGGCTACGTGGCAGTGCTCTCGAAGGCCACGGTGAACCTCTTCATGACGGGTGGCATCGACGCGCTCATCTTCAACTGGGAGGGCTACGCCCTCATCGGCATGGCGACGCTGGGCACCATCGTCCAGCAGTCCAGCTTCAACGCCGCCGCCCTCAAGCATTCCCTCCCCGCGATGACCGTAGCCGAACCCTTCGTGGCCTTTGCCCTGGGCTACGCGGTCCTGAACGAGCGGTTCCAGGTTGCCGGCTTCGAATGGCTGCTCATGGTGCTCGCGGCTGCGGCGATGGTGGTGTCCACGTTCGCGCTATCCCGCCAGTCCCTGAACTAGACCATGGGCCGACACCCACGCGCCGAAGAACACCCACACCAGGCAGACGAGAAGGAAAGGCAGCGGGCGCATGTTGCGTTTGGTGGCCAACGCTAGCGGCAACCATACAAACAAGGAGCTCAGCGCCACCGTGTAGCCACCCCACATCTTCCACAGCACGAGCGCATAGAGGACGAAACCCGGGGGCCACATCCCCTTTCTGCTGCACAGCCAGACGATCGTGGTGATGATGAGGAAGAGCCCCAGCGGGGAAATATTGCCGAACAACCCCTCAGAAATGAGACGGTGTGTCTCAGCGTGCGGGAGGGCGGGGGTGAACAAAGTGATGATCCCCAACCAGGCCCAGCTCTTGAACTTCTTCTGCAGGATGAACATCGCGTACATAATCCACAGCGCCCACGCAAAGGGCGTGAAGAACGTCGCCACGACACCAAACAACGCGCTGATGAGATGCTTATCCAACACGCCCGCACAGAAGGCACCGAACATGCACACAGTGCCCACCAGTTCACTGGGATCCGCATATGCCGCTGTCACCCCGGGGTAGCCCATTGCCACCACCATCGGCGCTATGAAACTGTCTTTGAAAGCAATCCGCCCGTAGATGAAGACAACGTAGATGAGCAGGGCGTGCGCCACCACGGCGAGCGCCAACTTACCCCAGGACACGCCGAGGAAGTCGACAGCAATAAAACCGTACTGCTCACCAAAGAGGGCGAGGACCGTGATGTTGACAACAAAGGCAGCGGCGGCCAAGGCCACCGAAAGTACGGCAACACCAGGGAAGATGACATGGGAGAAGCGTTTACCCGTGCCCGCAGCGGCCGCAGTTGCAACCCTCAAACTTTCGGATGCTCCTTCCGGCGTTGTGGGTGGGGCTACTGTTTCTGCCACAAAGTCTCCTCTCCTGGTTTAGTATGAACCCATGGCTTCGGCAATGAACATTATTCTTCTTATTTGCCGCGGCGGGTTATCGTAGGATCTCATTTCGGTCGGCGGCCCGTCGCGGAGTTTGTCATTGCCGACCGGGTCTCATCTTAACCTCATTTTCACTTCGGGCCGGTCCTTTAAGCCGCATCTCGCTTTTTCACAAACGTTAGGACTTATCTCTATGTACTCCGCACCAGCAGCCATTACTACCCCCTCGGCACCAGCACCGGCAGACCAGCCGGCCTGGAACAAGCAGAAGGGCTCATCCATGCCCTTTGACAAGTACCTCCCTTACCACCAAGAGGTGGAGGACTTCCAGCTGGAGGACCGCACGTGGCCGAACAAGCGCTTCACTCACGCCCCCCTGTGGTGCGCCGTGGACCTGCGCGACGGCAACCAGGCACTTATCGACCCGATGAGCCCCGAGCGCAAGCGCCGCATGTTTAGCCTCCTCGTGCAGATGGGCTACAAGGAGATCGAGGTTGGCTTCCCCTCCGCCAGCCAGACGGACTTCGACTTCATCCGTGACATCATCGAAAACGACAAGATCCCCGACGATGTCACCATCCAGGTCCTCGTCCAGGCCCGCGAACACCTCATCCGCCGCACCTTCGAGGCCTGCGAGGGTGCCAAGAACGTCATCGTCCACTTCTACAATTCCACCTCCATCCTGCAGCGCGAGGTCGTGTTCAAGAAGGACAAGGAGGGCGTGAAGAAGCTCGCCACCGATGCCGCGCACCTGATCAAGGAGATCGCCGCCGACTACCCGGACACCAACTGGCGCTGGGAATACTCGCCGGAGAGCTACACCGGCACCGAGGTCGCCTACGCCAAGGAAGTCTGCGACGCCGTGGTGGACATCATGGATCCCACCGAGGACAACCCGATGATCATCAACCTGCCCTCCACCGTCGAGATGACCACGCCGAACGTGTACGCCGACTCCATCGAGTGGATGCACCGCAACCTCAAGCGCCGCAACCACATCGTGCTGAGTCTCCACCCGCACAACGACCGTGGCACCGGCATTGCCACCGCTGAGCTCGGCTTCCTCGCCGGCGCCGACCGCATCGAGGGCTGCCTGTTTGGCAACGGTGAGCGCACCGGCAACGTCGACCTAGTCACCCTCGGCTTGAACCTGCTGACGCAGGGCATCGACCCACAGATTGACTTCTCCAACATCAACCAGATTCGCTCCACCGTGGAGTACTGCAACCAGATCGGCGTGCACGAGCGTCACCCGTACGGCGGCGACCTCGTCTTCACCGCCTTCTCCGGCTCCCACCAGGATGCTATTAATAAAGGCCTGCGCCACATTGAGGAGAAAGACCACTGGGAGGTGCCGTACCTGCCCATCGATCCGAAGGATCTCGGCCGCACCTACGAGGCTGTCATCCGCGTCAACTCCCAGTCCGGCAAGGGCGGCGTAGCCTACCTCATGAAGACCGATCACGGCATGGATCTGCCACGCCCGGTGCAGGTGGACTTCTCCCAGATCGTCCAGCAGAAGACCGATGCCGAGGGCGGCGAGGTCGATTCCGCCACCATGTGGGAGCTGTTCGAGGGCGAATTCCTCCGCGCAGACGGCCCGCTGGCAACGCCCAGCGTCAACGGCAATGATGTCCGCGTCACGGTGAACGGGAAGGAGGAGCAGCTGACGGGGACCGGTAATGGTCCTCTGGCGATCTACACCAATGCCCTAGAGAAGGTGGGCATTGATGTGGAGATCCAGGAGTACACCCAGCACGCCCGCACCGCCGGCGATGATGCCGAGGCAGCCGCCTACATCCACGCCGACATCAACGGCCGTAGGTTCTGGGGTGTCGGTGTCGACTCCTCCATCACCGTCGCCTCCGTCAAAGCAGTGACAAGCGCCATCAACCGCGCCTACAGGGCCTAGGCCCGATTCCCCCGTCTGCCGAAGCGAGCCGACGGGAGACGGGGGAATGTAAGGTTTGTTGGTATGCAGGATCCTTTCATTGCCCTGACGATCCAAACGACAGGCCTCCACCCCTCCACCGCCCGCATCGTCACCATCGATGCGGTGACGTTCGACGCGGAGGGCACTCCCGTGGACACGTTCTTCACCATGGTCAACCCTGTGACGGACCCGGGGCCCCGCCACCTGCACGGGGTCCCGCGCGCGGAGGTCGAGGCTGCTCGTCCGTTCGGGCACTTCCTCAAAAAGCTCTGCACGCTTCTCGACGGTCGGACGCTCATCACCCACAACGCCCCGCAAACCTGGGGGTTCATCGTCAGTGAGTCGAAACGCACCCTCAAGGCGCGCCGTCGCAAGCGCGGTGGGCGCAGGCGGCGCGGGGTGGGGCACGTGCCACGGCCGGTCGCCGTCGTCGACACGCTAGGAGCCGCCCGTCGTGAGGGCATCTTCGTCACCGACACGCGGCTGCGAAGCCTCGCGCACCAATTGGGGTACAACGTCAGCGAAAAAGCGTCGATAAGCAGGGCACAGCAACCAGCAGCAGAGCTGACTAGAGAGGACACCCTCCTCCTGGCGCGCCTCTTTTTCGAACGCTTCCGCGACACGCACGCAGTCAGCGACCCCAAGGAACTCAAAGCCGACCGCTTCGGTCTGCAACGCTCCCTCATCCGCGTCGATGCCGCTGCGGCCGCTAAGAAGCCCAACCCCGGACAATTCGCCGGCGAACTCAAACCCGGGATGGAGGTCGTCGTCGCGCCTGAGATCGCCCGCGACCCTGACGACATCATCCACGCCGTCGTCGACGGGGAACTCGCATACTCCGAAAAAGTCACCCGCACCACGTCTTTAGTGGTGTGCAACGAGAAACGCCCGAGGCGTGGGAAAGGAATGCACGCACACCGGAAAGGCATCCCCCTGATTACAGACGAGGAATTTCTCCGCCTTGCTAGTATGAACCCATGAAGCTGCCTAAGGCCGTCCGCACGTACCGTCGCCGTCTAGCCCGCACTGCCGCGAACCTCGCAACCACCGCGTCGCGCGCGACAGGACGAGGCGCAGGGGGGATGATCGGCGGGCTCGTCGCAAACGCCATCGACCCCTCAATCATGAACGACCTCGGCGGCGGCCGACCCGTGGCGCTCGTCACCGGCACCAACGGCAAATCAACGACAACCCGGATGCTCACCGCGGCACTGCGCACCCGCTACACGGTGGTGTCGAACGAGGGCGGCGACAACATGGACGCCGGCATCATCTCCGCTTTGCTGGCGGGCGAAGACGCAACGCACGTGGTTTTGGAATGCGACGAGCTGCACGTTCCCCACGTGGCCGAACGGTTGGATGCAGGGTGTTTGGTGCTGCTCAACCTGTCGCGCGACCAGCTCGACCGCGTCGGCGAGATCAACAAAATCGAACGCGCCCTGCGCGCCTGCGTGAACGCCCGGCCGGACATGACCGTCATCGCCAACTGCGACGATGTGCTCATGACCTCCGTCGCGTGGGACTCCCCCAACGTCATCTGGGTCTCCGCCGGCGTTGGCTGGCTCGGCGACTCCGTCAGCTGCCCGCGCACCGGCGGCGCCGTCATCCGCGACGGCTGGGACTGGTACGCCGTGAAGAAACTCCCCAACGGCCAAGAATTCCGCAGGCCGGAGCCTTCGTGGCTCATCACGCCCGAGGGTGTCACACACGCCGGAAACGTGACACCGCTGGAGCTGCAGCTGCCCGGCAACGCCAACCGCGGCAACGCCACCCAGGCGATCGCCGCGGCGGTCTCCTGCTACGACATCCCCGTAGTAGACGCCGCCCGCGCCACCGGCACCGTGGACAATGTCGCCGGACGCTACTCCACCATCACGCACGGTGAGCACCAGGTGCACATGCTGCTGGCGAAGAACCCCGCCGGCTGGCAGGAAGCCCTGTCCATGGTCGACCGCTCCGCCGATGGCCTCGTCATTGCGGTGAACGGGCAGGTCGCCGATGGCGAGGACCTCTCCTGGTTGTGGGACGTGCGGTTCGAATCCTTCGAGGGCATTGCCGTCAAGGCCGCCGGCGAGCGCTCCGCCGATCTGGGCGTGCGCCTGCTGTACGGCGGCATCGAGCACGAAACGATCCCCGACCCCATCGCCGCCATCGAAGCGTGCCCGCCCGGCAAGGTAGAGGTACTCGCCAACTACACCGCATTCCGCGACCTCAAGAAAGCGCTGAACAAATGAGTGAACTCACCATCGGTCTTCTGCTCCCCGACGTCCTCGGCACATACGGCGACAATGGCAACGCGCTCGTGCTGCGCAGCCGCGCCGAAATGCGTGGCCTGACGGCCACGATTAAGGAAGTCAAACTCGGCGACCCCGTGCCGCTCGGCCTCGACGTGTACCTCATGGGTGGCGGCGAGGACACCGCGCAGACGCTCGCTGTCGAACACCTGGCGGACTTAACGCGCGTGAGCGCCCCGATCCTGGCCATCTGCGCCGGGCTGCAGGTGCTCGGCGAAAGCTTCCGCGCTAACGGTCGGGTCATCGACGGTGTCGGGCTTATCGACGCCACCACGACGACGCTTAAGAAACGCGCCATCGGGGAGATCCGCACCCGGCCGACGGGCCTGCCAGGGCTGACGGAGACGCTCACCGGGTTCGAAAACCACATGGGTGCCACGCTTTTGGGTGCCGATGCCGCACCACTGGGAACGGTGCTCGTGGGCGTGGGCAACTCCGACTCGTCCGGCACCTACGACATGGCCGACCCCTCGGCGCAACTATCGGCAGAAGGTGTCGTGCAGGGCAACGTCATCGCCACGTACCTGCATGGGCCGGTGCTCGCACGCAACCCACAGTTGGCGGATGTCCTGCTTGAGCGGGCAACCGGCATGGAGCTGGAGCCGCTCAACCTGCCGGAGGTCGAGCAGCTGCGGAAAGAGCGGCTGGCAGCCAAGCGAATGGAGCGCTTCTAGGTCAGAGGGTCGGTGCGCGCGGCGCGTGCAGCGGGCACCAGCGAGGCGAACAGCCCCACACCAACACCGGCGAGGGCGAGGAGGGCGAGGGTGCCCCAGGGGATGACGAGGACATCGATGCCACGTGTGGCCATGAAGCGCACGAACCACCAGCCGATGACACCACCGACGACGACGCCGATTGTCGAACCGGCTAGGGCGATGAGGATCGACTCGGTGGTCACCATGCGCCACATCTGCGTGCGCTGCAGCCCGACGCTACGGAGCATGGCGAACTCGTGGCCGCGCTCGATGATGGACAGCGCCAGGGTGTTGACGATACCGAGGATGGCGATGATGACGGCGAGGGCGAGGAGGGCGTAGACGACGTAGAGGAACTGGGAGATCTGCTCGGTTTTGGCGTCGGCGTACTCGTCGAGCGTTAGCTGTTCGACGACTTTGTAGTCGTCCATGATGTCCTGAATGTCGGCGCGGGTGGCCTCCGACGCGTCGTCAAGCTTGACATATGTGGCGGAGCTGAACCAATCCTTGCGGTCAGAAACGAGCCGTTCCGCCACGGGCAAGGTGACCGCCTGTTTGGGGAGGACGGAGCCCGGCTCCCAGATGGCGAGGACGGGGACGTCGAGCACCTCCGAGGAGTGGTCGGAATCGACGCGCACGGTGTCGCCGACGGTAACCCCCAGGTCGTGTGCGGCGATGGTGTTGAGACCGACACCCAGTTCTGAGGACACCTCGTCGAAGGAGCCGTCGACAAGCGAAATCTCCATGAGCTGGGAGGGGTCGCTGGTGAGCACCGAGTTGAGCGGGTGCTCGCCGTTGGAGCCGGTGCCGGTGCCCGCGATGCGGACGGGGACGGAGGCATCCGCGTAGATCGCCTCGACCCCGATGACATCGCGGAGGTCCTTGTTGACGGCCTCCGGCACGCCCGACGAGGAGATGAGGCTCGCCGGCGTGACGACGACGTCGGCGGCCAGCTTCGTGGTCACCGTGCCGGTGGTGCTCGCCGCCATCGACTGGCCGAACACGCTCGCCGCCGCGACGAGGCCGACGCCGAGGGTGAGGGCGAAGGCCGTCGTCGCCGTGCGGGTGGGGTTGCGGCTCAGGTTGGTGCGGGCGAGGAGGCCGATGATGCCACCGCCCCGGACGTCGAAAAGCCTCTTGAAGAGGGCGGGAGTGACAAGCAGAACAGCAACCAGAGTCAGGGGCGGGAACGCGACGCTGGCGAGCAGCAGGACGATGCCGACGGCTGTGCGGACCCGGAGCGGGCGCGGCGCGGTGGTGTTCATCGCCTGGATCGGGCGGAGACGGCCGGCGCGCATCGCCGGGGCGAGAGCGGAGACGCAGGTCACGAGGATGCCGACGAGGAACGGGACGGCGACGCTGGCGGTGTCGAGACCGACCCCGGCGTCGGGCAGGCCGAAGCCCGCGCTGTTCATGAGCGAGTAGATGACGCGGACGATGACCATCCCGAAACCGATGCCCGTAGCAGAGCCGATGATGCCGATGAGCGCCGACTCGAACAGGACGCTAGTTGTAACCTGGCCACGGGACGCGCCGATCGCGCGGAGGAGCGCGAACTCGCGCGTGCGCTCCGCCACGAGCATGGAGAACGTGTTCGCGATGAGGAACGTGGCCACAAACATGGCGACAAGGCCGAAGGCGAGAACAATGTAGGTGATAAACGAGAGCTGCTCGCGCAAGGATTGGGACTCGTCGTTGGCCGCCTCTACCCCGGTTTTCACCTTCGCCTCCGGGAATTTATGTTTGACCATGTCGCGCAGCTCCCACGCGGGGATGTTTTCGGCGACGATCTCAATGGTGGACGTATGGATCCCGTCGGTGTAGATCTTTTCCATGTCCGCGCGGGGCACATTGATGCCCACCCAGCCGCCGGTGGCGAACTCCTCCTCAACCGTCGATTCCAACGTGATCTCCTGGCGCCCGCCCGGGTACATGACGGTGACGGTGTCGCCCGGGCTGATGCCGGTGCGTGCGGCGGCGTCGGTGTTGATGGCGTACTCGTCGGGGTGCTTGTGGTCGGCGATGATCCACGTGCCCGCGCCACCGGAACCGACGGCCTCGCCGTCCTTATCCAGCAGGATGATGGGGACGGTGTCCACCGGGTGGGCCTCTTTCACGCCGTCGATGTTCTCCAGATCCGTGAGCATGGACAGCGTGAGCTGGTAGTCCTTTGTGCCTGTGACGACGACATCCACGCCCTCATACTCGGCGTAAATGATGTCGTCGAAGGCTTTGGTCATGGTAGCGGTGAGCATGAACGCGCCGGAGACGAAGCTCGTGCCCAACACCACCGCGAGGATGCACATGAGCATGCGCACGGGGTGGCTGCGTGCTGACCGCCAACTGATGAGGGCGAAGGTGCGCATGGCTACAGTTCCGCAAGTGTGGCCATGGTGGACATGATCTCCTCGTTGGAGGGTTTTTTCAGGTCGGCGGTGATTTTGCCGTCGGCAAGGAAGATGACGCGGTCGGCGAAGCTTGCCGCGTGCGCATCGTGGGTGACGATGACGACGGTCTGGCCGAAATGATCCACCGAGGCGCGCAGGATAGTGAGCACCTCCTGGGAGGAGGTGGAATCAAGGTTGCCGGTTGGCTCATCGCCGAAGATCAACTCGGGGCGGGTGACGAGGGCGCGGGCGCAGGCGACGCGCTGCTGCTGGCCGCCGGAAAGCTCGCTCGGGCGGTGGTCGAGGCGCTTGTCCAGCCCCAGGCGGGAGACGATAAGCCGGAACCACTTGGGGTTCGGTTTCCGGCCGGCGATGGCCAGGGGCAGCAGGATGTTCTCCTTGGCCGTGAGCATGGGGACGAGGTTGTAGTCCTGAAAGATGAAGCCTAGGCGGTCGCGGCGATAGGCGGTGATTTTCTTATCGGACAGTGTGGAAATGTCAGTGTCGCCGATGAACACCTGACCCGATGTGGGCTTGTCCAGGCCCGCCATGCAGTGCATGAGGGTGGACTTGCCGGAGCCGCTCGGGCCCATGATGGCGGTAAACGTGTGCTGCTCGATGGCAACAGTCACGCCGTCGAGGGCGCGGACTGTGGTCTCACCCTGCCCGTAAATTTTGCGCAGGTTGATTGCGCGCGCGGCGGCCTGCCGTGTGGTGCCCATCGCTGCCTCCAAGAGGAAAAACTTATCCTCTTGAATTATTTCACACCGACAGTGCCGGCGCAGCCGTTAGATTTTCAGGCGACCGGAGAGAGCGCGGGAGAGCGTAAGCTCGTCGACAAACTCCAAATCCCCACCGAGGGGCATGCCGGAGGCAAGCCGAGAAACGGTGAGCCCAGAGAAGTCTTTGAGCAGACGGGCGAGGTAACTGGCGGTGGCCTCCCCCTCGGTGTTGGGGTCGGTGGCGAGGATTACCTCGGCGATGTCGGGGACGTCCGACGAGACGTCGGGAAGCGTTCCTCCAACCCGTCTAACCAGTTGGGTGATGTTGAGTTCTTTGGGGCCGATGCCGCCGAGGGGGTCGAGTGCCCCGCCGAGGACGTGGTAGCGGCCGGTGTATTCGCCGGTGCGCTCGATGACCTGGATGTCTTTGGGCTCTTCGACGACACAGATGGTGGTGGCGTCGCGTTCGGGGTTGGCGCAGATGGTGCAGACCTCGTCGGAGGAGATGTTGCAGCAGATTCTGCAGAAGCTGACGCCGCCGACTACCCCGGTGAGCGCAGAAATAAGCCGCTCAACGCTGTCGTCTTCCGCGTTGATGAGGTGGAAGGCGATGCGTTGAGCGGATTTCGGTCCGATGCCGGGGAGGCGGGAGAATTCGTCGATAAGCTCCTGAAACGGACCTTCGAACATTAACCGAGCATGCCCCCGAGGTCGCCACCGTTGAGACCCTGGGTGAGCGGACCCATCTTCTCCTGGGCCATGGCCTGCACCTTGCGGTGGGCATCAGCGAAGGCACCGATGATGAGGTCCTTGAGGCCGTCGATGTCCTCCGGATCGACGACGCGCTCGTCCATGGTGAGGTCAGAGATCTGGCCGGAGCCACGCATGGTGACGGTGACGAGTCCGCCGCCGGCCTCGCCGACGACGCTGGACTTCACGATCTCTTCCTGCGCCTGCTGCAGCTTCGCCTGCATCTGCTGGGCCTGCTGGATGATCTGGTTCATATCGGGCTGAGTCATTGTTTCTCCTTGTAGTTTCTAAGCTTGTTACATTCTACATTGGCCTGGCGCCAAGCTCCGTTTGGAGCAAGTCCATCGCCATGTCCTTCGGTGTCCGGTGGTCGAAGTTGCCCGGGTCCTCCGTTGCGGCGCGGGCCATCTCTTCCTCCATCTCCTCGTCAGTGGGTTCAGGAGGAAGCGGAATGTCCGGTTCTGGTGGAACGGGCGGTGGCGGCGGATAGTTCCCGGGCTCCGGTTCCCTGTTCTTGGCAACGATGGCGTTCATCCGCTGCTTCCAGTGCGGGATGGAGGCCTCCGGTTGGTGGCTCTCCTCGTCTGTGCTTTCCGACGCCTGTGCCTCCGGTTCCCTGTTCCTTTCCGCAGGCCCCGCCGTGGGCACCGGCGGAGTCACCGTGGGCATCGGCTGAGCAGGCGCTGCAGGCGCGGTCGGAGCCGACGGGCGCTCAGGTTCCGGTGCCGGTGCGGGCGCTGGCGCTGGCGCCGTCGCGCCCGTGGGGGCGGAAGCAGGCACGTCCGCTGACGCGGGCGCATCCGTGGAAGCGGAACCGGGCACGGACGCTGGTGCAGGCGCAGCCGTCGATTTCGTGGATGCCGGGATCTTGTTACCCAGCACGCATTCGACGGCGAGCGACGCGTTGGTCTCTGCCATCACGGCATCGACGATGTCGGCGTTGTGCTTCGCATCGTTGAGCCGGTTGGCAATCGCCCCGGTGAGGATGCCGAGGTAGAGGGTGCCATCGCGGACGTCGAGGAGCGTCGCACCGCGGAGCAGGATCCGTGCGGTCGTGTTCTTCTTTTCCCGCGAAATGTAGTTGAGGATATCGACCCACTTCGCCCGCACGGTTTCCACGTCCACGGTGCTTGTTTCGGGCTCCTGGGGAGCAGACTCCACCTGCTGTGGCTGCTCGTCGCGCCCAGCCTCCCACTGCTGCCGCGGTTCCGGAACTTCGTGTTCTTCCTGTTCAGGCTGCGACGGCTGGCCGTATTCCTGGTACTGGCGGGGTTGCTTTTCCTCCACCGGCACAGACGGTGCAGATTGCTGCTGCGACTGGGTCGGCTGCTGAGCCTGCGGTTGGGCAGGTCGCTGTACAGGCTGCTGGGACTGTGGTTGCGCTGGCTGCTGTGGCTGGACAGGCTGCTGAGCCTGCGGCTGGGCGGCCGGTCGCTGGGAGCGCCGGAGGTATTTCTTGCCTGCCTCGCTGACCTGCTCCGGGGCCGGGGGCGCAAGGGCTGCAGGGCTGGAAGCTGGATCGATGACGGGGGCACCCGTGCCGACGGAGAGGAGGCGGGCCATGAGGACCTCAAGAAGGATGCGGGGGGCGAGGGTGCCACGCATGTCCTCCAGGCCGGTGTTGACAAGTGCGGTGATCTGGGGCAGCCCCTGCCCCGAGAAGAGCTGGACTTCCTCGGTGAGCTCGGAGTGAAGGAGCGAAGGAGCGTCGACAAGCCCAGATGAGAGGGCATCCGGGACGGCCTGGAGGACCATGAGGTCGCGGAAGCGGTCGAGAAGATCACTGGTGAAGCGCTTCGGGTCGATGCCACGGTCGATAACCTGACCGACGAGCGAGAATGCGCCCGGCGCGTCGTGGGTGGCGATGACGCGGACGGCGGAATCGAGGAGCGTGGAATCCGTGACTCCCAAAAGGGGTGCCGCGAGCTCGTAGCTGAGCTTCTCACCTGCGGGGACGCCGGCCAGGAGCTGATCGAGGATGGAGAGAGTATCGCGGGGCGAGCCCCCGCCGGCGCGGATGACGGGGGTGAAGACGGAATCCTCCACCTCGACGCCCTCGCCCGCGCACACATCCTGCAAAAGACCGCGCATAACAGGCGGCGTGAGCAGGCGGAATGGGTAGTGCTGAACGCGGGAGCGGATCGTGCCAATGATTTTTTCCGGCTCCGTGGTGGCGAAGATGAAGACGAGGTGCTCCGGCGGTTCTTCGACGATCTTGAGCAGCGCGTTTGCACCCTGTGGGGTGATCATGTGCGCCTCGTCGATGATGAAGATGCGGTAGCGGGACTCGCTCGGCGCGAAAACGGCGGATTCGCGCAGCTCACGCATATCGTCGACGGAACCGTGGGAGGCCGCGTCAAGTTCCGTGACATCCAAGTTGCCGGTGCCACCCGGCGCAAGCGCCCGACAGGAGTCGCACTCACCACACGGGGTGGAGGTGGGGCCGTGTTCACAGTTCAGCGACCGGGCGAGGATGCGCGCGGAGCTGGTTTTACCACAGCCACGCGGGCCGGAGAAGAGGTAGGCATGGCCGATGTTGCCGCTGTCGAGCGCGACGGACAGCGGCCGCGTTACATGCTCCTGACCTCGGACTTCTGCGAACGTTGCCGGACGATACTTGTGATATAAAGCCACGGTTAGAGAGTCTACCTTCCCCTACCCACACTCAAGAGAGTTGTGATTCGGTCGTCCTCGGTCAGCTGGGGAAGGCCCGCTTCCCACAGGGTCGGCGCGGTGAAGACGTAGCCGTGCAGGCGGGCGCCCGGCTGGAGGCCCGTGAGGTCGAGGGTGAACAGCTCGGCGAGCTCGTCTGCGGAGAGCTCGAGGCTGAAGAGCTCCACGCGGACCTCCTTCTGCGTCATCCCCCACACCTGCGCGCCGGTGACAAGCCCCAGGTCCTTTTCCGCCAGGCCAGCCGTGACTACGACCCCGTCCGCGTTCGTGCCGATGGTGGCGTCTTCGTCGGTTCCTCCTTCGTCGGAGGTCCCTCCTTCGTCGGTTCCTCCTTCGTCGGAACCGTGAGAGAGCGAGTGGAAGTTAAACGGCGAGGTGAAAAGCGTGTTTAGCCAGTACTGCGTGGCTTGGATATCCATTGGCAAACCCCCTGGGTGGAAAACATGTGCCGGTACGAAACAGTGTAGCCAGTTGGAGGAATTGTGGGGGCTAAGTGCGAACCAAGAACAGAACGCTACCAAAGAACTAAATACATCAGCGCCGAATGCCCCATACACCTAAGCAGAATTAACGAGCCAGACGTAGCCTCATCGAGCTTTCTCAAGCCCTACCGGTTTTCTGGAAACCATGGTACAGTGACTTTGAACCGCCTGTTACGACAGGAAAGGAAGAGAGCCCTAGAACTCCAGCCGGACGACTGGACCTAGGGCTTTCGTGCGTCTAGATCGCATGGCAGACGACCTTCCTCTCAAATTCCCTCCAGTATTGCTGTTCACCTCGAAAAGTTGCGTTGTACATTCCAAGGACCACATCCGGAATCCAAAGAAGTGGCTCATCGCTGCCATTGATATGTTTAAGCCGAATATCCCTGTAAAGCCCAGAGCCCTGCAACGCAACAATATGCTCAATATCTTTTTGGTTCTGGGTTTTCTGCCTACTCTCGAGGGTAACGCGAGAAATCTTCATTTCCGAGACCTCGTAGTAGAGTCGCTCCAAGCATTTGCGCCGATACCGTTCCGTTTTGCGACTTTCTTGGCTGAGCGTAGAAACAATTACATGGTGACAACCAAGAGCAGAAATTGACTTAGCTATTTCACGACGTCTTTTACTTTGCTCATCAGTCCAGTGCAACTTTGTTTGCCCGGGTAACAGTAAAGGAACCAGAGCGTCGCGTATTCTCTCACACTGGTCAAGCTCCAAAACAGTTGCGCAGATCATATACTCCTGGCAATTTTCACCTCGAAGCATCAATGATTCGTCCACGTAGACAATTGGAGTTGATTCCACCGTTTCAGCATATCCTTGGTCTCCAACTCAGGGGATTTTCTCTGCATAAGCAGCCAGTTCTGCGAAAGACCAGGGCTTTAAGCGAAGCTAAAGTCCAAGAATGGAAAATCCCCATTAGCCAGAAGCTGATTTCTCAGTCTAACTAACGGGGAGCATTGCATTTGGAAAATTTTCTCCCTACTCGGACTTGAGTCGCAGATCCTGGTGGTAGGGATCTCGCCAGTCGAGACGATCGGTGTCCTTGGTTTCGATGCCCTGGTCCTCGACCTCGGGGACGTGGGCAAGGATGTTCTTGCGGGCACGGCCGGCGCGGAGCTGACGCTCGATACGCTCGGCAAGGCGGCTGAGGCCGAAGTTGATGGCGATCATGATGATCGCAACGACAACGAGGGCAGGCAGGTAGTTGCGGTAGTAGGACGCGCTCATCAGGCCGGAGCGGACGACCTCGACGTAGAGGATCATGTAGCCAAGTGCCGTGTCTTTCAGGGCGATGACCAGCTGGGAGATCAGCGCCGGGAGCATCGTGGCCACAGCCTGCGGGAGAAGGATGTTCCAGATGGTCTGGCGGTGGGACAGGCCCAGTGCTTCGGCAGCTTCACGCTGGCCGGTGGGCAGCGAGAGGATGCCTGCGCGCAGGGTTTCTGCGATGACGGAGCCGTTGTACATCGTCAGGCCGAAGACCACGCCCGCAAACCCCAACTGGGCGGACGGGACGATGGCGTACGTGGCAAACACGGAGTAGGCGAAGATCATGAGGATCAGCACCGGGATGGCGCGGAAGAACTCCACGATGATGCCACAGAACCAGCGGATGGCCTTGTTCTTGGACAGGCGCCCCACACCGAGCAGCGCACCGATGATGATGGCGAGGATGATGGAGACAAGTGCCGCCTTCAGCGTTCCCCACAAGCCGGGGAGGATGTAGGTGGTCCACGTGGTGGACTTCAAGAACGGGGTCCACTTCTCGGCGGCGAGCTGGCCGTTATCGCCAAGAACCTTGAGCACCCAGGCGATCACCGCGATAGCGATGACGAAGGTGGCGATGGTGACGATGCGGTTGAATTGGCGGGCTTTGGGGCCCGGGGCATCGTAAAGGACTGTTGCACGTACTGTCATTTTTTATGCCACCGCCTTCCTGCGGGTGTAGCGGGTGAACAGCAGGCCCATCGGCAGCGTGATGATGATGAAGCCGAGGGCGAAAATCATGAACACCAGGATCGTGTGGTTAGCGTGGTTTTCGATGGTGGACTTCATCAGCAGCGATGCCTCGGCAACGCCGATGACGGAGGCGATCGTCGTGTTCTTTGTCAGTGCGATAAGTGTGTTCCCCAGTGGCACCACAGCCGACTTGAAGGCCTGCGGGAACACGACGAAGCGGAACGTCTGTGTGAAGCTCAAGCCCAGCGAACGCGCGGCCTCGGCCTGCCCGAAGTGGACGGTGTTGATGCCGGAGCGCAGGGACTCTGCGACGAACGTCGAGGTGTACAGGACGAACGCGAGGACGGCGAGCCAGAAGTTGTTGTTCTTGATGAAGTTGTCGTTTTCCGGCGCAAGCGTCAGCCCCAGGTTCTGGTACAGGCCGATCGAGCAGAACAGGATGATGAGCGTCAGCGGGGTGTTTCGCACCGTCTCGATGTAGAAACGCGCAATACCGCGAAGGATCGCCACCGGGGAGACGCGCATCGCTGTCAGGATGACCCCGAGGATGAACGCGCCGATGGCGGAGAAGAATGTCAGTTTGATGGTGACCCAGAAGGCTCCGAGGAGTCCCGGCCACAGGTCTGCCCACAGTTCAGTCATTGGCTGTCTACTCCTTTACAAAGTCCAGGTTGCCGGCTTCATCGGCCTCCACCACGGAGGCGTTTTCGCCGAGATTCTTATCCACCATGGCCTGGAACGAACCGTCGTCCTGCATGGCGCGGACGGCATCGTTGATCGCCTCAGTGGATTCGGCATCGTCCTTGGCCAGGCCGAGTCCGTAGTGCTCGTTGGTAAACGGCTTGCCGTCTTCCTTCGTCATCTCGATAACCTCGAACTCGCCCGGGTATTGGAGAGCAAAGCCATAGAGAATGGTGGCGTCGGTGGTCATGGCATCCACCTTCTTCTGGTGGAGCGCCTCCACACATGAGGAGTAGGAGTCATACTCTTGCAGCTGCACACCGGGCAGGGATTTCTTCACTTTCTGCGCGGGGGTGGAGCCGGTGACGGAGCACAGCTTCCTGCCCTTGTCCAGGTCCTGCAGTGACTGCAAGGTGTGGTCATCGCTGCGGACGAGAAGCGCCTGGTGAGTGAGCAAGTAGGGGCCACCGAAGTTGACGGATTTCGCGCGGGAGGCGTTGATGGAATACGTGCCGGCGATCATGTCTACTTCGCCGTTTTTGATGACGGTTTCGCGGGTGGCGGATGGCGTTTCGCGCCAGGTGATCTCGGGGTGAGCGACACCGCGCTGGTCGGCGATGTGGTTGACCACGTAGGTGGCGACTTCCACGTCAAGACCGGTCATGGTCTTGTCGGGGTTGCGCATGCCGAGACCCGGCTGATCGTATTTGGTTCCCAGGATCACGTGGCCACTGTCGACGGAGCGCACGAGGCTGCGGGGCTCTGTGGATCCGCAGGCCGTGGCTGTGACGGCGACCGCCAGGGCGGAAATGATGGCGAAAATTCTTCTCATCATTAGCGCCCCAGGATCTTGGACAGGAAGTCCTTGGCGCGGCTCGACTGCGGGTTGGTGAAGAACGACTCGGGGTCGGTGTCTTCGACGATCGTGCCGTCGGCCATGAACAGGATGCGGTCGGCGACCTCGCGGGCGAAGCCCATCTCATGGGTGACCACAAGCATGGTCATGCCGTCGGCGGCGAGGGAACTCATCACCTGCAAGACCTCCCCCACCATTTCCGGGTCAAGAGCCGACGTCGGCTCGTCGAAAAGCATAACCTTGGGCTTCATGGCGAGCGCACGGGCGATGGCGACGCGCTGCTGCTGGCCGCCGGAGAGCTGTGCCGGGTACTTGTCGGCCTGTTCGGCGATGCCGACGCGAGCGAGGAGCTTGTCTGCCAGGGCGTTCGCCTCGCCGGCATCGACCCCTTTCACCTTCACCGGTGCGAGTGTCACGTTCTTGCGGATGGTGAGGTGCGGGAAGAGGTTGAAGCTCTGGAAGCACATACCGACCTCGGCGCGCAGGGCGGTGAGTTCCTTGCCTTCCTCTGGCAGTGGGGTGCCTGCGATGGCGATCGTGCCGGAGTCGATCGTTTCTAGGCGGTTAATGGTGCGGCACAGCGTGGATTTTCCGGAGCCACTTGGGCCCAACACAACGACGACCTGCCCTTTTGGTACCTCAAGGTGGATGTCCTTGAGGGCGTGGTAATCGCCGAAGTACTTATTCACGCCGTCCATGCTGATCATGGGGGTCTGCGAGTCATCGGTGTAATTCATGCCACAAAAACTAGTGACTTCGCCCACCATAAAACAACATGTTGAGCAATCTTAACGCCCGAGTACTTACACCCGAAATGTCAGATGTTTTTTATTTACCCACCTTACCACGTTTTTAGCCAACCCTTAGTCTCCCCCTGACCTACCCCCGTTTACTTGTTTGGTAGTTCGAAGCCGAAAGTTCCCAACATAAAAACGCCCCCGCGTGTTAAGCGGGGGCACGCTAACGCTGAAAGGGCGTTAACGCTGAAGCGCGTTAGGCCTGCTTCTCAGCGGCGGCGAGGAGAACGCAGGTGGCCACACCCTCCATGGCCTCCTCCAGCTCGTCGATAGGCGGAAGAGACGGGGACAGGCGGATGTTCCGATCGTTTGGATCCTTGTGCAGCGGGAAGGAACTGCCGGCGCCGGTGAGGGCGATGCCAGCCTCCTTGGCGAGCTCAACGACGCGGGAGGCGGTGCCGTCGACAACATCGAGGGAGATGAAGTAGCCACCGTCCGGATTCGTCCAGCTAGCGACACCGTACTCGCCGAGGCGGTTGTCCAGGATGGAGACAACCTTCTCAAACTTGGGGGCCAGCGACTCGGTGTGCTTGCGCATGTGGTTCTTCACGCCCTCGGCATCAGTGAAGAACTCCGCGTGGGCAAGCTGGTTGACCTTGTTCGGGCCGATGCCGCGTACGCCAGCAACGGATGCCCAGAAATCAAGGTTCTCCTTGGAGGAGGCGTAGAAGGAAACACCGGAACCGGCCAGGGTGATCTTCGAGGTGGAGGCAAAGATATTAAAGCGGTTCGGGTGACCCGCCTCGGCGGCGTAGTCCAGAACCGGGTACACCTCCGGGAAGTCCCCGCGCAGGATGTGGATGGCGTAAGCGTTGTCCCAGAAGATGCGGAAATCGGGGGCGGCAGTCTCCATTTCGGCGAGCTCGCGGCAGACCTTCTCCGAGTAGGTCTGTCCACCCGGGTTAGAGAACATCGGTACGCACCACATGCCCTTCACGGCCGGATCCTTGACCAGTTCGCGGACGGTATCCATGTCTGGGCCGTCCTCGTTCATCGGCACCGGAATCATCTCGAATCCGAACTTCTGCGTGATGGTGAAGTGGCGGTCATAGCCGGGCACCGGGCACAGCCACTTCAGGTCTTCTTCCTGCGACCAGGGCTTGGGGGAATCTTGGTTGCCGAAGATGTAGGTCCAGCTAATGATGTCGAACTGAATGTTCAGCGAGGAGGAATCCTGTGCAATGATGTTGTCTACATCGACACCGAGGAGCTCCGCCCAGATCTCGCGGATATCGAGGATGCCGCGGAGGTTGCCGTAGTTGCGAACGTCCGTGCCCGTCTTATCCTTCACGGAGTTGGGCAGGCTCAGCAGTGCGTTGGAGAAGTCGAGCTGCTCCGTCGACGGCTTGCCGCGGGTGAGGTTCAAGTCCAGGTTCTTGGCCTTGAGCTCGTCGTACTGTTTTTTGAGTGCAGCTAAATCTAGAGTGTGGGTCATGCTGTCCTCCCAGCAAAATGAATCCGGTTATGTCCACCGACAACCTTACCCCCTCGCTCCCCTGCCCGGCACCGCATGATCGAGGATGCTTGTCGACGCCCACGGGGAGACGTCCCCACGAAACCACCGGTTCGTTCGAACCACCTACTAAGTGCGCTCACCTCGAAGAAAAACTCTAGTAGACACATAGCTACTTTTCGCTACGCTCAGCTGAAAATTTGATGCTGCCAAATAAGTACTGATGGCACCAGCAAAGGCGGCAGCTCCGGCACCCCGTTCGGGCCACCGTTGTAGATCTGGAACGTGGCGACCGAGAGGTCGCGGACAAGCTCGAAGCCAGCGTCAACGAACTCTTCCACGGTTTCCGACAAAGGCTGAGGATAAAAGGCATCGTTCATGCCCCACCCCACCGGCCGATACGTGGCGCAGGTATCAGTCAGCACCGTTGTCTGCAGGGACTCGGCCGAGGATCCAACAAAACGCTCCTACAACGGGCGCTGATATGTATACGCCAGATACTGCAAAATCGCCTTCACCCGGCGGTTAGGCTCAGCAGCATCGAAGCCGAGTTTTTGGAATACGGAGGCAATATGCTTCGATACGCCTGCTTCAGAAAGGTAGAGGTGAGCAGCGATATCGGAGTTGGACAAACCTTGCGCCATCGCTTCAAGGACCTCGCGTTCGCGCACCGTCAGGCTTTCGATGGCGGCGCCTTGGTGGTCATGGCGGGCGAGGTTTTCGGCAATCTCGCTGCCCAGGACCACCCTGCCCTGGCCTACCGCACGCAGCGTGTCCAGGAATTCTGCTACATCCGCGATAGAGTCTTTGAGGATGTAGCCCACACCGCCAGCATTGGCCTGGCCATACGTCAGCTCGAGGACGGCGCGCGCATACGCCGGCGTGGCGTATTGGGAGCACACCAGCAGCCCAATGTGCGGGTATTCCTTGCGAATTGTGGCTGCGGCTTGGAGGCCATCGTCCCGCATCTGCGGGGGCATACGGATATCTGTTACTACAACATCTACATCCGGGTGCCCTGCAACTGCGGACAGAAGCTGAGTGGCGCTATCGCATTGGGAAATTACTTCAATCCCCTGGCGCCTGAGCATTCCAGAAAGCGAATCACGGAGTAAACCGGAATCTTCCGCCAGCATTATTTTCATAGCACCACTCCTGGCTCATCACGGTGTAAAAGAAGCGGAATTGTCGCCGCTACGCGGGTCGGGCCGCCTTGCGGTGAATAGACTTCCAACGTTCCCCCGACTGCATGGATGCGTTCACGCATTCCTGCTAATCCTCCTTCGGGCACCACTCGTGCACCGCCCTGGCCGTGGTCAACGACTGAAATGTTCAAGCCCTCTCCAACGGTAATTAAGACTTCTACCAAACTGTCTGAAGCGTATTTGCGTGCATTTGTTACTGCCTCGAGGGTGAAGAAATACGCGGCAGCTAGCACGCCCTCCGGCACTTGAGGAATCGGGATGGGACAACGAATGCGAACGTATTTACTATCGCAAGCATCCTCGAGCGCTGCGACAAGTCCACGTTCATGCAAAATTTGCGGGTGAATTCCGCGGACCGTAGCACGCAGGGAGTCTAAGCTCTGCTGCAGCGCAGCGCGAGCTTCTGCGAGCAGCTCTGCCTGCTGCCCAGTAGCGGTGAGTTGAGCCTCCCCGATTTTTAATGCTGCGCTGACCAAATACTGCTGTGCTCCGTCGTGCAAGTCACGCTCAATGCGACGCCGCTCTATTTCGTATGCATGGACAAGAGCACGTTGCGAGGTTACTAGCTGTTCGAGGAGCTGCTGATGTTCCATCTTGTTGCGGGTGTGGCTGTTTTTCCGGAACCAACGCATGCCGTTAACTTTAACTGATGCCACCGTGCGTGGGGGTAGAGCTGGGTCTACCGTGACTCTATAACCAACACCATTCATCTTCGCTGGCGAACCAACTTAAATAAACATCTATGACAACACCCGTACTTGCAGCAGAACAGATAACAAAAGCATTCAATAGCGCCACAGTTCTGCGTGGCATCGACCTGCATGTTGCCCCCGGAGAAAAAGTAGCCATCATGGGGCCTTCGGGTTCTGGCAAATCTACCTTCCTCAATTGTTTGGCCGGAATCTTGACGCCGACCTCGGGCACGGTAACATTTCAAGGCAAGGTCATCTCCTCAGCTTCCGACGCCCAACGTTCTACACTCAGGCTGCGAGACTTCGGGTTCATCTTCCAAGACAGCATGCTTATCCCCGAGCTTCCGGCTCGCGAAAATGTGGCTCTGCCCTTGCGCCTGACTGGAGTGAAAACTTCTGACGCACTCGATCGCGCGGATGCCCTCCTCCACCATGTAGGGCTGGGTGAGCACTCCCACAAATTGCCTGCGGAGCTCTCCGGTGGGCAGGCACAGCGAGTCGCGATAGCTCGTGGCTTGGTCCACCAGCCGAGCGTGGTCTTCGCCGACGAACCTACCGGTGCACTGGATCAGGCCTCCGGGCACCAGGCAATGCAACTGATTACCTTGACACTGTCGCACTACGGTGGCGCTTTGGTTTTGGTCACTCATGACACCAAGGTGGCGCGCTGGTGTGACCGACTTGTTGAAATCCGAGATGGATTCATTCACTCTGATCAGACGCTTCGCCGCCACGAGGAGGAAAACTGATGGCTACCCCTTCTTTGGCGCGTCTGACCACCGAGTTGGCCATCCAACGTTCCCACACTAAGAACCGTGACAGTCTGCTCATCTTCTTAAGCGTTCTTGCCTTTGCAATAGTAAGTTCCATTGCGACGATCACCGCCAGCGGAACGTACATGTTCTACCAACGCTATCACCACCCGTATGGCAATCTAGCCGACGCTTTGGAGCTCGATCCTACATTCGCGATCATTCCCCAGACCTACCTCAGTCTCGCATTTTTTGCTTGTATTCTCATTGTGATTCCCGCCTGCAATTTGGCCTCACAAGCTGCCCTGGTGACAGCGCAATCGCAACACTATCGGCTTGCGGTACTGCGCCTTATCGGCTTGAATCGCCGCCAGGTCAACGTCATGGGTGCCTGCGAAGTGCTCGTGCAAGCCGTAACGGGGATCGTGTTGGGGCAAGTTCTTGCGCTACTTTGTGCCCCTTTGTTTACTGGTCTGAGCTTTCAATCGATGCCTGTAAGCATCGACGAAGTATATATGCCCTGGTATTTTTATCCACTTATCGATGCCATCTTGGTCGCGTTCACGCTCGTGGCAACATTCGTGGGATTGATCCAGGTGAGTATTTCGCCACTGGGAGTAGTACGCCGTAGTGCAGCGAAACGCCTGCGAGCCTGGCGTTTGCTCATTTTGATTGCTGTTCTGGCGGTTGCCTATGTTCTCCCTCGCTTTATAGACGAGCAGAGTACTCTTAATCAGCTGTTCTTCAGCTGCGCGGTCGTGGCACTGCTGATGTTGACAAACGACATCGCGGGCCCCTTTATCCTGCAGCTTTTGGCTCGCCCATTGGTACGCATACCAAGCGTCACGGTGTCGTGGGCTTTCCGGAATGTCCTGCACAATCCCCGGACGGTGTGGCGCCGGATCTCCGGAATTTCATTCTTGATTTTCCTGGCAGCATTCGTTGGTTTTATGCGCTTTGCTCCCGGTGATGATCTCTCCCAGGCGGCTCAATCGGTCACGGAAGCCCTCAAGCCTGACCTGAATCTGGGACTGCTTCTGGTTATCGTCATCACCTGCATCATCAACTCGGTGTCTGTCATGATCTCACAAATCGCAGCAGAGTTTAGCCGTGAGCAAAACATCCGAGCTCTTCACCGTATGGGAGTTAGTCCCCAACCGATCATCTCAGTGAATTGGATCGAAAACATCGTGCCCTTTGTCCTTGCGACGTTAAGCGCATGGGCTTTGGGAACGGTGGCTGGCAGTGCCTTCAGCGCTGGTACCGATTATGTGATCGAAGACCCAGAATCTGTCGGGGGTCCTTTGGTAGTCCTTGGCGCTATCGCTATCGGAACCATCCTGCTTTTCCTCGCACAACTGCTCAGCCTTCCTACTTTTAAGAAAATCTACAACAGCTCGCCGCAGGTGCGTATGCGCTAGGCGACTCCACTGCGCCAGATTGCAGGAAAGCTCTGACCTCAAGGCCATTCGTCAAAAAGGTTCAACGTGGATTCGCCTCACTGTGCAACGATTGTGAAACGCAGAGAAACTACAGCGAAAAACGAGATTGCCTTCGCACTGATGTGGATTGCAATCTACGGTGTCGCAGTTTCTCTTGGCGACGAGCTCTCGCGGTCCCTCAGTGTCGAGAAAGGCATCACGCTGCCAGTCCTGGCCACCCTCTCCTGCATGCTCCTTATCTTCGTGCGAGAAATAATGGGCGCAAGCACTACGGCTTGCGCCCTCCCCGCGTGTTTGCCACGCAGTTCCTCCACTACGTCCCCTTCATTATCCTGTTCACGGTCCACTGTAGTTCGGGGCTCAGCTCAACCGCCCAGGCAGTGAAATAGCCTGCTCTATAGGTGCAATGCTGTGCGTGGAGGTTTTCTTGAGGAACTGATCTTCCACGGTCTCCTCTTCCAGGCGATGCGCACCTACAATTGAGATGCTCGTTTCCTCGCTCACGTTCAGCCTGGGGCGCATGGTGAACCTGATCCACGGCGGCGACATGAGACGTACGGAGAATCCGTGCCAGGTGCTCTACCCCACCGCCAGCGGTTTCCTCTTTGTCACGATCTTCTAGAAAAGGGGCAGGGTGTGGGCGCACATCGCAGTCCACGGCATCGTCCACGCCGTTGCCAACGAGGACCGAGAGAACGACCTAGCGAACGAGTACGTGGTACCGGTATTGATCGACATCACGGTCTTCGTAGGTGCGTACGCGTTGTGGCTGCAGAGGCGAGTTCCGGGCGGGTTTAAAAACACACCCGGTGTCCGATGACTTCACAATTGCGAACATCCAGGTGCGGTAGCGCTCCAGGTCGCCGTCTTTAAGCTCGTAGCCCGCCCACTCGGCCACCACGCTCAAGGTGTTGGGGAAGCTGCCGCCGATAGTTTTAGCGCGCACCTCCGGGGTGAGCGGGCGGCCCAGCAGCTCGCCGAGCTCGAAGGTGGCCTTGCCCCACAGCGGTTCGGTGTCGATGAGGGTGCCGTCCATGTCCCAGAGGACGGCCTTGGGCCTACTCAAGTTCCGGAAGCTCGTTGAGAGCCTCGTCCGTGGCGCCGGTGGCGGCCGCCGCGCGGAACACCAGGGTCTCGATGTCGGCCTTCTCCTCCGGCTCGAGCACCGCGTTGGCGTGCTTCTCGTTGAACGCCTCGAGGTTCTCGTAGAACGGCGCGACGACCTTCACCAGCGCATCGCCCTCAGGGTCGTCGCCGAGCAGGTCGAGGGCGTCCAGGAACATCTCCAGGAGCTTCTTCAAATCCGGCAGCACCGCCGGGTCGAAGGGCTCTTCCCACAGTTCCTTGTCCTCATCCTGCAGGTAGGAACCGGTGGCGAAAGTGGTCAGGTCGTCGATGAATTCGTCTACCTCGGGCTGAAACTGGGCCCGAATCGAGTTGTCCGCAGGTGCGCTCATGCGCCCCATTGTGCGTGAGACGCGTTAAATGCGCACCCCGAGCAGCCCGTCGAGGGCGGTGGCGATGATCTGATTGCAGTCGCCTGCCGCGCCGTCGAGAAGCGAAAGTGCCTCCGGGGTGTTCAAATCGTCCGCAAGAATTGCGCGAAGCTTATCGACGACATCCGTCGCCCCCGCCTCGCTCACCTCGCCGGCGAGCTGCTCGCGCCAACGCGCGAGGCGCTCCTCGGCCTCAGCCAGGATCGCGTCGGAGAAGTCCCGGTCCTCGCGGTAGTGGCCGGAAAAAACGGCCAGGCGGATTGCCGACGGGTCGTGGCCCGCCTCCGAGAGCTTGTGCACGAACACGAGGTTGCCCAGGGACTTGGACATCTTCACCCCGTCGAGGGCGATCATGCCGGCGTGGACGTAGTGCCCGGCCATGCGCTCGACCTTCAGCGCGGCCTCCGCGTGCGCGGCGGAGAACTCGTGGTGCGGAAATGCCAGGTCAGATCCGCCGCCCTGGATGGCGAAGTGGCTGCCCAGGCGGTTGGTGGCAATCGCGGAGCACTCGACGTGCCAGCCCGGCCGGCCCGGGCCGAACGGCGAGTCCCAGGCGGGCTCGCCCTCGCGGTGGCCGCGCCACACCAGCGCGTCCAGCGGGTCGCGCTTGCCTTCGCGGTCCGGGTCGCCGCCACGTTCCGCGAAGTACTCCTCCATTGTGGCGCGGTCCAAGTTGGACTCGTAGCCGAACTGCTCGGTGGCGTCGATGGAAGCGTAGATGTCGCCCTGGTCGAGCTCGTAGGCCGCGCCGGCGTCGAGAAGCTGCTGCACCATTGCGATCACCTCGTCGACTGACTCCATCGCGCCGATGTAGTCGCACGGCGGGATCACGGACAGGATCTCCATGTCGCTGCGGAACAAGTTGATCTGGCTGGTGCCGAGTTCGCGCCAGTCCACGCCGTCGCGCTCTGCGCGCTCGAACAGCGGGTCGTCCACGTCGGTGATGTTCTGCACGTAGTGGACCTTGTGGCCGTTGGCGAGCAGCTGGCGCTGCGCCAGGTCGAAGGTGAGGTAGGTCGCGGCGTGGCCGAGGTGGGTGGAGTCGTACGGGGTGATGCCGCAGACGTACATCCCCACCTCCCCGTTCGCATCCGGGGTGGTGTCTACTTCCTTGACGCGCTGATCGGCGGTGTCGAAGAGCTTCAGCGGCACCGGGGTGCCAGCGACTGCGGGTACGGACGGGTCGGGCCATGCATGCATGCGGACAACCCTACAACTAGGCGGCCATCACGCCAGTGCCGAGCAGCGCCATCACGAGAAGGCCCAGCGGAATGCGGTAGGCGGCGAACCACGCGAACGAGTGGTTGGACACGAACTTCAGCAGCCAGGCAATGGAGATGTAGCCGACCACAAACCCGATGCCGGAGCCGACGAGCAGCTGCAGCCCGCTTGCCGCCTGGCCTGCCTGGGGGTCGAAGGCGTCCGGCAGGGAAAACAGCCCGGAGGCAAGCACTGCCGGGATGGCCAGCAGGAAGGAGAAACGGGTGGCCACTTCGCGGTCCAGATTGAGGAACAGGCCGCCGGAGATGGTGCCGCCGGAGCGCGACACACCCGGGATGAGCGCCAGGCACTGCCACAGGCCCATCACAACCGCGTCCTTCATAGTCAGTTCCTCGAAGCCGCGGGTCTTTTTGCCGCGGCGCTCGGCCAGGATGAACACCAGTGAGAACAGGATCAGCACTGTGGCGGTGATCCAGAGGTTGCGGAAGTTCTCGCGGATGAGGTCTTTGAGTAAAACGCCCGCAAGACCGACCGGGATGGTGCCGGCGATGACCATCCAGCCCATGCGGTAGTCGAAGTTCCGCTTGGACTTGTCCGCGAGGCCGGCGAACCAGGCGGTGAGGATGCGCCAGATGTCTTTGGCGAAGAACACCAGCACGGCCAGCTCCGTGCCCAGCTGGATCACAGCGGTGAAGCTGGCGCCGGCGTCTTCGCCCCAAAATAGTTGGGAGACGATGCGCAGGTGGCCCGAGGAAGACACGGGCAGAAACTCGGTGAGGCCCTGGACAATGGACAGGACGATCACCTGAACCCAGGACATTGTGGTGGCGGGATCAGTCATGGCGAAAGACACTACCCCGCCTACTTAGCCATCGCGGTGCGCGACGGGCGCGTTGCTAGGCTTTGACCTTGTGAATGCTCGTTTGTTTGCCCCCAGTTCCCGCCTCCGCTTTGCCGCAGTTTCCGGTGCCGTCTCGGCTGCCCTGGCGCTGAGCGCCTGCGGCGCGTCTCCTTCCGCCAAGATCGAGGAAGCTGGCGGTGAGGCCGCTGCGAACATGGGCAGCGCTAAGCCTGTGCAGTCCCCGCAGTCGTCGGACCCGGCGGGCGCGGTGGTGGACTTCGAGCCAGTGAGCGATGTGGACGTCACGAACGGCCGCATCGGCGTCCGCACGGAAAACGCGCTGACGATCGGCACGCTCGAGGAGATCCAGCAAGGCAAGGCCGCCCGCCACGAGCTGGACCAATCCTGCGGCGAGGCATCCGCCAACGCCGGCACCTTCGCGCTTGCCTGCGCGGGCGAGATCAAGCTCTTCGGCGACCGGGAGGAGACTATCGCCACGGATAAGCCGGTCACGGTGGCCACGGTGGCGTCGACAGGCGAGGTGCTCGCAGGCAGCGACACTGAGCGCAAGGTGTGGGTCTTCGACGGCGGAGAGCTGAAAGACACCATCGACGTCGCACGCGAGACCGATCAGCTCCAAGCGGTGCAGGTGGACGGCCAGCGCGACTCCGTGGTGCGAACCAACCGCTTCGACACCACCATCCAGGACATCGACTGGAACGGCTCGCGCCAAGGCGGCACCCTGCGCGTCGGCCTGGGAGTGGGCAAGGTGCGCGGCGGCGAGCACGGCCTGGTGCTGGCTGCGGATTCCACCGGCAACCAGCTCCACGTCTACACCACCGACGGCATCATCCGCCTCCAGCAGTCCGCGCCGGTGCCGGAAGGACCCTGGGATGCCGCGTGGGACCCCGCGCAGCGCCTCGCCTGGGTCAGCTCGCTGGCCAGCAACACCGCCACCGGCTACGACATCTCCCAGGGCATTCCGGTGAAGCGCAAGCACTTCGCCACCGTCGCAGATGCCCAGAGCATCATTACGCTTGACGACGGCACCGTGGTCGCCGCCTCCGCATCCGGCGACGGCATCCAGATCGTCTCCCCCGCCGACCAAACCGAGAGCAACTAGGAGAAAAACCCATGACGCTCTACGACCGCGCACTCAAGCTCATGTTCCTGCTGCCGCCGGAGCGCATCCACGGCATCATCAGCGGCGCGCTGCAGACGCTGCACCTGGCCACCCCGGTCAACCGCGTGATGGAAAAGGCCGTGCGCGTGCACGACCCGGTGCTGCGCCAAACCGTTTTCGGCGTGGACTTCCCCGCCCCGCTGGGGCTGGCGGCCGGCTTTGACAAGAACGCCGAGGCGATCGACTCCTGGGGCGCGATCGGCTTCGGCTACGCTGAGATGGGCACCGTGACCCCGAAGTCCCAGCCGGGCAACCCCACGCCGCGGCTGTTCCGCCTGCCGGAGGACAAGGCGATTTTGAACCGGATGGGTTTCAACAACAAGGGCGCGCTCGTGGTCGCCGACAACCTCCGCGCGCGGCGCTCCCGCGACGTGGTGGGCATCAACATCGGTAAGAACAAGACCTCCGAGGACGCCGTGGCGGATTACCGCGCCACCTCGACGCTTCTGGGTCAGCTTGCGGACTACCTGGTGGTCAATGTCTCCTCCCCCAACACGCCGGGCCTGCGCGACCTGCAGGCGGTGGAGGAACTCCGCCCGATCCTGGAAGTGGTGAAGAAATCCACCACCACCCCGGTGCTGGTGAAGATCGCGCCGGATCTTTCCGACGAAGACATCGACGCCGTGGCTGACCTCGCCGTCGAGCTGGAATTGGCCGGCATTGTGGCCACCAACACGACCATTTCCCGCTCCGGGCTGAAAACACCCGCCTCCAAGGTGGAGAAGATGGGCGCGGGCGGCATCAGCGGAGCCCCGTTGGAGAACCGCTCGCTTGAGGTGCTCAAGCGCCTCCACGAGCGAGTCGGCGACAAGCTGGTGCTCGTCAGCGTCGGCGGCATCTCCACGCCCGAGCAGGCGTGGGAGCGCATCACCGCGGGCGCGAGCCTGCTGCAGGGCTACACCCCGTTCATCTACGGCGGGTTGGGCTGGATCCGCGGCATCCACCGCGGGATCGCCGCGCAGATCAAAGCCCACGGCCTGGACTCGATCGAGCAGGCCGTGGGCAGCGGGCTGGAGTGGAAGGCGCTCTAAGCGTGTCCGGCTGCGCTGCGGCGCAGCACCACCGCGCAGAGGCCGGCGGCGAGCGCCCAGCCGATCAGCCAGAACGGCGTGGTGGCCATCAGCTCGGTGTCGGGCGCGATGAAGCCGAGCCCGATGAGCACCACGGCCACGATTAGCGCGCCGACCTGGGTGCGTGAGCCTTCCTGCTTGGTGTTGTAGGTGGCGAAGGCGCCGACGATGGCGACCGCCACGATGATGGAGAGCACCTGCGGGGTGACGGGGAACGCGGCGTCGCCTCGAAGCAGCGCCAGCACGGCGTAGAGCACGAGCACGAGTGCGATGCCCATGAACGCGCCGCCGACGCGGAGTTGCACTGGAACCATTCGGCGAATCTTACTGGTTTTCGTACCAGCCCCAGATGATTGCCCGGCCGAGCGAGTGGAAGTTCAGGTTGAAGCCGAGCTGGGTGGGGTTGGCAATCTCGTCCGCGGGAAGCTCCGTGTCCACCGCGTGGACGGCGAACAGGTAGCGGTGCGGGCCGTGGCCGGCCGGCGGGTTCGCGCCGTAGTAGCCCTTGACGCCGCTGTCGCCGGTGAGCACCACAGCGCCAACGCCGAGGTCGTCCTTCGCGCCCGCGCCGGCGGGCAGCTCGGTGACGTCAGCCGGGATGTTGAACGCGGACCAGTGCCAGAACCCGGAGGCGGTCGGCGCGTCCGGGTCGAAGCAGGTCACAGCGTACGTCTTGGTGCCCTCCGGGGCGCCGGACCAGGACAGCTGCGGGCTAGTGGCATTGTCGCCGGCCAGCGAGTCGGCGAGGCGCTCGCCGTCGACGATGTCCTCGGACGTGATGTCGAAGGACGGCACGTCCGCCAGCGCGGCGTACGGGTCGGGGCCGGGGAAACGGTCGGAAACATAATTTGCAGTCATGTCCCCATTCCTACCGGAGAGTTAGTGACCGCCGCCACTCCACGCAGCGAACAGTTGCGCGTATCTCCCGTCGGCGGCGACGAGTTCGGTGTGGGTGCCGTCCTCGATGATGCGCCCGGCGTCCATGACCAGGATCCGGTCCGCGGCCGCCGCCTGGTCTAGGCGGTGCGCCACCACCAGTGCCGTGGTGTCTGCGGTGATCCGCGCGGCGGCGTCCTCCAGCGCGTTCGTGGCGTCGCTGCCGGCTTCCGCTGTGGCCTCGTCCAGGATGAGCACCTTCGGGCCCGACAGCGCCACGCGTGCGAGCGCGAGCTGCTGCTCCACCTCCGGGGGTATGTCCTCCGCGCCTGCGCCGACGGCGGTGTCCAGCCCCTTCGGGAACAGGCGCGCGAACTGGGTGCCTTCAGGGTCGAGCCCGACACTTGCCAGCGCCCGCAGCAGGTCCGCGTCGGTCGCATCCTGTGCGGCCATCGAGAGGTCCTCGCGCAGGGTGCCGGCGAACAGGTGGACGTCCTGGGTGAGCAGGGTGACGTTCTTGGCGGTCCACGTGTCGCTGACCTGCGAGGTTTCCACGGCCCCTACCCGGATGCTCCCAGCTGTGGGCTCCACCAGCCCCGCAATGAGCGCGGCGAGCGTGGACTTGCCGGCGCCCGAAGTGCCCACCAGCGCGGTGGTTGTTCCGGCCTCGAGCGTGACAGAGAGGTCTTCCAGCACGTTGGCGCCGCCCGGGTAGGCGAACGAGACGTGGTCCACCTCCACATCCACGAGTGCAGCAAGGTCCGCCGGCACGGCCGTGGCGTCGCGTCCGTCCGCGAGCTTGGCCAAGCTCACCGCGCGACCCACGGCGGTGGCAGCGCCCTGCAACTCGCCGACGAAGAACAGCGCGTTGAACACCATGACCTCTGCGCGGATGACCATGAACACCGCAGCGCTCGCCTGGCCCGGGGTGACAACTCCGGCCGACGCGAGCCACGCGCCGACGCCAAGCGTGAGCAGCACCCACGCGGCGAAAGCGACCTGGCCGATGCCTGTGAGCCGGATGAACCAGGGCACACGGTCCATCTCCGCCTCCACCGCGCCCCACGAGGTCCGCCGCATCCGTGCCAACGCCCAGCGCTCCAAGTCGAAGGCGCGCAGCGTGGGCAGGCCCCGGACGGTATCCAGCAGCACCGCGTTGCGACGCGCCTCCGCCACGCTCACCGCGTTGGAGGCATCCGGGATGGCGCGGACCACCGCGCGGGCGAACGGGTACGTGCAGATGCAGATCAAAAGCAGGATCAAGGCGAAGCGGACGTCGATAAGCAAAAGCCCGATAAACGTGATCGGAAAGACGAACACGGTGGTGAGCACGCGCGAGCCGATGGCGGTGATGGTTTGGACGACGTCGTCGATGTCCTTGGTCATGCGTGTGATCACGTTGCCGGTGCCGAGCTCCATCACCCGCGGCACAGGTGCGCGCAGGATCGCGTCGAGGCAGCGACGGCGCAAGTCGATGGACGCGCGGGCGACCTTGAGGCCCACCACGTAGTTACCGAGGGCGCGCAGGAACATCTCGACGAGCATGCAGGCCAACGCCAGTCCAACAGTCCACACAAAGGCGCGGGTGCCGGTGCCCAGTAGCGGCACCTCGCCTCCGGTGAGCGGGTCGACGCTGCGCCCGAACAGGTTCGACTGCGTGGTGTACACGGCGACGATGAGCGCCTGGATGAGCAGCAGACCCGCCCACCAGCGTCTGTCCAGCGCGTTGGGCAGCGCCGAGAGGTACGCGAAGGTCTCCTTCACACTTGCGGGTGCGACCGCGTCTGTGCGTGCGTAATCGGGCGCCATCTACGCCACCTCCAATTCGGTTCCAGCGTGCTGCCACGCGGCGTTTCCGGTGATGACCACGGTGGTTTTGTCTGCTCTGAGCGCGGCGACGGCTGCCACGACGTCCGCCTGTGTCACGGAATCGAGCCCCGTGGTCGGGTCGTCCAGGATGAGCACCTCCGGGTCGGCGGCGAGCGCCCTGGCAAGCGCGACGCGCTGGCGCTGCCCGCCGGAAAGGTTCAGGCCGGCCTCCCCCAGCGGCGCGTCCGGCAACTCGCCTGCTTCGTTGATACCGCCGAGCCTGCGGAGGATGTCTTGGCAGTGGGCGGCGGCGAGCGCCTGCTTGACGACGTCCTCCGGCACATCCCCGCGCGGGTTCACGTTGTCTGCGATGGTGCCCTCAAACACGTTGACGGTGTGCGGCGGGAACAGCACGTCTGCGCGCTGCGCCCACGCGGCGGCGGTGGCGTAGGAACGCTCCGCCGGCTCGAGAATCCACAGCCCCGCGCCTGGGACCGGTGTGTCTGTTAGCTCGGGCCCCGCGGTGTCGTCGCCCGCGTGGTGCAGCTGCTCGATGCGCTGGCCACTCGCGACGGCCCTGCCCCACCCGCTGGCCAGGTCGCCGAACGCGAAGCCCGCCATGGTCAACGCAGGCTGCACCAACAGTGCCACGGATGTCAGCTGCCCCGGGGTGATCTCCCCGCGCAGCGTCATCCACGCGCTCAAGCCCACGATGCCAAGGTTGCACAGCCACGCCACGCAAAACCTGGCGAAACCGAGCCACACCTCCACACGCAGGTGCGTGAGCATCAAGCGCTTCGCCTTCGCCGTTTCGGCGTGAAAACGTGTTGCCACGGTTGCACCCGCGCCTAGGCCTTTGACGGTGCGAATGCCTTGCGACGCATCCGTGGCCAAGCCAGCGACATCCGCCTCCGCGGCGCGACGCTTCAACGACACCCGCGTCACCGGCCCCGCGGTCCACGCGGCGAACAGAGCGATGATCAGCGCGCTGGCCGGGATGGCCAGTGAGATCCACGGGGAGACCGACCACATCGCCACCATCGCGCAGACCGCGTAGCCGATGGCCATGAGCGGAAACGACAGCAGCTCGCGGTAGCGGCCGACGGTGTTCGCGTCCGCGTCGATGGTGTTGAGTACGGTGCCGGGGCTCATCGCTCCCGCCCCGCGGCGCAGCACGCCCGAGGACAGGTGCTGCTGCGCGTTGTGGGTCACGCGGCGCACCGAGGCTGTGGCCAGGCCGTCGCCGGTGGCCTCGCCGATGAATTGGATGATGAAGATGCCGACCAGCACCGCGAAGAGCCACCATGCGTTGAACTTTTCTTCCCCCACCAGGCCGTCCACGATCATGCCCACCACCACCGGCACAAACGCGGCGATGCCGGAGCCGATGAGGTAGCTCAGAATGTGCAGCACCAGCACGCCCGGGTAGGCGCCAACCATGTCCCTGACCACGCGGTTCCCGCTGCTCCAGCGCGCCGGGTGGAGCCGCGCCGGATCGTCCGCTGGCGGCGCGGGCGGGACGAACCAGCTGTACGTCTTCATTCTGCGCGGCGGTGGCATCATTCTGGAAAATCTAGCAATATTGGATATAATTAGACCCATGTTGATTTCAGGTACCGCTTTCTTGCGGTTGCGCACCAACCGCTAAGGCGGTTTCCTACCCCGTAGGTTAAAAACCGCTCCGGTCCTTTAGCCGGGCGTCTATTTGTCATGCCCGGCTCCCTTTCAAATCCAAGGAGCACACCTGATGTCTGCATACGGACACGGCCGTCACGAGCATGGCCAAAATTTTCTCACCAACCACAAGATCATCAACTCCATCATCGACCTTGTGAAACAAACCTCCGGCCCCATCATTGAGATCGGACCAGGAAGCGGTGCCCTCACTCACCCGATGGCCCACTTGGGGAGGGCGATAACGGCAGTTGAAGTGGACGCAAAACTAGCTGCCAAAATCACACAAGAAACCTCCTCGGCGGCGGTCGAAGTGGTCCATGATGATTTCCTTAACTTCCGGTTACCCGCCACTCCCTGCGTCATTGTGGGAAACATTCCCTTTCACCTCACCACTGCCATTCTTCGAAAGTTGCTGCATGCGCCAGCATGGACTGACGCTGTACTCCTCATGCAGTGGGAAGTCGCTCGCCGCCGGGCCGGGGTAGGCGCAAGCACGATGATGACAGCTCAGTGGTCCCCATGGTTCACGTTTCACCTTGGTTCCCGAGTACCAAGGTCTGCTTTCCGGCCACAGCCAAACGTTGACGGGGGGATCTTAGTGATCCGCCGGGTGGGTGACCCGAAGATCCCGATAGAGCAACGCAAAGCCTTTCAGGCGATGGTGCACACCGTTTTCACCGCCCGGGGACGCGGGATAGGGGAAATTCTCCGAAGGGCAGGGTTGTTTTCATCACGTTCAGAAACACAATCATGGTTGCGCTCGCGAGGAATCGACCCCGCGACCCTACCTCCCAGATTGCACACCAACGACTGGATCGATCTCTTCCAGGTGACTGGTTCCTCTCTACCTCACCATCGACCCATTTCACCATCGGGAAGTAGTCAACGACCTCCTCAACGGAAAAACCGAAGCCGGCGGCGTTAATCCCCACCAAAACCGAAATCCACCAGTAGTACTAAAAGGGCTCTTCCGGTTTTAGAGTGCATTGATTAGTTCGCCGGGGGTTCGGGCGTGGCACAAGATATTGGGGTCCTTGGCTTTGTAGGAAAAAGGTATCTAATCCATCCGTACAAAACTAAGGACCTACTGTGCAGCCTAACGGAAATGTCATCGTCGATACCATCTGCCGCACCGCAAAACTAGGAACTACTATCACCGGTGCCACAGAAAACGGTGACGTCACTGTTATTGAAGCCGAACCCGTCGAGCCGATCAATGAATGCCCTACCTGCGGGCAGCCTGGAGTATTCCGCGACCACGTCATCCGCAGCCTGGTCGATCTGCCCATCGTCGGCCACCCAACAACTTCATGTGCGCCTTCCACGCTACCGGTGCACCAACAAGCGTTGCTTGCAGAAGATCTTCCGTGCTGGCCTTGCCTGCGCGCCCGACAATTCAAAGACCACGGACCAGGTGACCCACTGGATCCTGCAACGACTCTGCCTAAATCGGATGAGCGTTGCCGCTGCACCCAAGTCATTAGGCCTGGGGTGGGATATGAAGTGTCCCAGGTTTTGTTCCGTTTGATGAAACCCGTTTTTGAAACAACGTACGGAGCACAACGCACGCCGATGCCAAAGCTTCCGCAACATCGACTACCTCATCAAACCCACGACAGTGGGATTCACACCCTCAATCCCCACGCGTGCGGTTTAGCTCCAACATTGCGAGTTGCAGAAAACCCCATTCGACATGCGAAAATCCCCGGTTCCGAAGAACCGGGGATTTTTCACTGCGGAGGATAGGGGATTTGAACCCCTGAGGGATTGCTCCCAACACGCGTTCCAGGCGTGCGACATAGGCCGCTAGTCGAATCCTCCGAGAAAGAAGAGTAGACGATGTTAGGGGTAAAACACAAAACGCCTGGCCAACGCCCCGCAGACGGCAGGCCGGAGAAACAAGGATGGCCTGTTTTCATTTCTTCGCCTAATCCGTTACACTTACGAACCAGGATCCCGCACGGCGGTTATCTTGTGAACTCCCCCAGGGCAGGAATGCAGCAAGGGTCAACGAGCTCTACCGGGTGTGTGGGGTCCCCTTTTTCTATTCGGGGCGCAGCGGACTTATGGCGTGTGCGTGTATCCTTGGGCGCACACGCCACCGCCTCACGCTCGTGGGAGGGATCGAGGCGGGCACGACATTTCTACACCCCATGGAGCAACCAATGTTTCGATTCGCCGTTCCACTCATCTCTTCACTGCTGCTCACCGCGATGTTTGGCGGACTATGGGCGTCGGTGGTGGCGACGGCCTTTTCCGATGATTCTGTCGTGCCGCTATTCGCTGCCCCCTGGTTCTACCCCGTTTTTCTGGTGCTCGGCGCGGTCCTCGCGTCGTGGGGAACGTTCACCGCCCTGCAACTACCCGGCCGCAGCCCCCTCACGTATTCGTATGTGCTGAGCATCGCTTTGCTCGTGGCGGGTGTCGCCTCTTTCTTCGTCCTCAACGGGGAGACCGCGATCAACATTTTCGGCTTTCTCGCCATCGCCATCGGGCTTGCCTGCGCCGATGTAGCGGCGCTGTTGTTGCTCGGCGGCGCGGTAGTTCGGAAGGGCAGAGAAAAGAAAACTCGGACCGATCCTGGATCGCATCCGAGTTCTTACCGCTAGATTCCAGCGCGGCTTTAGACCTCGTTCGTTCCTGAAAGAAGCGCGAAGAGGACCGCCATGCGGAGGTAGACGCCGTTGGCGACCTGCTCGAGGACGACGGTCTGCTCGGCATCGGCAACCGCGTAGTCGATCTCGTGTCCGCGGATCATCGGGCCGGGGTGCATGATGAGGGCGTTTTTGTTCAGCTTGTTTAGGCGCTCGGCGGTCATGCCGTAGAGGGCGCGGTATTCGCGGTCGGAGGGGAAGAAGCCACCGTGCATGCGCTCCTCCTGGACGCGCAGCAGCATCGCCACGTCGAGATCCTTCAGGATCGGGTCGAGTTCATAGGAGGTCTCGGCAGGCCACGTCTCCACGCCGGCGGGCATGAGGGTGGGCGGGGCGACGAGGATCACCCGGGCACCCAGCATGGACAGGACATCCACGTTGGAGCGCACGACGCGGGAGTGGAGGAGGTCGCCGATGATGGCGACGGTCTTGCCCTTCACGTCGCCGAGGTGCTGGCGCATGGTGACGGCGTCGAGAAGCGCCTGGGTGGGGTGCTGGTGAGAGCCGTCACCGGCGTTGATAACGGAGGGGCCGACACCGTCGGGGGCAACCCACCCGGCCAGCAGCTGCGGCGCACCCGAGGAGGGGTGGCGGAGGATGAAAGCTTCCACGCCGATGGCGGTGAGCGTCAGGCCCGTATCGCGCAGGGACTCGCCCTTTTTCACCGAGGAGCTGGCGGCGGAGATGCTGAGCACGTCGGCGCTCAGCGACTTGGCGGCTGTCTCAAAGGAGTTCTTCGTGCGCGTGGAGTTCTCGTAGAACAGGGAGGCCACCCGGCGCCCACGGAGGGTGGGGAGCTTGCGGATCTCGCGGTCGGACAGCGTGTTGCGGAACTCGTCCGCCTGATCCAGAAGGTAGGTGATTTCCTCAGCAGAAAGATCTTCGGTGCTGATTAGGTGCTTCATTATTTGTGTTCCTCGGAGTAGGTGATTCGGTCGGCGGAGTCGAGTGGCTGGAGCTCACAAACGACGTTTGCGTCCTCCGGCAGGTGAGCGACGGCGGTGCCCACATAGTCGGGGCGGATGGGGAATTCGGGCTGCTCACGATCGACGAGAACGGCGAGTTCGACGCGGCGGGGGCGACCGACGTCGGCAAGTGCATCAAGAGCCGCACGAATCGTGCGACCGGTGGAGAAAACATCGTCGACAAGCACAACAACCTTGTCCTCCACCCCACCGTGAGGGTAGACAGTTTCCTGAAGCGCCCGGTGCGGGCGACGACGGAGATCGTCACGGTAGGGGGTGACATCGAGGGACCCAAGCGGAACCGACACCCCCGTCTCGGCCGCGATGGCCTCCCCCAGGCGCTGCGCGAGTGGCACGCCCCCAGAGGGAATGCCCAACAAGGTTACTTCGCCACCGTCGCAACGACGTTTTTCAATAATCTGGTGCGCGATGTGGGTGATCATCCGTGAAATTTCTTCACTACCGACAACCGATACCATCGAGCGCCTCCTTCCCCGCCTCTCTGTGCGGTCCGTTAAAGGATAGTGCCGAGGATTAAGTATAGACCCGCAGGGCGCGCAACAGAAGCTCTACCGGGAGCACGATCTTCGCCGTACAATGATGCTTTACCCACGAAACAGAAAGGACTCCCACCCCATGCCCATGAACCTGAGCGGCCGGTCGTACCTCAAACTGCTGGACTTCACCCCCGCAGAAATCCGCTACCTCATTCGCCTCTCGCGACGGTTCAAGGAACTCAAGCTCACCGGCACCCCGCACCGCTACCTCGAGGGCAAGAACATCGTCCTGCTGTTTGAAAAAACCTCCACGCGCACCCGCTGCTCCTTCGAGGTTGCCGGCCGCGACCTGGGGATGGGCGTCACTTACCTCGATCCCGGCTCCTCCCAGATGGGTAAGAAGGAATCCCTGCCGGATACCGCCCGCGTGCTCGGGCGCTTCTTTGACGGCATCGAGTACCGCGGCTACGGGCAGGAGATTGTCGAGGAGCTCGCCGAATACGCAGGCGTTCCCGTGTGGAACGGCCTCACCACCGAGTTCCACCCCACGCAGATGATCGCCGACATGCTCACCCTGGAGGAAAACTTCCCCGACGGCATCGCCGGCAAGAAACTCGTGTTCATGGGCGATGCCCACAATAACGTGGCCAACTCCCTCATGGTCGTGTGCGCCAAGCTAGGCCTGCATTTTGTCGCCTGTGGGCCGACGGAGAACATGCCCGACAACGAGCTCGTGCACACATGCACGGAGATCGCCTCCACAACCGGCGGTAGTGTGACGCTGACCAGCGATGTCGACGAAGCCGTCGCCGGTGCCCACGCCATCTACACCGACATTTGGGTCTCCATGGGCGAGCCCGAGGAGCTGTGGGCATCCCGCATCACGACGATGTCACCGTACCAAGTCACCACCGAGATGATGGAGAAGGCCGCCGACAACGCCATCTTCATGCACTGCCTGCCCGCCTTCCACGACACGAAGACGACCATCGGTGCCGAGATCGCCGAAAAGTTTGGGCTCACCGAGATGGAAGTCACCGACGAGGTGTTTGAGGGGCCCCGCTCCCGGGTCTTCGACGAGGCGGAAAACCGCATGCACTCCATCAAGGCGATCATGTACGCCACGCTGAAGTAGGCAGCTATGACGATTGCGATTATTGGTGCCGGGGCCGTCGGGTGTTGAATGGCGAGCGAACTCTCCGCGGCTGGTGCGGATGTGACTGTTGTTGCCCGTGGCGAGGCGCTCCGCGCGGTGCGGGAGCGCGGGGTCCGTGCCGACGGCGTGGATGTTCCGGTTGCCGTGGCGACACATGCCTCTGAGGTGGAGGCCTCGGCCATCGTGCTGGCCACGAAGGCGACGGGCGCGCCGCTTACCGAAATCCTCGACGGAACGAATGCACCGATTGTGATGACGCAGAACTCCGTCGAGGCTCCACGGCTCATCGCCGCCGTCGTCGGCCAAGAACGGACCGTGCCCGGCGTGGTGCGCGGCTATTTCCACCATGTCGGCCCCGCCGAGGTCACCACGCACGGTGGTCCCGGCTCCTTCACCATGGGCCCCGGTGCCCCGACGCTTGCCCGGGCGCTGGAGTCCACGGGCATCACCGTCACTGTCCGGGACGATGAGCTTGTCGACGTCTGGGAGAAGGCCATGTTCGTCGAACCCTGCGGCGCGCTTGGCCTCATCGCCGATGCCGACCTCGGCACCCTGCGCACCACGTACCGGGAGTCGCTGACGGATTTCATCACCGAGGTACACAACGCCGGTATCGGTGCGGGAGTACCGATACCGGAGGATGCGGTCGCCCGCACCCTCGCCTTCGCCGATGCCATGCCCGCCAGCTCCACCACCTCAATGCAGCGCGACCGGATGGCCGGCCTTACCGGGGAATTCGATGCCCAGGTGGGAGCCGTCATCCGCGAGGCGGAGCGACACGGCGTAGCGGTGCCGCTGCACAGGTTGGCCTACGCCCTTATTGCGGGGCGCTAAACTCCCACGGCTCAGCGGGAATAGCCTGCGGGCTGTACCGCGCCACCATCTCCCGGGCCGTGTTCGCTCCCTCGATGCCGAGCGACCTGCCGAGCATCGCCACGATCTCGCGGATGGACCAGTGGCGGGTCAGCTCTGGCAGCGTCGTCGCACCGTTTCTCTTGGCCAGGCGCTCGCCGTCCTCCCCCACGACGAGGGGCACGTGGAGGTATGTCGGCGGCGTCGCGCCGAGGGCGGTAATGATCGCCACCTGCGTCGGCGCTGAGGCGAGTAGATCATCACCGCGGACGACGCGGTCCACGCCCTGCTCTATATCGTCGACAACGCAGGCCAGATTGTATGCCCACCCCGGCTCCCGCCCGCCACGCCGAAGCACGCAGTGGTCCACCGGACCGGTGACGGTGCCGTGACGATCGTCGACAAGCGTCATCTCCCCGCCGCCGTGGAAGCGGATCGCGGGTGCCCGATCCCCCATCTCCGGGATGTCGGTGCGACCGATGCATGTGCCGGGGTAGAAACTCGGCGGGGTGTGTGGCGCGCGGGCGGCCTCCCGGATGTCCCGGCGCGTGCAATAACACGGGAACGTGTCCAGCTGCGTGAGCGCCTGCTCGTAGAGGCCGTAACGGTCCTGCTGGTAGACGGGCTCACCGTCCCAGTCGATGCCGAGGGCTGCCAGGTGCTCCAGCTGCCTGGCCGCCACCTCCCGCGAGCTGCGCTGCTCGTCGACGTCCTCGATGCGGACGAGGAAGCGTCTGCCCGATGCCCGCGCATCCAACCATGCGGCCAGTGCCGTGCGGAGGTTTCCGATGTGCAGGTCACCCGAGGGGCTCGGTGCGTAGCGTCCGGCTGGTTGTGTCATAGCCCTAACAGTAGCCGGTGCAGACAAAAACTCCCGGGCCACCCTCATGGGTGGCCCGGGAGCCCTCCGCAGGACCAGATGCGGAGCTTAAAAAT
>NZ_KV821069.1:128648-138735 GCF_001815555.1 Corynebacterium sp. HMSC073D01 | reverse complement strand
CTCAGGTTGACGAACTATATAGGAACACCCCCCGCTGATTTCGGATAGCAGTCATGAAACTGTTCCTTTCAAAAGTTGAGAAGGTGTAAACCAACCACGAACGAATCGAGAGTCACTCTGAGAAGCAGATTCAGACGCACTCAGACTAATTCGTAATCGGTGCCCATCTTAAGGGAATTCACTTAGACTGTCCACCTTTTTGCCAGGTTCCTTTTCCGTAAACTGAGGGTTCTTACTGCGAGTTTATGGTTTTTTAAGTTTATTGCGAGGATACGGTTAAGGTTAGTTTTGCCCCCACATCAATGTCGTTTTTGATAATCACACCTCGTCGCGGTTTCTTCCTTGCACACCGACGGAAAGATAGCAGACTCCCCGCACCCCAATTTTGGGGGTGCGGGGAGTTTTCTCAGATTACGCTTATGTTCCGTTCCGCGGGTGTTTTCTCCCGCGCGACAGCTTGCGCCGGACGTTATACCTCTGCCAGCTGCACCGCGTAGCGGGCGATGGCGAGTTCCTCGTTGGTCGGAATGACGAGGACCGGGATCTTGGAGGTGTCGGAGGAGATGAAGCGCGGGCCGTCGTTGGGCAGCTTGTTCTTCTCCGGGTCGAGCTCAATGCCGAAGTTCTCGAGGCCGGCGAGGGCATCCCAGCGGACATCCTGATCGTTCTCGCCCACACCGGCGGTGAAGGTGATGGCGTCGACGCGGCCGAGCTGCAGCATGTAGGCGCCGATGTACTTGCGCAGGTTGTGGATGTAGACGTTGTAGGCCACCCACGCGTCCTGGTCGTCGTTGTCGATCATCTCACGCAGGGCGCGGAAATCGTTGACACCGGACAGGCCCTTCACACCGGACTTACGGTTGAGGAGCTCGTCGATCTCATCGATGGACATGCCGCGACGGTAGAGGTGGAAGACGATGCCGGGATCGATGTCGCCGGAGCGGGTGCCCATGACGAGGCCGGCCAGCGGCGTGAGCCCCATGGAGGTGTCGATGGCGGCACCGTTGTGGATGGCAGCGCAGGACGCACCGTTGCCCAGGTGGAGCGTGATCTGGCGGGTGTGCTCCGGATCGCGGCCAATCATCCCGGGCACCTGTTTGGAGATGAACTCGTGGGAGGTGCCGTGGAAGCCGTAGCGGCGGATGCCTGCCTCGCCGGCGACATCCTTGTTGATGGCGTAGAGGGCGGCTGCCGGGGGCAGCGTGTGGAAGAAGCCGGTATCGAAAACCGCGATGTGCGGCAGCTCCGGGAACATCTTCTGCGCCACTTCGATGCCGTCGATGTTGGCGGGGTTGTGCAGCGGTGCCAGCGGGATGAGGTCGCGGATCATGCCCATCACCTCGTCGGTGATGACGACCGGCTGGGAGAAGAGGAGACCGCCGTGGACGACGCGGTGGCCGACGGCCTTGAGGTCCACCTGTTCGGGGCCGACGCCGAGGTCGTTTAGCAGGTTGAAAGAGAGGTCGAGACCCTCCGTGTGGTTGGCGATGGGGGTCTGCACCACGTGCTTCTGGCCGCCCGTCTTGACGGTCAGCTTGCCGTTGGGCTCACCGATCTGCTCAACCACGCCGGAGACGAAGGGATCCTCGGTGGCATCGGCGTCGGAATCGACGATCTGGAACTTGATGGACGATGAGCCGGAGTTGATAACGAGAGCGTAAGCCATTTACTTTGTTTCTCCTGCCTGGATCGCGGTGATGGCGATCGTGTTGATGATGTCCGGGACGGTCGCGCCACGGGAGAGGTCGTTGACGGGCTTGTTGAGCCCCTGGAGGATCGGTCCGATGGCGAGCGCACCACCGGTGCGCTGCGCCGTCTTGTATCCGATGTTGCCGGCCTCAAGGTCGGGGAAGATCATGACGGTGGCCTTACCGGCGACGGGGGATTCGGGGGCCTTCTTGGCCGCAACACCCGGGTCGACGGCGGCATCGAACTGCAGGGGGCCGTCGATAATCGTCTCAGGGGCGAGCTCCTTGGCCTTGGCGGTGGCGGCGACGGCACGGTCCACATCGGGGCCGGCGCCGGACGTGCCCGTGGAGTAGCTCAAAATGGCGACCTTGGGGTCGATGTCGAAGGCGGCGGCCGTCTGCGCGGAGACGGCGGCGATCTCGCCGATCTGCTCGGCCGTGGGGTTCGGGTTGACGGCGCAGTCACCGAAGGCCCACAGGCGGCCACGCATGGCCATGAGGAAAATGGAGGACACGACGGAGGTGCCCGGCTTCGTCTTGATGATCTGGAAGCTCGGGCGGATCGTGTGCGCCGTCGTGTGGGACGCACCGGAGACCATGCCGTCGGCCTGGCCGGTGTGGACGAGCATTGTGCCGAAGTAGGAGACATCCTTCATCGTCTCGCGTGCCTGCTCGAGGGTGACACCCTTCTTCTTGCGGAGCTCGGCGAACTGGGCGGCGAACTCCTCGGCGCGCGGGTCGGTGAGGTGGTCGATGATCTCCGCGCGGGAAATGTCGAGTCCGAGCGCGCTAGCGCGCGAAGTAACGGTCTCCTTGTCTCCCAGGATCATGAGCTCACAGATGCCCTCGGCGAGCACCTCGTGGGCGGCTTGGAGGATGCGGTCGTCGTCACCCTCGGGAAGCACGATGCGGGTGGTCTTCTCCTGGGCCTTCTTCTGCAGCCACGTCTGGAGGTAGTCGGGGCTCATGACGGGTTTCGTATCGACGCCCGTAAGGGCCTCGGCGATGGCGTCGGCCGTCAGCTCACCCTCGGTGAACACGCCACCGACGGTGGCGAGGTAGCCCCCCGCCTCACGCACTGCGAGCTTCTCGGTCAGTCCACGCTTGTCGACGATGAAGATCACCGGAATGCCCAGTGCCGCGGCGGCTTCGGAGTCGTAGGAGACGTTGCCCGTGCCCTCGATGAGTGCCGGGCCAGCCGCCAGCGGATCCTCTACGATGAGGCGGCGGATGGGGGTCGGCTCGTCGTCGCCCGTCGCGGGAACGATCGAGACGAGGTCGAGGTGGCGGAGGCCGAGGTCGGCAGCAATGGCACTGGCGTCGAAGTCTGCCGACGTCCGGCCGACAGTGGTGAGCAGCGCAGAGCGAGGAGAATTCATAATGGCAAGTCCTTATATATAGGTCATGGTCTGAAGCGCCACCACCCTAGCCGAACCAGTCGGCAGTGTTACCGGACACACCCAAGGTGACCAAGTAGGCGCCAACACACCACTCTACAAAACGTCAGACTACATGCGCGAGTTCAGGGGCGGTGGTTTGTCTTGCATCATAGACGCGACCGATCGTTACCGTCCGCTTCCTGGCTTTTTAGCCCCATATAGACCAGACGGTTCCTTTTTACTAGACCGCTTAGTATGTTAATGTAAATCCCGCACGCCTTACAGGTACTAGCCCGCCTTAGTTTTTCGGGTTAAGGTAGTAACGGTTTACACGTATTCGAAACAGGAGAAATATGACTCGCCCACTTCGCGTCGCAGTAGTCGGTTCCGGCCCCGCAGGCATCTACGCCTCGGACATCCTCATCAAGTCCGGGCAGGACGTCGCCATCGACTTGTACGAGAAAATGCCGGCCCCCTTCGGTCTCATCCGCTACGGCGTGGCACCCGACCACCCGCGCATCAAGGGCATCATTAAATCCCTGCACAAGGTCCTCGACCAGCCCCAGATCAAACTCCTGGGCAACGTAGAAATTGGCACGGACATCACCGTCGAAGAGCTCCACGAATTCTACGACGCCATCATCTTCGCCACCGGCGCCACCGGTGACCGCGACCTGGACATTCCCGGCATCGACCTCGAAGGCTCCCGCGGCGCCGCCGAGTTCGTCGGCTTCTACGACGGCAACCCCAACTTCCAGCGCGAGTGGGACCTCACCGCCCCGCACGTCGCCGTCATCGGCGTGGGCAACGTCGCCCTCGATGTCGCCCGCATCCTCGCCAAGACCGCCGACGAGCTGCACGTCACCGAGATCCCCGACAACGTCTATGAGGGACTTGGCGCCAACGCCGCCGACGAGGTCCACATCTTCGGCCGCCGTGGCCCCGGCAACGCCAAGTTCACCCCGCTCGAGCTCAAGGAGCTCGACCACTCCCCCACCATCGAGGTCATCGTCGACCCCGAGGACATCATCTACGACGAGGCCGCCGAGCAGGCCCGCCGCGACTCCAAGACACAGGACCTCGTCTGCCAAACCCTCGAGCAGTACGCCCTCCGCGAGCCGAAGAACGCCCCGCACAAGCTGTTCATCCACTTCTTCGAGGCCCCCGTCGAAATCGTCGGCGACGAAAACGGCAAGGTGACCAAGCTGAAGACCGAGCGCCAGGAATACGACGGCAAGGGCGGCATCCGCAGCACCGGAAAAATCACCGAGTGGGATATCCAGGCCGTCTACCGCGCCGTGGGCTACCGCTCCGACGAGGTCAAGGGCGTGCCCTTCGACCACCGCTCCGCCGTCATCCCCAACGATGGTGGCCACGTCATCGATGCCGGGACCCGCGACCGCATCCCCGGCCTCTACACCACCGGCTGGATCAAGCGCGGCCCCGTCGGCCTCATCGGCAACACCAAGTCCGACGCCAAGGAGACGACGGACATGCTCCTGTCCGACTACCGCACCGGGAAGCTCCCCGCGCCCGCCAAGCCCGAGCGCGACGAGGTTCTTCAGCTTCTCGACGACCGGGGCATCGCCTACACCACATGGAAGGGCTGGTACAACCTCGACGCCCACGAGCGCGCCCTCGGCGAGGCCGAAGGCCGCGAGCGCAAGAAGGTTGTCGAGTGGGACGACATGGTCAAGTACACCCACTCCGAGCGCGACAACTAACTAACGCTCACTCACCCCGCCGGCTGGCGGGGTTTTCTTTTTACCAGTGTTTTTGCTCTTCCAATTGAAGGGTGAGACCATTTTCGGTATTTTTTGTGGACATGACGACACTCTACAAAAGCGCGCACCTCCAGGATCTCAGTCCGCATGAGGTGCATGAGCTGTATAAGCTCCGCACGGAGGTGTTCACTGCGGAGCAGGGCGCCAACTGGGCGGAGGCCGACGAGATCGACTCCCGCGAGACCACGTGGCACGTCCGCGCCTACGACGAAGCGGGTCATCTAAAGGCCTACACGCGCCTCTTTTTGACCCCCAGCATCGACGACACGACCAAGGGTGAGATTGAAGTGAGGATCGGGAGGGTGGCCGTCGACAAGCAATATCGGGGCGAGGGGCTCGGGCGCACAATCATCGAGTACTCGCTCGAGATGTGCAAGAAAGAATTCCACGACATCGACATCGCACTGGAAGCACAGACCCACGCCATCGACTTCTACAAAAAGCACGGCTTCCACACCGTCGGAGAGGTGTTTGACCTCGGCGGCATCGACCACATCAAGATGGTCTGCCCCGCCAACGACCTGAAATAACAGACCCGATTTGGCAATAGGGGAGGTGAAGAGTTATCCTCCCCGCTCATGACTACATACTTTGCTGTGTCCCACCTCGGACACCTGAGCGCACGTGAGGTCCACGACCTGTACAAGCTGCGCACCGACATCTTCGTCGTTGAGCAAAAGTGCCCCTACGAAGAACTCGAAGACCGCGACGCCGACCCGGCAACGCTCCACATCCGCGCACTGGAAAAACAACAGCTCGTTGGCTGCGCCCGCGTCTACCGCGACGGCGACTCCGTCCACCTCGGACGCATCGCCGTGCGGAAGGACCACCGTGGCACGGGGCTCGGCGCAACCATCGTCCGCGAATCCCTCGCCATGATCGACGGCCAGTTCCCCGGCCTGCCCGTGCGCCTCGACGCACAGGTCGTCTCCCAGGGCTTCTACGAGAAGCTCGGCTTTACCGTCAGCGGTGAGGAATACGACTGGGACGGCGTCACGCACGTCCCCATGACGCTCAGCGCGTAACCTCCATCGCCAGGTTCTCCACCTCGGCGATCCGGGCGGCGGCCTCCTCCACCGAGGGGGCCGTCGCCACGATAATGTTCCCGATCTCACAGGCCCGCACGTCCACCTCATCGAGGGCGAGGGCCTTTTTCACATCCACGGTCCGCTCCGTAATCATCGCCGCACCAGGAGACGTCAGCGTGACATCGACGGGCAACCCCAGCTTCGCGCGGGCGTGCAACTCATACTGCGAATAGCGCTGCGTGTACAGCGTCACCAGCCCGATACGGCGGGGGCCGTACACCACGTCCTCAAAATAGCAGCAGTCCCCCGCCACCCACATGGTCACCGAATACAGGCCGCGCCCGTCGTTCATCGACTGCACAATCCGCACCGCAATGGAATGCGCCGCGTCCCGCGCCGCAGACGAAATCGGCATCGGCTGCACCGCCTGCGACACATCGTGGCCAATCGGCTCCGAGAACCAGGAGGCCTCCTCCCCCGTCGAGGGATCCACGCTGCGCACCACCTGAATGGTGACGAGCTCGGCGCCCTCAATGACCTCCTCCACGAGAGTGTCCTGGCCATTCCAGTGACGCTGGGCATCCTCCACGGACTGCACCTCAATATAGGAATAGGGGCCGACGGCCGGCACCAGCCGGGCGGGCACGCCCACCGACTCCACCGCAGCCTGCACCTGATCCAGCGACGTCGCCGTCCGGGTTTTTACCACCGGGCTGCCCAAAGACTCCCCGGCAAGCCAGCGACTATCTGCGCGATTGAAGGAAATCGGCCGCAAATCCCGTGGCGTCAGCTCAGCGGCGACGTCCCCCAGGTGGGACAGCGCCTCGGCCGCCTCGTGATCATGCATGGCGGTAACCGCCTCCGAGGAGCCCACAGGCGCGTCCGGAAGCTCAGGCCCTTCGTCGGTGATGTAGCGCCCGCGCCCGTACGCCCCCGCGTATCTGGGCGATGCCGAATCATTTTCTGGCGACGTCTCATTCATGCCCCCAGTATCCCACGCGGAGGCAACGAGGCCAAAGGGAGACGCACTATGCACTCCCGTGACTAGAGGGCAATTCTCCGCGACCAATAGGGAAATACGCAGCACAATCACTACTTCACTGTTGCCAAACGGGCACGGAAGCTCCAGAAGTCTTGTGGCAATCCTTGGCAACGATGTATATTATGCAAATCCATCCTAAAAAATGCGGAGGAAAAGCACCGACCACGCGTTTTACACGCATGGAAATGTCTATCTCGCCCCAAACAAGGAGCAACATCGTGCAACCACCCGCTAACCCCGCAACCACCCCCACATTCACAAAAAGTGAACATACCCCCAAGTGTGACGTTGGTCTACTTTTACTCGAAAACTAATGTATTTGTGATTACCACAGGCCACCGCGCGTGCCCGCGCTAAAAATAGGGGACAATCCGCCGAAAAGTCTTATCACTTTCGGGGGTAGTAAAGAAAAAGTGTGACTTAAAACTTTTGGCAATTCGCATAAAGTCGTCGTTTTCCCCGGTAGCGTAAAGGTATTCCTAAAAAAGATAATGCTGATTTAAAAACCACGACACGACAACTCTTGAGGCGGTTAAAACCATGACTAACACACAAGCTGCCACACGGGAGACGTACCAAGGTACTGACAAGGCTCTCGTCGGCATCGTCCTGGGAGTGATGACATTCTGGCTGTTCGCCCAGTCCACCCTCAACGTCGGCCCGCTCATGGCCAAAGACGTGGGAATCCCCATGCACATCATGAACGTGGCGATCTCCGCATCCGGACTCTTCTCCGGCATGTGCATCGTCGTCGCCGGTGGTTTCGCCGACCGGTGGGGCCGCAAGCGCGTTGCCATGATCGGTAACCTGATCAACATCGTCGGCTCCCTGCTCGTCGCCACCGCCTTCGGGCCGTTCGGCACGACAATGATGATCGGCGGCCGCATCTTCCAGGGCATTGCCGCAGCATCCATCATGCCCTCCACCATGGCCCTCGTCCAGACGTACTGGCGCGGCCGCGACAGGCAGCGCGCCCTGTCCATGTGGTCCATCGGCTCCTGGGGCGGCGGCGGCATCTGCGCCGTCTTCGGTGGAGCACTCGCATCCTCCGCACTCGGCTGGCGCTCCATCTTCTTCCTCTGCGCCGCCGTCTCCGTCGCATCCATCCTCCTCATGCGCGAAATGCCCGAAGCCAAGGCCAACGTCAAGACCTCCGGCTTCGATCTCAAGGGCATCCTCAGCCTGATGATCACGATCGTCGCCCTCCAGCTCATCATCACGCAGGGCGCCTCCTTCGGCTGGCTGTCCCCCACCGTCATCGGCCTGTTCGTCACCTTCATCGCCGCCTTCTGGTTCTTCGTCCGGATGGAGACCTCCAACGACAGCGCCTTCGTGGACTTCCGCCTGTTCCGCAACAAGACGTTCTCCGCCACCTGCGTGGTCAACGCCATCATGAACGCCACCAGCGGCATCCTCGCCGCGTTCCTCTGGGTCATGCAGGACGGTGCGAGCTACTCCTCCGGCCAAGCCGGCCTCATCACCCTCGGGTACGCCATCTTCGTTGTCGCGTTCATCCGCGTCGGTGAAAAGATGATGCAGCGCTACAACGTCCGCACCCCGATGCTCCTCGGCTGCTCCATCGTCTTCGTGTCCATCATCATGCTCATGTTCACCAACGTCATGACAGGCACCTACGTCATCATCGCAGCGGTCGCCTTCAGCCTCTACGGCCTCGGCCTCGGCCTCTTCGCCACTCCGGTCACCGATGCCGCCCTTTGCGGCCTGCCGGAAGACCAGTACGGTTCCGGCGCCGGCATCTTCAAGATGGCTTCTTCCCTCGGCGCGGGCCTCGGCGCAGCCATCGCCGCCGCCACCTACACCGCGCTGCGGGACACCGGCTCCGCCCTGCCGACGTACATCCTCGACTTCGTCGGCCGCCAGGACAACATCACGATCCGCGAGGCAGGCTTCATGGCCCTCGGCACGAACGCCGTCATGTGCGCCATCGCCATCACCCTCATCCTCGTGTTCATCCCGAAGGTCACCCAGACCTCCGAAACCCTGGATAACACCGAGGATCTCGACGCCCACCGTCCCTGCAAGGACTGCCCCGAGGGAGTCGCGGTTTTTGCCGATGACGAGCTCGCAGCTTAGCTCGCTTCGCTCGCTAAGCTGGTAAGAGGAAGCCTACGCGAAGGCCCCGCACCCCGGTGCGGGGCCTTTTTCCTGCGGTTTTGGCACTTGTCATGCAAGGTTGAGCGACCTGTTTTATAGTGTCAGGCGTGAGCATAGCGGGGGATTATATCCGGGTACTAGCACAAGCGATAGATGTCGCTGAGGAACTCTACGGGGTGTCCAAGGCCGCGCTTGTGCGTCGCGGAATCGACTCTGTCAACGCCTCGCACATCACGAAGATCGCCAACATTTACTTCGGGCATTGTGGGGCACCGCGCAAACAGGAGCGTGCTCGGGAAGCGGCTCGCCAAGCCGGACACACGTTCCGGTCGCTCATGGCCATTGAGTCTCAGGTGGCGAAGCTCGAAAAGAAGGCCTACGCGTGGCGTGTGCGCGAGGAACTAACGCCACTCGGGACAGATATCGCCTCGATTAACGCGCAAGGCGCACGCCTCCTCCAGGAGTTGAATGAACACCGGGCCGATAACCCGGACAAGAAGCTCACGTATCGGGCGATCAAAAACTCCACGTTCGCCACCTTGACGCTCACAGCAGAATCCTCCCGGGTGAAGCAGATTTTTGATCGTGCGAAAGCCACGGACAAGACGTGTCCTGCTGATGGGTTAGTCAAGCTGGCTTTGTCTGAAGCAGATGGGTCGCTTCCCACTGTTGGCAAGCCTTTGTTTGTGCTCCCGTTCACTATGGACTTTATGGGGTATACGGAGGAAGAACGAAACCAGTTCGTGTTCTCTGCAACCAACGGTGCCACCATCACGGGTAAAGAGATTGTGGAAGCAGAGCTTGAAAAGGAGGGGATCATTGCTCTCGTCAGCCCCCTTGCTCCCGAAAACTTCGGCCTCTACTCCTTTGAGATGACGGAGGATTCCCGGTTTGCGGATGTGTTGGAGTTTATTAACCAGTCGATTCGTAATCCGGTGTGTCCGCATCCGGGGTGTTCGACTCCTGCCAGTGAGTGCCAGGTGCACCACATTAAAGCCGTGAAAATGGGTGGGAAGACCGTGTCGTCGAATTTGATGTTGTTGTGTAAGTT
>NZ_KV821069.1:128273-128548 GCF_001815555.1 Corynebacterium sp. HMSC073D01 | reverse complement strand
GGTAAGGAGATTGTGGAGGCTGAGCTTGAAAAAGAGGGGATTATTGCTCTTGTCAGTCCCCTGGCTCCTGAAAACTTCGGTTTGTATTCGTTTGAGATGACGGAGGATTCCCGGTTTGCGGATGTGTTGGAGTTTATTAACCAGTCGATTCGTAATCCGGTGTGTCCACATCCGGGGTGTTCGACTCCTGCCAGCGAGTGCCAGGTACACCACATTTGGCCAGTCAAACTCGGCGGGAAGACTGTGTCGTCGAATTTGATGTTGTTGTGTAAGTT
>NZ_KV821069.1:55722-128173 GCF_001815555.1 Corynebacterium sp. HMSC073D01 | reverse complement strand
GGGTTGGAGTATTGGAAGCCCGCGTTCGGCGGACCCCTCCAGTTGAATATGCACCCGTGCGCCCAAGGCGGGGCGGTCCGTCTTGCCCGGATGCAACTCGGCATGCCCATCGACCCATCACCACCGGGCTGACAAGTCAGCCTGCACGATAGCCCGACGAAGTCGGGCTATCCGGCATGCCTACTTCCTTTTCGCACCCCCAATGAGCGACATGAGGCTTGCCACGATGACGGCAAGGAGAAGGACAGCGATGGGGATAACGATGCCCCATGCCGCGAGATGAGCATTTGATCGTGGGGGATCCGCAGGTGGTGCAGGTTGCGCGGTGGTGGTCGGCTGCTCGCTCGGTTTTTCTTGGGTGAGTGTGCCGACGGGAGTCATCGTTTCCGGATCGGTGGCTTCAATAAGTTCTTCCGCCATCTCCCACGCGCGCTTTTTCGAGGCTTCAGCGTCGAGGATGACGGCTGCGAGTCGGTGGCCTTTATGGTTCATCGCACCGACATACGTGTGGCGGGCATCGTCTGTGAAACCGGTCTTGCCGCCGAGCGCGTTCTCGTTGACAAATAACATTCGGTTGTCGTTCCACATCTCGAACCCAGGGTTGTCTTTGAAACCCGGAAAGTCGTATTTCTCGGTGCCGAGGATCTCTCGGAACGTGGGTTTGGACCAGGCATCGGTGAAAAAAAGAGCCATGTCGTAGGCGCTGGTCTGCATGCCGGCGCTGTCCAGACCGGAGTACGTGGCCACACGGGTGTCAGTGGACCCCAGATCGAGAGCGCGGGCGTTGACCATGCGGAGGGCTTCCTCATCGCCACCAAGCAGCTGAGCTATCGCGTGAGCGGTGTCGTTGCCACTGGCCATGAGGAGACCGTGAAGAAGGTCCTCGACGGTGTATCGGCCACCGGGGCCGATGCCTGCGGAGGATCCTTCTTGGTCGGACGACTCTGCGGTGACCTCCATTGAATCGGTGAGAGAGAGCCGGTCGATGGCCACACTGGCGAGCAGTACCTTGATGATGGATGCTGGACGGTAACGGCCGTGCGGATCCTTAGCAGCGTAGATGTCGCCAGTATCCAGGTCGAAGACGAGGAAAGAGTGGGCCAACAGACCGTCGGGAAGCGAAAAACCCTCCGGAACCGACACCCCACAGTGGCTCATGGCGGGTCCACCGGGGGCAGGAGTGGGGGCGGGGAGGGGCGTGGGTGTAGCCATTCCTGGCTTTGGCTCCTCCGAGTGGTCGACCGGCGGCGGTGGCGCGACGGCGTACGGGCAGCTATCCGTGTTTGGCGTCGTCGGTGGTGGCGGCGTGGTCGTTGTCTGGGCGATGGCGGGCGCACTCGCAAGGAGGAGCGCGCACGTCGCTGCTGACGCAAGTAAGCGGGAGGGCATTGAGTAGTTAGAATTTGCTGAAGCGCTCAGTCAGAGTGTTTTCCAGCAGCTTCCAGCCGTTGACCTCGTCAGTGAACGGGGCGGAGGGAACGTAGCCGCCCTCGTTGCCGAGCATGTATTTGATGTAACGGTCGAAGGTGGGGTTGGCCAGGAGCGTGGCGTTCATTGAGTCGTCGCGCGCCCAGTCTGCGGTGTCGGCGAAGAGCTCGACTGCGCGACCCATTTGCTTGACGTCGACGGAGTCCGGTCCCTTGGCGATGTCCTCCTTGATGCCGGTGAGCACGTAGGTGTTGTCGTCGTGAACAAGGACATCGAGGTTGCCCACGGAGGCCTCGTCCTTGATGATCTGCCACGTCGACAGCTTGGCAATATCGTGATCGTCGTGGTCCATAAGCCAGCGGGCGAGCGACTTACGGTTGTTGAACGTGAAGATCTTTCCAAAGCTGCCGAGGAATACCGGTTGGTTCTCGACGAAGCTGCGGAGTGTGTACACCGTCTTGCCGTCCACAGTGATCTGAATGGGATCGATGCCGGCGTGCGCCCACACGGAGGCATCGTACGGATCAATGTTTTCCGCTTCCTGCGCAGTCGCGGCAGACCCTTCTTCCTTTGCAGCAGCTGCGGCAGTCGCTGCGGCCACGGCGGCATCCACCCGTGACTGCGCGGATGCGACAGCGTCAGCGTCGCTGTCCGGGATGACGACGGCCTCGTCAATTGCGTCCAGAACTTTCTCCCAGCTATCGAGGACAACCGCACCGATGCCCGTCCACTCGCCAGCGGTTTCCTCCGAGGCGTAGTGCTCGTGGCCACGCCGCAAGTTGCCCAAAATAGAGTGGGAAGCGAAGAAGGTATTAACAGGTGCCAGCGAGCCGACGTTGCCGAGCGCCTTAGCTACCTCCATGCAGCGCTGCGTGGCGGTGACGTTTTCATAGGAGGCGCGATCTGCCAGGTATGCGGGCACCTCGATGAGGCTGTAGATGTGCCGCTCGTCGGGAACTACGCGATCGTCTCCGCGCGCGGAGAAGCGTGGCCACGCGGGGTGCTCAGTGAGCTCATTTTCCGGGTTCGCTTCCAGCCAGGCGAGGATTTCGGCGGGAGACCTAAAGACGAAGATGTGGGCATCGTCGCCGGCGAACGCCTCCCACTGCGCGCCGTGCTGTTTCCACGCCGGCGCGTACAGGGTGTAGACATCGCCCTCAGTGAGCCGGAGCTTGATGGGGACAATAGCGGAATTCTTTGTAGCTGCCATGCCTACAGATGATAACGCACCTGCCCTAGGCAGTAGGCCTAAAGAACCCCTTAAACGGCATCCCCATGTTTGTCGTGCGAACTGGGTTGATCTGAACAGGGTCGCCGGCTTCGATCATCTTGCCGTCCCCGATGCACATTGCCACGTGGCCGGACCACACTGCGAGGTCACCTGGTTGGAGCGCGCTTTGTGGCACGCTCGAGCCCATAGCCATAGCGGCAGCTGTGCGTGGAAGTTCCACGCCAGACTCCCTGTAAGCCCACTGGACGAGGCCGGAGCAGTCGAAGCCACGGCCAGGCGCTTGTCCGCCCCACACATAGGGGGTACCGAGCTGTGATTTGGCCTTTTCGACGGCTTGGAGGGCCTTCGGTGCAGCGGCAGTGGAGGAGGAGAGTTCCATAGCGACCGTGCGCGGTTTCTCAGCCGTCGACGCGTCACCATCATGAACTGGGGTTCCATGGAACTCCAGCGGAGTCGTGCCCACGGTGCGCAGGAGCGCAGTGGCTGGTGCGAGCTCGGTTTCTAGCTGTGCAGCCCGGGCGAGCGCAGCTGAGATGTACTTTGTCGGCAGTGCCGCCAGCTGTGCAAGGGCGGCCGCAGCTGTCGCCGGGTTGGGGACGAGCGCTTGCGCGATGAGCCGCGCGGCCTCAGCGATGAAGCGCTGGACGAGGGCAATGAGGTCTTTCAACGCGGAGGCGAGGAGCGGTGTAGCCATCTGTACGGCTTTGGCTATCGTGCCCACATCCTTAGCGATAACTTTCCCCAAGGTGAGGAGGGGGCCAGCGTCCGCGCCAAAGATCTTTGCCAGCTGCGGCGCAGCAGAGAAATCAGGGGGCGTACCCGCGCCGGTAAGAACGTTCTGTGGTGGGGCGAGGCTGGAGATGCGCTCGGCGGTTTCGGCAATCATAGTGCCACCTCTAGTGCGTGGGCGAGATCCTCATCGTGGTGTTCTATATCCTCAAGGCTGCGCCGCGAGGAGGCGGCGATGTCGAGCGCAATGTTGCACACGGAGGCCATCTCCTTTCCCGTCTTCTCTGCGGCGGATATCAGGGCCATTCCGAACCCCCCGACACCGGGGGTGGCTGCGATTTGGGATGTGATGTTGACGGCGGGTGGGACACATGCCTCCGCGCCAGCGACGAGCTTATTTACCAGGTCACGGGCGGCAAGCGGATCAAACTGTAATGGCTGCATATTCGTTAGACGTGTTTGCGACCCGGTTTGGTTCCCGCCAATTTGTCGGGTTGTTTTACCATGAGGTTATGCAGATCACCATCATCGACCACCCCCTGGCGCAGTCGCGCTTGTCCATCATGCGCGACAAACGAACCAACAACTCTGGGTTCCGCGCGGCCCTTGCCGATCTCGGCGCCATGCTGATTTATGAGGCATCCCGCGATCTGGAAATCGAAGAGTTCCTCATGGATACGCCGGTTTCCTCTACGACGGGCAAGCAGCTGAAGAAGCCTCCGATCATTGTCCCCATTATTCGTGCCGGATTGGGCATGATCGACCCCGCTCTTTCCATGATTCCTGATGCGCAGGTCGGATTCATCGGCCTCGCCCGCGACGAGGAGACGCACCAGCCAGTGCCGTATTTGGAGGCGCTCCCTCACGACATGAGTGACGAGACGGTGTTCCTCGTGGACCCGATGCTCGCCACGGGCGGTTCCCTTCTGCACGCCATCAAACTCCTCGTTGAACGCGGGGCACGGGACATCACCGCGGTGTGTATGGTGAGCGCCGAGCAGGGCGTGAATGCGCTGAAGGAGTCCGGCTACCCGGTGCGGTTGGTGACCGCCGCGATCGACCCGTCGCTCAACGAAGACGCGTATATCGTCCCCGGTCTTGGTGATGCCGGAGACCGCCTTTACGGTCCGCGCAATATCGATTTGTAGCCGATCCCCACGAGTCCCCGCAATTATGCGGGGACTCATTTTTATGATTTATGGGAAAAATACAGAATTTGTACTGATTTCCCTGTGTTTTTAAGTTCGTAACAAATAAGTAAGAAATTTTTATCCGTACACAACCAGTTTGGCAGACGGTGCACAACATAGCGTGCATCATGAATGTGTGGATGTTAATTCAGATCTTTTTTACTGGCCGAGCTACGGCCTAGAGTTAGGTAAACGTCTTCGTATTTTGCGAAATATGCGAGGGTTGACACAAGAGCGTCTTGGAGAACTTTCCGGCTATACCCGCAACCAGGTATCGAACTTGGAAAGAAACCAGAACCGCGCGCAGCACCCGTCGAATCCGAGCATGAAGATGATCTATTCGTTGGCGCTTGCGCTTCACGTCCCGCCGGCAGTTCTTCTTCCGCGCGCGAATCAGCAGGTGCAGCAGCGCTGTGAGCAGGACGACTATCCGTCCCTTTCCGTCAATTTGACCTGGCCTCAGACCGCGCAGGATGTTGCTCGTTTCTCAGTGTCGCACCTGACAAGTGGCGCGCCGGGAGCAGGTACAGCTGATGACCCCTCCTATGATGTTCAGCTCATCCGGCCGAAGGGGCTCAGCGACGAGGAGTGGCGCACGCTTTCCGATGCCGTCGACACGTTGAGTGCGGCGGAGAAGAAGCTTCTCGACGTTCTCCGGGGTCTGGACGACTAAAGCTTCCGCATCCAAGCCCTCGTCTCCTCCGCAACGGCAGCGCAGATCTCGTCGGCGTGCTCGGGGGTGTCAGTATCGGACACCTCGATGTAGACCTTGGTCTTGTTTTCCGTGCCGGAGGAGCGCGCTACGATCCTGATGCTGGCCACCTGTGAATGGCCGGTCATGAGCACGCCGCGTGCGGCGGGCAAAGGGGTCGTGGTGAACGGAATTCCCGCGACCTCGCTAGGGGCGTGGGTAGCGATCATGCTGACAATTTCCTGCGGATCCGACGAGCGCAGGGATACCTGGGTACCCGTAAAGTACCCGTATTTTCTGTGGAGCGCGTGAAGCTCGTCGATGAGCGTCGTACCCCGGCTTTTGAGCTCGGCGCCCCAGCAGCAGGCGATAAGTGCCGTGGAGATGCCGTCTTTGTCTGCCGCAAGCTGTGGGTACGGGCACGTGCCGATTGCCTCCTCGTAAGCAAAGCTGAGCTGATCCGGTGAGCCGGCAGCGCGAGTGAGATTTTTGAAACCGGTCGGTGTTTCGCGGTACTCCCAGCCCCTGTCCTCGGCGATCCGTTTGAGCAGGCGGGAAGAGACGACGGACGTAGCCACTGTGGGCGTGCCATCGGGGGTGGAGAGGAGCCGTGTGGCCAGCAGGGGGCCAAGCTCATCCCCGCGCAACATGCGGTAGTGTCCGTTGCCGGTTGCCACACCGATAGCGCAGCGATCGGCATCGGGGTCAAGGGCGACGACAATGTCGGCGTCCACCTCGCGCGCTGTCGCGATGACGCGCTCGACAGCCTCGGGCTCCTCGGGATTGGGGAAACGAACGGTGGGGAATGTCGGATCGGGGTGCTGCTGTTCCGGCACCGGCCATGTCTGGGCGAAACCCGCAGCCTGCAAGGCCTGTGTGAGGGCGCGGCCGCCAACCCCGTGCATGGCGGTGTAACACACACGGATGGCGGCGCGGTCGTTGTTCACCCGCAGGCGGTCGCCCTCCTCCGGGTCGACGAGGGCGACGACCTTGTCAACGTAGCGACGTAACTGGTCGGAGGTGGGGCGGACGGTGACCCGGGGGACGTCGAAAGGCGAGCCGACGGCCGCAATTTTGGTAAGGATCTCGGCTTCCAGCTCGACGGGGAGTTGGGCACCGTCTTCGAGGTAGACCTTGTACCCGTTGTCGCTGGCCGGGTTCTGTGAGGCGGTGATCTGGATGCCACCATCCAGATTGCGCTCGCGGATCAGCCAGCTCACCACGGGTGTAGGGGTGGGGCTCGGCAGGAGCATGACGTCAAAGCCGGCCCCGGCGAGGACCTCGGCGGCCGTGGTGGCGAAGATAGATGAGCCGTAGCGGGCATCGTGTCCGACGACGAACTGCATGGGGCCTTCGTCGCCGTACAGTGCGCGCCCGATTCCGGATTCGAGTGAGCTGGGTGCCTCGTGGTGGCGGTTGAGCTCTGCGAAGCGCTCGGCAAACCAGCTGGCCAAGCCCGCAGTGACGCGGGTGACCTGCTTGACGTTCATTTGGCCATCGCCGGGCCCGACAGGGGCGCGGAGGCCTGCAGTGCCGAATGTAAGTGTCATATGCCCCATGTTAGGTGCCCAGCGGATTAGCGGTAGGCTTTCAGCAGTGACAGCGCCACGTCGGGCGGTGTCAGGGTATGAAAGGGGAGCAACCTGATGACCAGTGAGCTCATCTCCGCCACCGCGGAGGAGTGGCTGCGGCAACACGAGTCCGAAGCGATCGGGTGGCGGCGCCACCTCCACGAGCATCCTGAGCTTAGTCATGAGGAGTTCGCTACCACCGACTTCATCGTCGAAAAGCTAGAAGCGGTGGGGCTGCAGCCGGTGCGACTCGAGCCTACCGGCCTCTACGTGGACATCGGTGAGCCCGATGCCGACGGTAACCGGCTGGCCATCCGGGCAGACATGGACGCGCTGCCGATTACGGAGGCGACGGGGCTGCCGTACTCGTCTGTCGTTCCCGGCGTTTCCCACGCGTGTGGGCACGACCTGCACGTCACGGTTGCGTTGTCCACTGCCTGCGCGTTGGCGGGGTGTGCCTCGGACCTCAACCCAGGTATGCGGTTTATTTTTCAACCGGCCGAGGAGGTCATGGACGGTGGCGCGCCGGAGGTCATTGAGCAGGGTGTTCTCGATAGTGTGGCGGCAATCTATGCCATCCACGCAGAACCGAAGCTCAAGGTCGGTTCCATCGGCGTGCGTACGGGGGCAATTACCTCTGCGGGTGATGTTGTGGAGATCACGGTCACGGGCCCGGGTGGGCACACGTCCCGCCCGCAGCAGACCGCCGACGTTGTGTTCGCGATGAGTCAGCTGGTGACGCAGCTGCCTGCGCTTTTGAGTAGGCGCGTTGATCCGCGCACCGGTACGGTCCTCGTGTTCGGCTCAATCCATGCAGGTCACGCTGCTAACGCGATCCCTAAGGAGGGGACACTTATGGGGACGATTCGTACGGCGGATATCCGCGTGTGGCGGACGATTCAGCCGCTCATGGAGGAGCTCATCGGCCAGGTGCTTGCGCCGACGGGGTGCACGTATGAGATTAACTACATTCGTGGGGTGCCGCCGGTGGTTAACGACGAGGTTGCAACTGCGATCCTGGCGGCCGCCGCTGGGACGTCGGCCGTTCAGGCACCGCAGAGCTCCGGCGGGGAAGATTTCTCGTGGTATCTCGAGCATGTTCCCGGTTCTATGGCCAGGCTCGGCTGTTGGTCCGGCGAGGGTGATAAGAAGGACCTCCACTGCGACGATATGCTTGTCGACGATCGCGCCATTGCTGTTGGTGTACGTCTCTTCGCGTCTATCGCTTCCCGGTTCACCCTCGATTAGGGCAGCAAAAACAACGATGTGTTTCCCCGGTCGCAATAACCGGGGGTGAGAAGGGGGAGTGCTGGCATGCCCGTGCGGACCGGCCGGACATTAGACTACACAGTGACGTTTGTGTGACGTTGTGTACACGCGAAATCCAACGATACTCAAGGAACTGTGACGAAACATGTCTAAGCGAGTTGTCATTATTGGCGGTGGCCCTGCGGGCTACGAGGCTGCTTTCGCCGGAACGAAATACGGCGCAGAGGTCACCCTCGTAGAGGATCAGGGTTCCGGTGGCTCTGCCGTACTTTACGATTGTGTCCCCTCTAAGTCGCTGATTGCGGCGACGGGTATTCGTACCGACCTGCGCCGCGCAGATGACATGGGGTTCGACTACCAGAAAAACGGAAAATTCCTCGAGATCGGTTCGGTCAACGCGCGTGTGCGGGAACTGGCCCGCGCACAGTCGGCTGACGTGCGTGCCCAGCTGGAGTTCAATGGTACACGCCTCATTGCCGGTCGCGCCTACTTCAAGGAATCACCGACAAGCAAGAACGTCCACGCCGTGCACGTGGACCACGCCGACGGTACGGAGGAAGTTATTGAGTGCGAGCTCGTCCTCATCGCCACGGGTGCGCATCCCCGAGTTCTGCCTGGTGCGGAGCCGGATGGTGAGCGCATCCTTTCCTGGCGCCAGGTTTACGACCTCACCGAGCTCCCTGATCACCTCATCGTCGTCGGTTCCGGTGTCACCGGTGCAGAGTTCGTCTCCGCCTTCGCGGAGCTCGGAGTGAAGGTGACGATGTGCGCGTCCCGCGACCGCATCCTGCCGCACGACGATGCCGACGCAGCCGACACCCTTGAGGCTGTTCTCTCTGAGCGCGGCGTCCACCTGGAAAAGAACTGCCGCGTCTCCTCCGTCTCCCGCACCGAAGACGGTGGGGTCAAGGTGACCACGCAGGACGGGCGCGAGATCTTCGGTTCCCATGCACTCCTCACTGTTGGCTCCGTCCCCAACACCGACGGCCTTGGCCTGGATAAGGTCGGTGTGGAGATGACGAAGTCGGGCCATGTGCACGTGGATCGCGTGTCCCGTACGAACATCTCCGGCATCTACGCGGCCGGCGACTGCACGGATCTCTTCCCGCTGGCATCCGTCGCCGCTATGCAGGGGCGCATTGCCATGTACCACGCGCTGGGGGAGGGTGTCGATCCGATCCGCCTGAAGACAGTGGCCACGGCCGTGTTTACTCGACCAGAGATCGCCGCTGTCGGCGTGACTGAGAAGGAAATCGAGGAGCAGAAGGTGACGGCCCGCATCGTCACGCTGCCGCTGAACACCAACGCGCGTGCGAAGATGCGCTCCATTCGCTACGGCTTTGTCAAGCTGTTTTGCCGTCGCAACTCCGGCCAGATCATCGGCGGTGTCATCGTTGCCCCGAACGCGTCGGAGCTCATCACCACCGTCGCTGTCGCCGTGTCTAACCGTTTGACGGTGGCCGATATTGCGGACTCCTTTGCCGTGTACCCGACGCTGTCCGGGTCCATCGCGGAGGCCGCGCGCCAGCTGGTGAAGCACGATGATCTTGACTAGCTCTTGACTAGCTCCCACCGCTAGGTGAGAAGGGGGTGGTCCCCGTGTGAGAATGCTTTCCTATTTCGCTCACGCGGGGGCCGTTCTACGTGCTCTGGGGCGAAAATAATGGGGGTGAAAAATAAAGCATGAGAAATCAGACCATTTTAAGTGGTGACCTAGTATTCTGTAATAGCTACGTGTGACGTGCTACATACTTTTATGAAAGGTCGCTTCATGCTACTTAATCCGCAGGAGCTCGAGGGTGCCATGGCAGCGGGGCACCTGCTCCCCTCATTTTCCAAAATTCTCGTGGCCAACAGAGGTGAAATCGCTGTTCGTGCCTTCCGTGCCGCGTATGAGACGGGTGCGGAAACCGTGGCGATCTTCCCCATCGAAGACCGCAGTTCTTTCCACCGTTCACTAGCATCGGAGGCATATCTCATTGGCGAGGAGGGCGCCCCCGTCCGCGCCTATCTTGACATCGACGAGATTATGCGCGTGGCCAAGGAATCCGGTGCCGATGCCGTGTATCCCGGCTACGGCTTCCTTTCTGAAAACCCGCAGCTGGCCCGCGAATGTGCGGAAAATGGGCTCACCTTCATCGGCCCGACCCCCGAAGTTTTGGATCTGACTGGTGACAAGGCTGCTGCTGTACACGCCGCCAAAGAGGCGGGCCTGCCCATCCTCGAGGATTCCGAGGCCACCGACGATATCGATACGCTCGTGTCCTACGCCGAGGGCCGGGAATTCCCGCTGTTTGTTAAGGCTGTTGCGGGCGGCGGCGGACGTGGCATGCGCTTCGTCCCGGATGCCGAGCACCTGCGGGAGCTGGCCGCCGAGGCATCCCGCGAGGCGAATTCCGCCTTCGGTGACCCGAGCGTGTACCTCGAGCAGGCTGTTATCAATCCGCAGCACATCGAGGTGCAGATCCTCGCCGACGCGACAGGCGACGTCATCCACCTGTTCGAGCGTGACTGTTCCGTGCAGCGTCGCCACCAGAAGGTCGTGGAGATCGCGCCCAGCCCCAACCTTGATCCGGAACTCCGCGACCAGATCTGTGCAGACGCCGTCAAGTTCTGTAAACACATCGGTTACCAGGGCGCTGGCACCGTCGAGTTCCTCGTTGATGAGCACGGCAACCATGTGTTCATTGAGATGAACCCCCGCATCCAGGTGGAGCACACAGTCACCGAGGAGGTCACCCAGGTAGACATTGTCAAGGCTCAGATGCGCATTGCCGCCGGCGCCACGCTGAAGGACCTGGGGCTGAGTCAAGAGTCCGTAGCGCTGCATGGCTTTGCGCTGCAGACCCGCATCACTACCGAGGATCCGTCCAACGGGTTCCGCCCGGACACCGGTGTCATCACGGCCTACCACTCGCCTGGTGGTGGTGGCGTGCGCCTCGATGGGTCCGCTGCCCTCGGTGGCGAGATCACGGCCCACTTCGATTCTATGCTGGTGAAGCTCACCTGCCGGGGTAACTCCTTCTCCGGTGCCGTTGCTCGCGCTCAGCGCGCACTGGCTGAGTTCGAGGTTAGCGGTGTGGCAACGAACATCGGCTTCCTGCGTGCCCTCCTGCGTGAGCCGGACTTCACCCACAAGCGCATCTCTACCAGCTTCATCCCGGATCACCCGCATCTTCTGCAGGCACCGCCTGCCGACGACGAACCGGGCCGCCTGCTCAGCTACCTCGGCACGATCACCGTCAACCAACCGAACGGGCCCCTGCCTGCGGGCGCGATCGATGCCTCGGCGAAGCTCCCCTGTGTGAAGGGGCGCGAGGTACTCCCCGGTTCCCGCGATGAATTGCGCGAGCTGGGGCCGGAGAAATTTGCCCGCAAGCTGCGCGAAACGGAGGCTCTTGCGGTTACGGATACGTCCTTCCGTGACGCGCACCAGTCCCTGTTTGCCACCCGATTCCGTTCCAACCCGCTGGAGGATGCGGCACGTGTCACCTCGGTGCTCACGCCGATTCTGTGGTCTGCGGAGGCATGGGGCGGTGCCACCTACGACGTTGCGCTGCGCTTCCTCAACGAGGATCCGTGGTGCCGTCTCGATCGCCTGCGCGAGGCGATGCCGAATATCAATATCCAGATGCTGCTTCGCGGCCGCAACACGGTGGGCTACACGCCCTACCCGGACAGCGTCTGCCAGGCGTTTGTGAAGGAGGCCGAGCGTTCGGGTGTCTCCGTCTTCCGTATCTTTGATGCGCTTAACGACGTGTCCCAGATGCGTCCGGCCATCGATGCCGTTTTGGACACCGGCACTGCGGTGGCTGAGGTGGCCATGGCGTACTCCGGTAACCTTTCGGATCCAGGGGAGAAGCTTTACACCCTCGACTACTACCTCCACCTCGCCGAGGAGATCGTGAACACCGGAGCCCACGTCCTGGCGATTAAGGACATGGCAGGACTCCTGCGTCCCTCGGCTGCCCGCACCCTCGTGTCTGCGCTCCGCGAACGTTTCGACGTCCCCATCCACGTCCACACCCACGACACCGCGGGCGGTGGCCTCGCCACCTACCTGGCGGCTGCAGAGGCCGGTGCGGACTGCGTGGATGTGGCTTCCGCACCGCTATCCGGAACGACGAGCCAGCCGTCGCTGTCGGCACTTGTCGCAGCCGTGGCTAATACCTCCCGCGATACAGGCCTTGACCTGGACGCGATCATGGAAATGGAGCCCTACTGGGAGGCTGTGCGCAGTATGTACACGCCGTTCCAGTCCGGAGTCAATGCACCGACCGGGCGCGTGTACCACCACGAGATTCCTGGTGGCCAGCTCACCAACCTGCGTGCCCAGGCGACAGCGCTTGGACTAGCAGACCGCTTCGAGATCATCGAGGATACCTATGCTGCTGTGTCTGACATGCTCGGGCGCCCCACGAAGGTGACTCCCTCGTCCAAGGTTGTCGGCGATTTAGCGTTGCACCTGGTGGGCGCTGGCGTGGATCCGGCGGACTTCGCCGCTGACCCGCAGAAGTACGACATCCCGGATTCCGTCATCTCCTTCCTCCGTGGTGAGCTGGGTACCCCGCCCGGTGGCTGGCCAGAGCCGCTGCGCACGAAGATCCTCGAAGGGCGCGGCGAGGGGCACAAGCCGTTCGTCGAGGTGGAGCCCGCCGATGCAGAGCTCCTCAATTCCGAGGACGCTGAGGTGCGTCGCGACACGCTGAACCGCCTTCTGTTCCCCGGCCCCACAGCCGATTACAAGGAGTCTCGTCGACTCTACGGGCACACGGCCAACCTGTCCGACCGCCAGTTCTTCTACGGCCTGAGGGAGGGCGAGGAGACGGCGATTCCGCTGGAAGAGTCCAACACCCCGATGCTTGTGCGGCTTGACGCGATCGGCGAACCAGATCAGAAGGGCATGCGAAAGGTCGTATTCAACGTGAACGGCCAGATTCGCCCGACAGCCGTGCGCGACGAATCGGCGGAGAACCTCACCCCGGCAGCTGAAAAGGCCGATCCGAACAATGAGGGTCACGTGGCCGCGCCATTTGCCGGTGCCGTGACTGCGTCCGTCTCTGCGGGGGACGAGGTCAGGGCCGGTGACCCGGTGGCCATTATCGAGGCGATGAAGATGGAAGCCTCCATCACCGCCACCATCGATGGTGTCATCGACCGCGTCGTTGTCCCGGGCCCGACGAAGGTGGAGGGTGGCGACCTCCTCGTCGTGATTAAGTAGCCAACAAAGAAGTGGGCCATCGGGTGTACGCACCCGGTGGCCCTCCTTTTTACCTAGAAACGCAAATACCCCGGCCGAAGCCGGGGCATTGCGTATTCCCTAAACCCTTTATCGAAAGGGATCTTTAGTATATCACGGATTCCGAAGCTGTCCAATTGTTAGAAGGACAGATAAAAGTCCGGATACGCGAGTGCCCCGGCCGAAGCCGGGGCACTGCGTATTCCCTAAACCCTTTATCGAAAGGGACCTTTATCGTAACATGATCTTCTCAGATCGTGCAACCCTTACTCGGCATCCTTGATTTCGAGGAGCACGTCGCCCTTCTTCACGGTGGAACCTGCCTCAGCTGCCAGGCCTGTGACCTTACCAGCCTTGTGAGCCTTGACCGGGTTCTCCATCTTCATGGCCTCGAGGACAAGGACGGTTTCGCCTTCAGCAACCTCCTGGCCTTCCTCGACGTTCACCTTGATGATGGTTCCCTGCATCGGCGCGGTAACTGCATCGCCGGAGACATTGGACTTGCCACCACTGCCGCGACGGCGCTTGGGGTGCTTCTTGGCGCCGGAGGCACCGCCAGTGAGGGCGAGGCTTGCAGGCAGCGCCACCTCGACGCGACGTCCGTTGACCTCCACGACGATCTTCTTGGACGGCTGCTCATCCTCGTCCACCTCGGTGTCATCCGTGTAGGGCTGGAGCGGATTCTCCCACTCTTCCTCGATCCACTTCGTGTACACATCGAAGCCGTCTTCGGTGCCGACGAAAGCGGGATTTTCCACGATGTGACGGTGGAACGGCAGGACCGTGGGCAGCCCCTCGATCACGTACTCGGCCAGCGCACGGCGGGAGCGTTCGAGCGCTTCGAGACGGGTCTCGCCGTAGACGATGAGTTTGGCTAGCATGGAGTCGAACTGACCACCGATGACGGATCCCTCGGTGATGCCGGAGTCAACACGAACACCGGGGCCCGTGGGCTCCTTGTACGTGGTAACGGTGCCGGGGGAGGGGATGAAGCCGGAACCCGGATCCTCGCCATTGATGCGGAATTCGAACGCGTGGCCGCGGGGTGTCGGGTCCTCCTTGATGTGGAGCTCCTTGCCCTCGGCGATGCGGAACTGCTCGCGAACGAGGTCGAGGCCAGTGGTCAACTCGGTGACGGGGTGCTCCACCTGGAGGCGAGTGTTGACCTCGAGGAAGGAAATGAGACCGTCGGAGCCGACGAGGTACTCGACGGTACCTGCGCCGTAGTAGCCTGCTTCCTTGCAGATTGCCTTGGCGGATTCGTGTAGGCGGGTGCGCTGCTCGTCGGTGAGATAGGGGGCAGGAGCCTCCTCAACAACCTTCTGGAAACGACGCTGCAGGGAGCAGTCGCGGGTACCTACGACCACGACGTTTCCGTGCTGGTCACCGAGAACCTGGCACTCGACGTGGCGGGCGCGGTCGAGGTAGCGCTCTACGAAGCACTCGCCACGACCGAATGCGGTGGTGGCCTCGCGGGTGGCGGACTCGAACTGATCCTTCACCTCGTCCATGGTGTAGGCGACCTTCATGCCACGTCCGCCACCGCCGAAGGCGGCCTTGATAGCGATGGGCAGGCCGTGCTCTTCTGCGAACTTCACAACCTCGTCGGCATCCTTGACGGGATCCTTGGTGCCGGGAGCCATCGGGGCATTGGCGCGCTCGGCGATGTGCCGTGCGGTCACCTTGTCACCAAGGTCGCGAATGGACTGTGGTGACGGTCCGATCCAGATAAGGCCGGCGTTGATGACTGCCTCGGCGAAATCGCCGTTCTCTGAGAGGAAGCCGTAGCCGGGGTGAATGGCGTTGGCGCCGGACTTCTGTGCGGCATCCAGAATCTTGTCAAAGTTAAGGTACGAGTCTGCGGAGGTCTGGCCTCCTAATGCGAAAGCTTCATCCGCCAACGAGACAAATGGTGCGTTTGCGTCTGGTTCCGCATACACCGCAACGCTGGGGATACCCGCATCCTTGGCGGCCCGAATAATGCGCACCGCGATCTCTCCACGGTTTGCTACGAGGACCTTCTTAATCTCGCGTTGCTCTACTGTCATGGCGCTCCTTCTTTGCATCATGTCTTCTCCTCCTGTGGAGGTACTCGCCTTCACAAAAGGATGTGATTTTGTTTCAATTGTGGCACAGCTTTCACCCTCCGCGGTGGAAAATTGGCCAAGCAATGGGGTAAATGCGTCGTCTAGTACCCCCTTTTTAAGGCATAGATGTGATGTCATAAGACCTTCGTGTGGGGGTAAAAATTACCCTAACCGGACACAGTTTCTGTCGCAAAACAATAGGATTGACCAGCTTTTCAGAGCAAACTTCCGAGGCGAAGAGGGTCCATTTAGGGGGTGTAAGGAGCAATTAAGTCCGGTTCTGTGGTCTTTGTCGGTGGATTATTAACCGAAAGTGAACAGACCCTGGTTGCCAGAAGTTGCCTACGTAGGGAGGGGGTTTGCCCCTTAGGCACGGTCGATGGGCATGCCAATCATGTTGCCCCATTCGGTCCATGACCCGTCGTAGACGGTTACGTCGGTGAAGCCGAGGAGGCTTTCGAGAATGAAGGCGGTGTGGGATGCTTGCGCTCCGCCGTTGCAATACACCACAGTCGGCGCGTGCGGGTCGAGGTTGGCATAGGGTTGCCGGGTGGTTTCCGCGTCGGAGAAGCGCCCCGAAGGCTGCAATGTGGACTTCCAGGGGATGTTGTGGGCGCCGGGGATGTGCCCGTCGCGCGCTGCGCCAGAGGCCTCCGAGCCGTCGAAAAGACCGGGAGACCGGACGTCGACTAGCTGCAGGGACCCAAGGCGATCGTGAAGTTCACCGACGAGCATCCGGGAGGATAGAGACGTGACCTCGGGAGTAGGGTAGGACACCCGCGCGGGGATGGGGAACGAAAAGACGAGCTCGCGCTCCTCGCCTGCCCACGCATCGCGGCCACCGTCAAGAATACGGACATCCTCGTGCCCGTACTGGCGCATGATCCACGCTGTGTAGCAGGCCCACGCGTTGGCGGAATCGCCGTAAATCACCACCGTATCGGAGGGCGAAATCCCCTTGTCCTCCATGAGTTGTGCGAAGGGCTCGGCGCTGAGAATATCCCGGCGGAGGGGGTCAGATAACTCTGCCTGCGGGTGAATGCGGATCGCGGTGGGAATGTGTCCAAGATCGTACTGATACCCGTCTGCATCGCTTTCCACAATAACGAGCCCACGCATTCCTGCGTGTGCGGCAAGCCATGAGGCGCTCACAACGTGCTCGGGGTGCGCGTACTCCTGTTGGTGTGTATCCGGGTCGATCTCCAAAGCCACGGTCTTCCTCTTTCTGGACTACAAACAAACACTTGCAGACCATTCTAGAGGTGTCGGTCATATTGTGCGTTAGGGTATGCATTAAATCACATTGCGGACGGCATTTATGCTGGCCGATCCAGCCCCAGGGGTAGTTGCACTGCGAACCTTGTTGATCCGGGTTACAAATAATACACACACCCTGGACGCACTCCCCTGAGCGCGAGATGACGGTGTGTACTAATCCACATATTTCAGGAGCAAGATCATGTCAAACATCACACGTGCCATTGCCTGTATCACCGCAGCTACCGTCAGCGCTGCCACCCTCACCAGCCCTGCATTCGCGCAGGAAGCCACTATTTCCAAAATCAATATCGCCGCCATCACCGACTTTCACGGCCACATCGAGACCGTGACCAACAAGGACGGATCACTCAAGGAACCCGGTGCCGCCATCCTCGCCTGTCACATGCCGAAGCTTGCCGACGAAGGCGCCGCACAGATCCGCGTCTCCGCAGGAGACAACATCGGCGGTTCCACCTTCGTGTCTTCTGTAGACAAGGACGTGCCGACGATTGAGGCACTCAACGCCATGGGCTTCGTCGCGTCCGCCGTCGGCAACCACGAATTCGACCAAGGCTGGAAAGATCTCTCGGAGCGCATCGGAATCAACGGTGACAAGCTCGCAAAGTACACGCACCTTGGTGTCAACGTTGAGGGTGAGACTCCGGAGCTTGCCCCCTCCTATGTCGAGGAGGTCAACGGCGTAAAAGTCGGTTTCGTCGGTGCCATCACAGATAAGCTTCCCTCGCTCGTCAGCCCCTCCGGAATCGAGGGAATCACCGCCACCGCCCCCATCCCTGCCATCAACGCAGAGGCCGATCGCCTGGTCAAGGATGGCGAGGCGGATATCGTCATTGCCCTCATGCACGAGGATGTTGCACTGCAATCCGATAGCGTTCTCGGTTCCTTCTCCGATAACGTCGCAGCCGTCGTTGGCGGGCACTCTCACCAGTTCGCACAGAAGACCGTAGAGCGCGAGGGGGCACTCCCACTCGTCATTGTGCAGGCAGAAAACTATGGCACCGCTGTCGGAGACATCGACATCGAGTACGACACTACCAAGCGCGCCCTCACATCCATCACGGGATCCGTCCAGACCGTCGATGAGATTGCCAAGGACACCGACTGCGTCACCAACCCAGATGCAGAACTCACCGCATTGGTGAAGAAGGCCCACAATAAGTCCGAGGTACTCGGTCAGGAAATCGTCGCCCAAAACGCGCCCGAGATGCGGCGCGCCTCTGATGACCTCACCGCTGCCGGCGCCGGATCCTCCCGTGGCAGCGAATCAGTCCTGGGCAACTTCATCGGCGAGGCTTCCAAGAATTACCTCGCAGCCAACTCTCCCGTTAAGCCAGATCTCGGTGTTATCAACGCCGGCGGAATCCGTGCAGACATTGAGGGCGGCGATGTTACCTATTCTGAAGCCTTCCTCGTTCAGCCCTTCGGCAACGAGATCGGTTACGTCGAAATCACCGGCGCTGCTCTCAAGGACGTGCTGGAACAGCAGTGGCAGGCTGACGGTTCCTCCCGGGCCGTGCTCATGCTCGGCTGGTCCAAGAATTTCAGCTACACCTACGATCCCGCTAAGCCGCGCGGTGAAAAGATCACCTCGATGAGCATCAACGGTGCACCCGTTGACCTCAACAAGACTTACACCATCGCCGGTAACACCTTCCTTCTAGCAGGCGGCGACAACTTCAAGGGATTCACCACCGGTGAGGTCAAGACTCTTGGACTCATGGATCTCGATGCTTTCATCTACGGCCTCAAGGACAAGGAGACCACTGCTAACCCCGCACAGATTGGCGTTGGGGCATCGATCAGCGGAAAGGTCAAGCCGGGCGAAACTATCACCCTTGATCTCAGCTCCCTCGACTACACGGTGGGCGGCACTGCGACGACCGTGAAGGCAACGCTGGGAGATGTCAGCGCCGAGGCACAGATTGACAAGACCACCAAGCCGGAACCTGGCCAAGACACCTTCGGCACCGCGAAGCTCACCCTCACCGTTCCCGAGGGACTCAGCGGCGACCAGCACATCACCATCACCACCGATGCTGGTACGGAGGCGACCATCCCCGTGACTATCAGTGCCGGTGACGATAACAACGCTGGCTCCGGTGATGATAGCCACGCTGATGCAACCGGCAGCTCCGATCTTGCCGATGTTCTCATCGGCCTCAGCGGTGCCATCATGGGCCTCATCGCAGCGATCGCTGCGGCTATCGGCCTGCAGACTATCTTCAATCAATAACGCCAGATGATAATGCCCTCCTCACGCAGGTGAGGAGGGCATAAGCATGTGTGCTACGTCATGCTCGCGACTTAGGAAAGCAGGTCCTGGACAACGGTCGGATCGGCATCCTCAAGCATCTTCTGCAAGCGGTCGTACTCGTCATTCTCGCCGATGAGCTTGGCAGCATTGGCTAGCGCGGCGATAGCGCGCAGAACCCCACGGTTCGGCTCGTGTGAAAACGGCACGGGACCCCACCCCTTCCAGCCGTTCTTGCGCAGCAGATCGAGACCTCGGTGGTAGCCTGTGCGCGCGTACGCATAGGCGATGGTGGGGGCGTCGTGGCGCTCGAGAGCAAGCTCGGCAAGTTCCGCCCATACAGTGGGAGAGGCTGGGTGCGCGACGGCGGCATCCTCCGGGGTGGCGGCGGTGAGGTCGGGCTCTGCCGGGAGCATGATGGGCGGTGGTGCTAGTAAATCTTTCTTCTCCATGGCACCCAGACTAGCGATTCCACAGGCTCGATGCGTCGATCCCCAGTGAATACAGTGCCCGGCGCAGCGTGGGAATAGACAAGCCAATAACTCCGCTGGGATCCCCCTCGATCCGGTCGATGAACCAACTCCCCAGCGCCTCCAGTGTGAACGCGCCGGCGCAGGGGAGCGGTTCGCCACTGGCCGCATATGCCTCGATGTCGCGCCGGGTGGGGGAGGCGAAGTAGACCCGTGTCTCGGAGACGTCGGCAAAAGTCTTGCGTGAGGGGGAACCATCGCATTGGGGACCCGTGATGTAGTGGGCGGTGAGAAGCGTGCCTACCTTGCCGCTCTGGTTCTCCCACCGGCGGATAGCCTCCGCTTGCGTGTGGGGCTTGCCGGTCAACTGGCCGTCGATAAGCAGCATTGAATCGCAGCCGACCGTCACGTCTGCGGGGTAAACCGGAGCCACTGTCTCGCACTTCGCCTGAGCCAACGCCGCCACCCGCTCGCGTGGCGGAGCGGTCTCCAACCGGGCGAGGATCGTCTCCTCATCCACATCGGCGGGATGGACAATAGGTTCCACCCCCGCGTTGTGGAGCAGCATGAGACGGGAAGCAGAACCGGAAGCCAAAACCAAGCGCATGCCCGCCATTATCGCATAGAAAACCGCCCCGGTTGCGACCGGTTCACGGACGCGCGGGACGGTAGGGCGAGAGGAATTATTCCGTTACCTCTTTGGTGTCCGGGGTAGTAGTGGCTTTCGCCGCCTTGCCCATGTTGAAGACCCACTTGTAGGAGCCGTACAGCAGGGCAACGAAGACGGTGAGTCCGACCCAGTTGGCCGCACCCTCGAAGGAATCCGGCACAACTTGCAGCGGGCTGGACACGCCAGACCCCGCGATGATGCCGGCGTTCAGCACACCGAACAGGGACTCGCCGACGATGAGGCCCGTAGCCATGAGCACGCCGAGGCGCTTCATCTGGCCCGCAATCGAGCCGTGCTTATCTGCCCACTTATCGTAGAAGTAGCCGATGAATGCACCGATCGGGACGGTGCAGGTCACGGTGATAGGCAGGTACATGCCCATGCCGACAGCGAGCGGCGGAAGGTGGAACTTGCCCTTGGTAGAGCGGCCAAGCAGCTCGTCGATGGCGACAATAGCGCAGCCGATCAGCGCGCCGGTGCCGATGAGACCCCAATCGAGGGAACCACCAAAGATACCGGTGGCCAACGATGTCATGAGGGCCGCCTGCGGAGCAGCGAGGGCATCGGGGCCTGCGCCCTCCATGCCGGCGAAACCGAAGCCGGTCAGCATGAGCTGCAGCACCGGCGGGATGACAGCAGCACCGAAGATCACGCCGATGATGAGCGCGACCTGCTGGCGCCACGGGGTTGCGGCAACGAGCTGGCCTGTCTTCAAATCCTGCAGGTTGTCGTTCGAAATCGTAGCGATGCCGAAGACGATCGATGCCGTGAACAGCGTGTACGCAACGAGGTCGTCCGTCTGGCTGGCATCGCCGGTCGCGACCACCTTGATGAGCAGCGCGGCGGTGATGACGATGATCACGCCGACACCGGAAATCGGCGAGTTGCTGGCACCGATAAGTCCTGCCATGTAGCCACAGATGCCGGCCACAACCAGTCCGATGAGGAGCGTGAAGATGATGGACACGGTGATGAGGGAACCCACGTGGTGGGAAATGTCCGTGTCCTTCACAAACAGCCACAGCAGTAGGCCGATGGGCAGCATGGAAGCCAAGGTGACAATGACGACCACGCTCATGGGCATATCACGCTCAGTGATGGGCAGCACGTCGCCGGCCTTGCGGTGGCGGGACGATGCAAGCGAATCCTTGATGCCGCGGACGATGGGGCCGATGATTTTCAGCAGCGTCCACAGGGCGGCGACGGTCATTGCGCCGGCACCGGCCATACGCACGTCTCCGTTGAAGGTGGACTGCACGAACTCGGAGAAGGTATCGCCTTCCTCTGGCTCCAGGCCGGAAGAAATGATGGGGAGCAACACGCCGTGGGAGATTGCCACGCCGACGAGCATGGCGATGGACACGCCCACACCGACGAGGTGGCCGACACCGACGAGGGCCATGGAGATGGAGAAGCCGAACATGGAGCCGCCACCGCCGATGTGGAAGAAGCTCTTCAGAGAACCTGCGGCCACCTTCATTGCGGTCAGCAGGGACATACCGGCGGATACCAAGCCGCCGACGATGATGACCTTGAGACCCCGCTTGTTTTCTTCTGCTGAACCGTGGGTGTCGCCCACTTTCAGCACCTCTGCGGCAGCGACGCCCTCAGGGTACGGGAGGTCGGACCCCGTTACCAGGGCGCGTCGCAACGGGATGGAATATGTCACGCCGAGGATGCCACCGACGGCGACAACGCAGGCCGTCTCCCAGTAGGAGAAGCCTGTCCACCAGCCGATCATGACGAGGCCAGGGAGGACGAAGATGATGGCCGAGAGTGTGCCTGCGGCCGATGCAATCGTCTGAACAATGTTGTTTTCCTGCACTGTGTGGTCAGCGAAACGGCGCAAAATAGCCATCGAGATAACAGCTGCAGGAATAGAGGTGGCAAAGGTCAAACCCACTTTGAGGCCGAGGTAGACGTTCGCCGCCGTGAATACCAAAGTAATGAGTCCACCGATGATGACGGCGCGGATCGTCAGCTCCTTGATGGGGCTCGACTCCGTCCGCTCGCCGGCGGCGGGTGTTGAGGTAGTCATGGGAGGTTGGAACTCTTTTCAAAAATATGTGATTATGTGAGCGCTCGCAATTATGCGCGCGTCGTGATGCACAAGGCCCCAGTGGTCTGATGATTATCGCACGTGCCCTGTGCATATTATTGTTCCACTATGCGGTATGTTTGCACAACATACTGACAGGATTCAGATATCGGACGTTGACCCCCATGGCACGCAAAAACCCCCGCACCGTTGTCGGTGCAGGGGGAAGGCATCTCGCGTCTAGCCGGGCATAGCGCCTAGTCAAGGCTTATCGTTGTGCCGTGTTAGAAGTAACGGCTATTGCGAAAGGCGTTCGGGTTGTACGTCTGCGGCCGGTCGAGCCGATCGCCGAGGTTACCCCAATTGTTGACGGGCTTGTACCGCTCATCCGTAGCGGCCTTCTGGGCCTCTGCTTCCAGCGTAGACAGCACCGCCGTAAGCGCACCCAGTTCCTCCTCCGTCGGGTTGCCACCAACTACGTGGAAGAGGGGCTTGTCCTTGGTGCGACCGGAATCGTCGGTTCCCTCGCCGTCAATGACGGTGAGTTCCGTTTGTTTTTCACTCATATTTACCCCTATCGGATCACGCAGTTCGTTTTGTTACAGCGGAATGTTGCCGTGCTTCTTAGCAGGAACATTAACCACCTTACGGTCGAGGAGGCGCAGACCCTCAATGAGGTGGCCACGAGTCTCGCTCGGCGGGATGACCGCGTCCACGAAGCCCCGCTCTGCTGCCATGTAGGGGTTCACCAGAGTGCGCTCGTATTCGGCTTCGTATTCCTTCATCAGCTTCTGCATGTCCTGATTCGGGTCCTCGGCTGCCTTCTTCAGCTCCTTGCGGTAGATGAAGCCGACAGCTCCGGAAGCACCCATGACGGCGATCTCTGCCGTGGGCCATGCGTAGACGAGGTCCGCGCCCATTTCCTTGCCGCCCATGACGCAGTATGCGCCACCGTAGGCCTTGCGAGTGATGACCGTAATCTTGCCCACGGTCGCCTCACAATAGGCGTAGAGGAGCTTCGCGCCACGGCGAATGATGCCCTCGTATTCCTGGTTGGTGCCGGGGAGGAAGCCGGGCACGTCGACGAACTCCACGATCGGAATGTTGAACGCGTCGCACGTACGGACGAAGCGCGCCCCCTTCTCTGCGGACTTGATGTCGAGGCAGCCTGCGAACTGCATCGGCTGGTTTGCGACAATGCCCACGGCGCGACCCTCGATGCGGGCGAAGCCCACGATGAGGTTTTCGGCGTATGCCTCCTGAATCTCCAAGAACTCGCCGTCATCGACGATGGCGGAGATGACCTCCTTCATGTCGTACGGGGAGTTGGTGGAATCCGGGATGATGGTGTCCAGGGTCAGGTCATCCTCGGTGAGGTTGTCCTGGATCGACCCCTCCATAATGGCCGTCTGCACACGTGGCGTTTCTGCGCGGTTGTTGGATGGCAGGTAGCTCAAGAGGTCGCGGACGAAGTCAAGGGCATCGGCATCGTCAGCGGCGGTGTAGTGGGAGGTGCCCGACATGGTCATGTGGGTCTCGGCACCGCCGAGTTCCTCCTGGGTAACTTCTTCGCCGGTCACCGTCTTGATCACGGCCGGTCCGGTGATGAACATCTTGGAGGTTTTATCCACCATGACGATGAAGTCTGTCAGAGCCGGGGAGTACACGTGGCCACCGGCGCAGGCACCCATAATGAGGGAAATCTGCGGGATAACGCCACTGGCCTGCGTGTTGCGGAGGAAGATCTGGGAGTACAGGCCCAGGGAGACCACGCCCTCCTGGATGCGGGCGCCGGCACCCTCGTTGATGCCAATAATGGGGCACCCCGTTTTGATGGCCATGTCCATGATCTTGACGATCTTCTCGCCGTACACCTCGCCGAGCGCGCCACCGAAGACGGTCGCGTCCTGGGAGAATACGCACACCTTGCGGCCGTCGACTGTGCCGTAACCGGTGACAACACCGTCGGTGACGGGACGCTTGGCATCGAGACCGAAGTTGGTGGAACGGTGACGGGCGAGCGCATCGATCTCCACGAACGACCCTTCGTCGAGAAGATACTCGACGCGTTCACGCGCCGTCTTCTTGCCCTTGGCGTGTACTTTCTCTACGCGGGCCTCGCCCATGGGGAAGCGTGCTTCCGCGATCCTGTTACGCAGATCCGCAAGCTTGCCGGCCGTCGTTGTGAGGTCCGGCTTCTCGTCGGTGGTTTTAATTGAAGCTGTCATATCGCCAGTCTAGCGTGTACGTGAAACGCAAAAGTGATGTTTCCCACTTCGAATTTTCGCGGGTTTGCTCCGCGCCCCTTGTCTTTGGTGTCACCATTTCCTGTGGTTAAGGCAAAAACCGCAGCGACAAGGGGTGATGGTCACTATGTCCGGTTCGATGTATGATGTCCGATTTGCGTCCGATTGCTACACCCATAGGGGGTAGACGGCGGGAGGGCGATTAAGATTTCTGCCATGACTAACCGCGAGCCCCTCAACCGCGACGAACTCCAGCGGCGCTTGGTAGACACGAACTTGTACCAGCAGCTCACCGTCTTGGATCACACCGGCTCCACCAACGCCGACCTCCTCCAAGCCGCTGCGGACGGTGCCCCCACCTTCACCGCAGAGATCGCCGAGTTCCAGGACGCCGGCCGCGGTCGCCGTGGCCGCGCCTGGGTCACACCTGCCCATTCCCAGGTCACCTTCTCCGTTCTCGTTCGTCCGCGCACCCTCGACCACTTCGGCTCACTGTCTCTTATGGCTGGGCTTGCGCTTATCGACGCTCTGTCGCCACTGCTCGGCTCTCGTGTCGCCCTCAAGTGGCCGAACGACGTCCTCGTCAGTGGCAACAAGATCTGTGGCATCCTCGGCGAAGCACAAGCGCTTGCCACCAACCACCCCGAGGTTGTCCTCGGTTGTGGGCTGAACCATTCGCTGACGCGCGAGGAACTGCCCGGCGACAACGCCACCTCCCTCGCGCTGGAAGACATCGATGTCGACCGCACCGAACTGACCATCTCCGTCCTCACCGCCATGCGCAACCGGCTCGGCGCCTGGGCCACCGGTGATGTCCACATGGACGACTACCGCGCCGTCTGTTCCACCATCGGCAAGGACATCCGCGTCATGCGCCCCGGCACCGACGATCTGCTTGGTAGAGGAGAAGACGTCACCGATGAAGGCTTCCTCGTCGTCCGCGATCGCTCCGGCGAGCGCCACGAACTGTCTGCCGGCGAGGTCCACCACGTCCGCCCACTGGAGTAATCCGTGCAGCTGGAGCCCAACGAGCTGATCCTCGCCGACGTCACCACCACCTTCCGACACCTCACCATGCCAGCCATCCGGCTGCTGCTGGCCACCGGCGTGTGTTCCATCGGAGTGGGAGTTTTCGACCGTCCTGCAGGCGCAGAACTCGCCGGTGTTGCCCTCCCACCCGAGTGGCGGTCACTCGTCCTCGCCATCTGGGCGGTGTGGGTGCTCATTGGATTTGTGTGGCCCGTGCTTATGTCGCGGACCGCCCGCACGACAATCACTACCAAGCGGATCATCACCCGCAAGCCGGGGCTCTTCGTTCGCCCGCAGTCGATCTTCTACGAGGAAATCGACGCCATCCACCGCCGCTCCTCCTCCCTCGTCATTTCCACCTACACATCCCGACGCCCCGTCGTCATCGACAACGTGCCCAAAACCAAGCAGCTTGTCCAGCTCATCGAGGACACCTACTAGGCTTAAATGGGTGAGCACTAACGATCCCCACGCACCAGGCATGCCGATCGTCACCGTAATCGGCGACGGTCAGCTCGCCCGCATGATGCAAACAGAAGCAACAGAACTCGGCCTTACAATACGGCTCCTGGCAGGTGCCACCGACTCCTCAGCGGCCCAGGTCACCCCCGACGTTACCATCGGCGACTATACCGTCCTTGAGGACGTCCAGGCCGTAACCACAGGCGCCGATGCCGTCACCTTCGACCACGAGCACGTCCCAGGCGACATCCTCCACACGCTCATCGACGCCGGCATCAACGTCCAACCCCAGCCCGACGCCCTCCTCTACGCCCAGGACAAACTGGAAATGCGCAAGAAGATGCAGGAATTGGGGCTGCCGGTGCCGTGGTTCACGGATGTCACCGACCCCTCCCGCCTACCAAGCGGAAAACCGATCTGCCTGAAGGCGATCCGCGGCGGCTACGACGGCCACGGTGTCTGGTTCACCGACGATGCCCCCACCCTCGCCGCCGAGCTGATGGACAAGGGTGTCAGCCTCATGGCAGAGGACAAGGTAGAGCTCAAGCGCGAACTATCGATCCTCTCCGCCCGCCGCCCCTCCGGGGACATCGCCCAGTGGGACATCACCGAAACCATCCAGACCGACGGCATCTGCGTGGAGGCCCTCGCCCCCGCGCCGGGGCTCACGGAAGAACAGGCAGAGACGATTCGCCACATTGGACGCACCGTCGCAGAAAAGCTCGGTGTCACCGGTGTCCTCGCCGTCGAATTGTTCGAGACCACCGACGGAGAGATCCTCATCAACGAGCTCGCCATGCGCCCCCACAACACCGGCCACTGGACGCAAGACGGCTCGGTCACCAGCCAATTTGAGCAGCACCTCCGCGCCGTCCTCGACCTCCCCCTCGGCTCCACAGCCCTCACCGCTCCCGCCACCTGCATGGTTAACACCCTCGGAGGCGAGTCCGGGCAGGACATTCCCGCCGCCATGGCGCAGGTGTGGAAAGACTACCCCGAGGCCAAGGTCCACTGGTACGGCAAGTCCTACCGCGCCGGCCGGAAACTCGGCCACGTCAACGTCTCCGGTGCCGATGCCGACACCGTACGTGACCGCGCCCGCGCCGCCGCCCGGATTATAGTGGGGAGCCATGAATAACTGCTTGGTAGGAATCATCATGGGGTCCGACTCCGACTGGGATACCGTCAAACCCGCCGCCGACATACTTGACGAGTTCAATGTCGCGTACGAAGTAGGCGTCGTCTCGGCCCACCGCACCCCCGACAAGATGCTCGACTACGCCCGCACGGCCCACACCCGTGGCATCAAGGCGATCATCGCCTGCGCTGGAGGTGCCGCCCACCTGCCGGGCATGACGGCCGCTGCTACGCCGCTCCCTGTCATCGGCATTCCCCGTGCGCTGAAGGATCTCGACGGCCTGGATTCGCTCCTCTCGATCGTCCAGATGCCCTCCGGTGTCCCCACCGCCACCGTTTCCATCGGCGGGGCCAAGAATGCTGGTCTGCTCGCCGTGCGGATGCTGGGGATCGGTGACCCACAACTCGTCGAAAAGATGTCCGCCTACCAAGCGCAGATGGCTGCCGAGGTGGAGGAGAAGGACCGCCGGCTCCAGGAGCGTCTCTCCTAGCGTGCGCCCGCTCGTCGTCCTCGGCTCCAGGCTTATCGACGGCCTACCAGGCACCACCCTCACCCGCCGCCTGGTAGCTGCCCGTGAGCACATCACCCCCGCCACCACCGTTGTCGTCACCGGCCACAACGGCGAAGCCGAGGCCATGCGCGATTGGCTCGTAGCCCACGGTGTCGACGCGTCCCACATCATCGTGGAACCTGAAGCCCGTTCCACCAACGAAAATTTGGAGAACGCCTACCATGCGCTTGGTAGGGCTACGCGTTTCGACGTGGTGACAAGTGACTTCCATGCACCCCGCGTCCGCATGTGGGCCTGGCACCACCAGTTCGATGTGAGTGTCATCACTGCGCCGACCCCTGCCGATCAGCGTTTGTTTATCTACCTACGCGAGCTAGCTGCGATTCCGCACTCGGCGCTCCGAATCCTGTGGCGCAGAATCCACAGGCCGTAGCTAACCTGCTGCTGAGTTATCCACAGATCGTGCGCCTACCATGCGCGGAGCGTGCGCGTGGTAGTTAGAGTTCGAGGCATGACACACGCACTCGACTCCCTCGCCTCCGCGCTGACGGGCCCGGGCATCCTCATGGAGGCCCTGGCTCTCGGCTCGTCGGTCGCCCAACGGGTCGAGAAGCTTGTCGACGATTATCATCTTTCCCCTTCTTTCGCTCGCCGGCTCTGTAACGGTGCCACCAACTGGGTCGACTACGACCTTGTCGCCGACCCACGCCCCAACGAGCTCCCCACCGAGTACCTCATTCTCATCTCCAAGGGGATGAACAACCTGGAACCGGAAGAGCGGGAAACTTACCGCAAGGAAATGCTCAGCTACGCCGTCGACAAGCAACCAAACGTGCTCGAGATGAAAAACGCGTGCGCGGAGCGGGGGCGCGCCCACCTACCACGCAACACCCAGCCGTCACTGACCGTCGGCCCGCGTGCGGACGCAACCGGTCTCAAGCACGCCCGACTTGCGCTCAAAGCCCAGCAAATGGACGAATTCATCAGCGTCTGCAACTACCTCGCGCCCGACGATTCGTCGATGTCGACGTCTGCTCGGTGGGCGCAGGGCCTCCGCAAGCTCGTTGCGTTGTGGAAGGAAGGCACCTACGACGACGTCACCCTCACCCGCATCTGGGACCGCACCCTTACCCCCTGCTTCATCATCAACGCCGACGACGCCACCTACCAAGGAGACGGCAAGTTCGCGACCACCGACGGTAACCTCATCGATGGCGATGACCTCGCTAACTCCCGGCTCGCACCCTTCGGCTTCGTCTCGATCTACGACAAGAACGGCAACATCGGTGTCCACTACCAACTAGAAAACGAGCGCTTCGCCAGCAAAGAGCTCCGCTCCGCCCTCGCCTGCGACCAGATCTTCTGTGCACACCCCGGCTGCTACCGGCCGGCAGTCTACAGCCAAATGCACCACAGCAAGGCCCACTACCTCGGCGGACTCACCGACGCGATCACCCTCCTGCCCCTGTGTAAGTACCACAACGGGCGAAACGACGATGACCCCGGAAAACCCAAAAACGGCCGCCACGAGCGCGACCCCGTCACCGGCGAGGCCGGATTCAAACCACCCGGATCCGACGAACTCCACTTCAACCGCAGTGAACTCCGCGACCGCTGCGGCCGCGGCATCAACATCCGCCAACGCGGTATCTTCCGCGAGCACTAAACCGAAAAGCCCACCAGGAGCACTCCTGATGGGCTATTCGACGTGCCTCAGTCAGCCCTTCACACCGCCTGCGGTCAGTCCCGCCACGATGCGACGCTGGAAGACGAGCACCATCACTACCAAGGGGACCGTCACCAACGTGCCAGCAGCCATCACGGCGGCGTAGGGGTACTCAAAGGCGCTCGGACCCGAGAACCTGGCGATCGCCACCGTCACAGGTTCCGTCGCTGTTGTCGATAACTGCTTCGCCAACATGAACTCATTCCACGTCGCAATGAACGCCAAGATAGCCGTGGTAAATAGCGCTGGTGCAGCCAAAGGCAGCAGCACTTTCCGGAAGGCCGTAAAGCGGCTCGCACCGTCCACACGAGCCGCCTCCTCCAACTCCCACGGAAGCTGCTTAAAGAAGCTAATTAACGTATACACCGTCAGTGGCAGCGCAAACGAAATATTCGGCACAATGAGCGCCTGGTAGGTGCCAATCCACCCAATGTTTGAAAACAGCTGAAACAGCGGTGTCACAAGAGCGATACCAGGGAACATCGAGGCCGCCAGAATGATGGCCGTAACGATTCCCTTGCCCCTAAAATTCAGTCGGGCAAGTGCGTAGCCAGCCAACACCCCTACCAAGACTGCTAACGCAGTGGTGGCGAGGGAAATCAAGAGCGAGTTGCCGATGGCTCGAAGGAAGTTATTCCCCTTGTCCGTTGCCAGAGCATCTTGAAAATTCTCTAGCGTGACGTGAGTGAAGAATGGCGTTGTGTCGAATGTGTGCTTGGAGTCGCGAAACGCGGTGACAACCATCCAATAAAACGGTGCCAGAGTCCACAATATGATGACGGCAAATCCGAAATAAGTGCGTGCTGCTTTCATCGTTGGGTCTCCTTGGTAGTGATCATGTTCGCATCGATATGAATCGGTTTACCAGGCACGGGCTTATCACTGCTTGGTAGGGGGGTTGTCTTTTCCCTCTTCGGCGCCACATCCGCCCCCAAGAACCGAATCATGATAAAGGCGACGGCGAAGATGAGCAGGAAGATGAGTGTGGATAGGGCGCTTGCTGAGTTGAAGTGGCCCTGTCGGAGGTCTTCGACGACGAGTTGTGAGATGGTGGCGGTGGGGGAGTTGGAACTGGAGGAGATCATGATGACTGGTAGGTCGTACATGCGTAGTGCGTCGAGGGTGCGGAAGAGGATGGCGACCATGAGCGCGGGTTTGACCAGTGGGAGGGTGATGTTGGTGAAGATTTGGAAGCGTCCGGCTCCGTCGACGCGTGCGGCTTCGTAGATTTCTTTGTCGATCATTTGTAGGCCGGCGAGGATGAGGAGTGCCATGAAAGGGGTTGTTTTCCAGACGTCGGCGATGATGACGGCGGTGCGGGCAGCCCAGGGGTCGGTGGTCCATGATGTTTCCCTACCAAGCAGGGAGTTGATGAGGCCGTTGTCGGAGAAGAGGAATTGCCAGAGTTTGGCGGTGACGGCGGTGGGGATGGCCCAGGGGACGAGCACGGCGGCACGGAGGAGGCCGCGGCCGGGGAATTCTTTGTTCATGACGGTCGCCATCCATAGTCCGAGGAGGGTTTCGAGGGCGACGGTGACGACGGCGAAGAAGAGGGTGATGCGGACGGCGGGCCAGAAGTCGGTGGCGATGGTGCCTGGTGGGCATGTTGTCACGACGCCGGAAGGCGACATGCATCGTTGTTGGAGCCAGTAAAGGTAGTGATCGGCGCCGGCGAAGCCGCCTTCGACGAAGAGTCCGGTCTCGGGGTCGAGGTGCTTGTCTTGTTGGAAGGACAGGTAGATGGCCCGGAGGATGGGGTAGCCGATGACGATGCCGAGGACGATGAGGGTGGGAGCGATGAGCGCCCACGCTGTCCGGGTTTGTTTGGCTTGTTGCACGCGTTTCCCTTTCCTTGGTAGGGGTTTGGTTGTTAGTTTAGGGGACTACGGTTGTGGGTATGTGCAAGTCTGTAGCTCTTGTTGTTGAAGGTGGTGGCATGCGGGCGAGTTACACGGCCCGCTTTTTCGAGCGTCTCATTTCCAGTGGCATTGAGGTGGGCTGGGCTGGCGGCATTTCTGCTGGTGCGTCCCAGGTTCTCAACTATCTCTCGGGCGACGAGTTCCGCGCTCGTGTGAGCTTTTCGACGCTCCTTTCCTCCCGTCGCGTCGGTGGTCTGTCTCCCCTCCTGCGTGGTAGGGGGCTTTTCGACGGCCAGTACATCTACCAAGACATCGCCCAGCCCGACGGCGCCCTCCCCTTCGACTTCGAGGCCTTTTTCGCCCACCCCGCCGAGGTGTGCATCCAGGCGGTGCGCGCGGATACCGGGGAGACGGTGACGTGGAATCGCGCCGATCTGTCTACCAAGCATTCGGTCATGCTCGCAGCCCGTGCTTCGGCGACAATGCCTGGTGTGATGAAGATTCCGTTCATCGATGGAATTCCCTATGTCGACGGTGCTGTCGGCGATACCGGTGGCATTCCTATTGAGCCGGCGCTTGGTAGGGGAAGGTTTGCCATCGTCCTCACCCGCCCCCGTGGCTTCCGTCGCACGCCTCCCGAGCACCCGGAGGTGTTGCGGGCGTTGTTGCGGAAGTATCCGGCGGTGGTGGATTTGATGATGACGCGGCATGAGCGGTACAACGCGTCGCTAGAGCTCGTCGACAAGCTTGAGCAAGAGGGGAAGGCGAAGGTTTTTTATCCCGAGGGGCCGTTGGTGAGTAATAAGGAGCGCGATGGTGCGAAGATCATGGCCTCCTACCAAGCGGGTCGGGAGCAGGTCGATCGGGAGTGGCCGGAATGGCTCGATTTCTTTTATAGCTAAAAAATACCGCTGCTTGGTAGGCAGCGGTATTTTTAGTTCGCCTTACTTCGCAGCCTGCGAAATTGCGGCTGCCATGTCCTTGGTGGTGTCATCGACGGACTTGCCTGCGGTGATGGCTGCGTAGGTGTTGTCCTGGATGGCCTTAGAGATGGCGGTGTAGAAGGGGCTGACGGGTCGCGGCTTGGCGTTTTCGAGGGATTCCTTCAGTGCGGGGAGGTAGGGGTACTTCTCCACGAGTGTGGCGTCTTCGTAGATGGATGCGAGGACGGGTGGGAAGGAGTTGTCGGCGAAGGAGGCCTGGTTGTCTTCGTTGATGATGAATTCGATGAAGTCGCGGGCGGTTGCCTTGTGCTTGGAGTTGACGTTGATGCCGTTGTTGTATCCGCCGAGGGTGGATACGCCGGTGCCGTCCTTGGCTACCAAGGGGGTGACTTCGAAGTTGATGCCGGCTTCCTTGGCGTTGGTGTACATGTAGGGCCAGTTGACGGCGTAGGCGGTCTTGCCTTCGGTGAAGGCGAGGTTGGTTTCTTCCTCGGTGGCGGAGGTGGAGCCCTTGGCGATGGTGCCGTCGGCGTAGCCGTCGACGAGTGCCTGGATGCCTTCCTTGGCTTGGTCGGTTTCGACGGCGGGTGCTTCGGAGTCGTCGAGGACGCTGCCACCCCAGCCGTTAATGAAGTTGGTGGTGTTTACGGTGAGACCCTCGTACTGCTTGAGTTGGAGGGTGAGGCAGTCTTCGGACAGTCCCTGGCAACTTTCGGCGAGTTCTTTCCAGTTGGCCGGTGCATCGGTGACGAGGTCGGTGTTGCGGAAAAGGAGCTGGCCGTTGGTGTTTTGTGGCAGGGCGTAGAGGGTTCCTTGGTAGGTGGCGGATTCGACGGTGGCGGGCAGGAGGCCGCTGGTGTCGACGGCGAGGTCACCTTCCAGGGGCGCGAGGTACTGGTTGGCGGCGAAGTCGGCCGTCCAGATGACGTCGAGGGCCATGACGTCGTAGTCGCTGGAGCCTGCTTGGAGGGATTGGACGAGGGTTTCGCGCTGGGCGTCGGCCTCGCCGGCGAGTTCCTTGAGCGTTACCTGCTCATCGGGGTGGTCTGCGTTCCACTTTTCGATGACAGGCTGGAGCTTGTCGGTGTCATTCTTGCCCATCGCGAAGGTGATCGGCCCGCGGTCGGCGGCACCTGCGGTTGCTTCGCTCGTCGACGAACTGTCGGCACTGGAGGGTGTCGATGTTTCGGAAGAGCAGCCTGCTAGTGCCAGTGCTGCTGCGGTGCACACAGCACCGATGACGGTCAAACGCTTGGTAGTCACGTGAACCTTCCTTTTTGATTAACAACTGGTTAGAACCAGATTAACTACCAGCAACCGAAAATACAGGAAGTTGCCCTAATTTCGGGGGAGAGTGACGCGGTTACCCGTCTCCCGGTCAAAATAGTGGGCCCGGTCCATCTCGGGGATGAGAAGCACACGGTCCCCTCTAAATGGGGTGGTCCCGCCGCCGAGTCTGGCGACGAGCGGGGTCGAGGGGTCGTCGTCGCGGTGCGCGTAAACGTAGGACGTTGAACCCAGTTCCTCTACCAAGGACACGGTGGCGGGGATGGAGAAACCGGAGGAGGTGCCGGCGGTGGCGGGGGTGCAGTGGAGGTGTTCCGGGCGGATCCCGAAGGTGACCGCACCCATCCCGGCAATGTCGGCGGGGATGAGATTCATGGCGGGAGACCCGATGAAACCGGCGACGAACGCATTGGCCGGGGCGTCGTAAAGCTCACGCGGGGGAGCGACCTGTTGGAGCGCACCGTCCTTGAGTACCGCCACCCGATCGCCCATCGTCATGGCCTCGACCTGGTCGTGGGTGACGTAGACGGTGGTGGTGCCGAGGCGGTGCTGGAGGTTGGCCAGCTGGGTGCGGGTCTGGACGCGCAGTTTCGCGTCGAGGTTACTGAGTGGCTCGTCCATGAGGAAGACGTGCGGTTCGCGGACGATCGCGCGGCCCATGGCCACGCGCTGTCGCTGGCCACCGGACAGGTCCTTCGGCTTGCGGTTGAGGAACTCGGTGAGGTCCAGAAGCTCTGCGGCCTCGGCGACTTTTCGGTCGATGTCCTTCTGTGGAAGTTTCGCGAGTGAGAGGGCAAACCCCATGTTCTTGGCCACGGTCATGTGCGGGTAGAGGGCGTAGTTCTGGAAGACCATTGCCACGTCGCGGTCGGCGGGCTCGGCATCGGTGACATCGGTGCCGCCGATGGTGATGGTGCCCGAGGCGACCTTTTCCAGGCCGGCAAGCGCCCGCAGGGTGGTGGATTTACCGCAGCCGGACGGGCCGACGAGGACGAGGAACTCGCCGTCGGAAATGTGGAGGTTGAGGTCGGCTACCGTCGGCTTCTCGGTGCCGGGATAGCGGATGCATACATGATCGAAAACTACGTCAGCCACACGTTTACCCTACCAAGCGGTGGCGCGTTCCACGTCCGCAATGTGGGCGAATCGTTCCTCGCTTGCCTCGCCGCGGACGATGACGATGGAACCGCCGGTGGCCAGCTGTTCGAGCGCCTGCGCGCAGCTGTTCTCCGATGCCCGGACGATGCGCTTGGTAGGGGAGCCCTCGCGGGTCAGCGAAGGCGTTGGCTCGGGGAAATCGTCAGGGTACATGCGCACGGTGGTGGCGAAGTCGAGCGCGCCGGGTGGCAGGGCAGAATCGGGGAGCGGGGCTCCCAGCGGGTCGTCTCCCACGATGATCTGGGTGGGGGCATCTGATTGCTTGTCGACGCCCAGGAGCGCGACCTCCTCGTCTCCGCGGGGCTCACCGTAGGTGATGCCGGCGGCGATGGCGCCGAGTGCGATGACAATTTCCTGCCAGTCGTGGGGAACATCGAGGGCGATGGCATCGCCGGGGGCAAGGTCGCATTCGTCGCGGAGCATCCCGGCCACTTTCGCGGCCCAGTTGGAGAGGGTAACGGCAGAAAACTCCACTCGACTACCACGCGCCTCGTTGTAGACGGTGACGCGGGGCTCGGTCGGGGTGAGGTGAGAAAGTAACTCCATTGGCGCTAGTTTACGCACTGCGGACGGTTGCCCTCCGCGGTGATTGTCGGTGATAAGGAATCCTCGACGGCTTCACCAGGTTGGCCCACAACGTCGGTACCCGTGTCCTGTTCCTCGAAAGCATTGGTTGACTGCGGGCCGACGTAATCACCTGCGGTGACAACGACGACGGAGCCTGCATCGAGGGTGGGGGAGGTCGTAATCGGCAGGTTGCCCAGCTTTTCGGCGATCTCCTTGGCTGCCGGATCGTCGGCAGTAGGAGCGACAACCTGCGACGTAAAGTACAAGCCTTCTTGCGCGTTGGTGACTGTAGTGACGTGGTAGTTTTCGTCGCGAAGCCACCCGCCGACGGCGCCGGCAAGCCCGGCGACCTGGGAGGCATTGAGGACAGTTACGTTCACATCGGAGGTCACGGGGGCGGCGTTTTCCCCGGCGTGCGGGTTCGGGTTGTCCTTCGTACCGAGAAGGGATTCGAAGAACCGCTTCACCTCATCCGGATCCACCGTGATGATGGATTCGCCGTAGTCGCCGACACCGTCGACGGAGGTGACGGGAATCGTATCGAAGCGAACGTTGCCGCCAGCGAGGTTTTGCAACTGGGTGGCGAAGCTGATGATGTCCCAGTCCTTATCGATGATCACCGAGCGACGAGCGGCCTCCGCAAGTTCCGTCAGCTTCGACGGATTGGTCAGCGTGTTGGAGGAGAGAACCTTCTGCACGAGAGAGGCCATGAACGCCTGCTGGCGCACAATTCGGTCGAGGTCACCGCGGGGCAGTCCGTGGCGCTGGCGAACGAAAGCGAGGGCCTGTGGGCCACCGAGAGTTTGGTACCCAGCGGTGAAATCAGCCCCGGAGTACTCGTCGTAGGTGGCCTCGTTGAGGCACACGTCGACGCCGCCGACGGCATCGGTGAACAGGACGAAGCCCAACAGGCCGATCTCTGCATAGTGATCGACGGTGATCCCCGTAAGGTTGGACACCGCCTGGATCAGCCCGCGACGCCCAGCGTCTTTGCCCTCCGATTCGATGTATGTTTCATCGGTACGACCCTCCCCGCGCAGCTCCATCTCTCGCTCGTCCTTGTGCGCCTTGTACACGCCATTGATCTTCATATTCCCGTGTTCGGGATCGTGGATGTACGTATCGCGAGGCAAGGAGATTGCCGTGGCAGAGGATCCGTCGTTGGGGACACGGATGAGCATGATCGTGTCCGTGTTGTCGTTTTCTTCGTCACCGGCGTGGAGCATGTCGATCTCCTCCGGTGTCAGCCGGTTGCCCTGCGCATCGGAGCGGGAGTCGGATCCGACCAGGAGGATATCCGTCGCGCCGTCCTTGGCATCGCCGTGCTTAATTCCTCCGCCACCGCCGAGCTCCAGGTTGCCGGTTCCTGTAACCTCTGCGCCGATCCTGCCCACGGAGGCGTATCCCAATCCGGAAAATGTTAGGGCGAGTGCGCTCACGCCGGCGACGACGCCCTTCACCAGACGGGAACCTTTCTGCTGCGTGCGGGGGGTCGACCGTGGCGCGGGCTGGATATTTCGGACCAGTCGGGAGCGATTAGACACGGCCTTCGCGAACCTCCAATAAAGTGGGCAGTAATAGTAGAACCTAAATTTTACAACGGGAAAGGTCTCATGGAAATTGCAGTCCTGGGTGAGGGTGGCCAGTTAGGCACCGCGATGCAGCTCACCAACCCTGGTTTCACCCTCCGCAAGCTTGGTAGGCGAGATGTGGACCTCGTCCAGCTTGCCGCAGGTGACCGCGCAGCTACCCGCGCCGCGAAAGACGCCGTGAGCGGGATTGGGTGCGTGGTGAACTGTGCGGCACGAACGGACGTGGACAAGCAAGAAACCGATCCCGAGGGGGCAGATGCCGTCAACCACCGTGGGGTGGCGCGGCTGGCGGAACTCACCCGCGCCCGTTTCATTCACGTTTCCACCGACTACGTCTTCGGTTCGGGGGCGCCCCGCCGACCACTGACTCCCGCTGATGCCACCGATCCAGACACCGTCTATGGTGCCAGTAAACTGGCAGGAGAAAAGGAGCTCATCGGCAGGGAAGATACGCTGATTGCGCGGACGGCGTGGCTGTTTAGTGGCGACCGCCTACCAAGCAAAAAAGACTTCGTCTCTACGATGCTGCGGCTTGCGCGGGCGGGGAAACCCGCGCGTGTTGTCGACGACCAGGCGGGGAGCCCCACCTTTGCCTTTGACCTGGCTACAGGGCTGTGGGAAGCCGTGAATTCGGAGGCGACGGGCATCGTGCACGCGGTGGGGCGGGGGCAGGCGACGTGGTACGAGGTAGCCTGCGCCACCTACCAAGCGGCCGGGGCGGATCCGGACCTTGTTCAGCCCTGTACGAGCGAGGAATTTCCGCAGGTTGCCAGGCGGCCGTCGTGGAGCGTCTTGGATACCTCATCCTGGGAACTAGCTGGGTTTACGCCATTTCCGGAGTGGCGAAGCGGTGTCGAGCGGGCGGTAACAGGTAGGATTCTGTGACCGTGAAGCCAATTGCCGTCATTACTGTTACCTACTCCCCAGGCGAGTACCTTGGGAGGTTTGTTGATTCGTTGGCGCGCGCAACCACACGCGGGACGTACACCGTGCTTGCGGATAACGGCTCGACAGACGGGGTCCCGGAGGACACCGCAGCAACCCATCCGGCAGTGGAATTCCTCCCTACCGGTGGAAATGTGGGTTATGGAACCGCCATTAATATTGCCGTCACCTGCTTGGTAGATAAGCGGGAAAAAGGTGAGGTCGACGACGAATATTTCATCATCTCCAATCCGGACGTAGAGTTTGGCGAGGGGTCCATCGATACGCTCATCGAGTGCGCGTCGCGCTGGCCCGATGCAGCCTGCGTCGGCCCGCTCATCTTGGAGGCCGACGGCAGCCCGTACCCGTCGGCCCGCGCAGTACCGACGATTACCAATGGCATTGGGCACGCACTCTTCAGTGCAATATGGCCTTCCAACCCGTGGACGACCGCCTACCGCCATGCTTCCGATATGTCGACGGAACGTCCAGCTGGCTGGCTGTCCGGGTCATGTCTGCTGGTTCGTTGGGATGCATTCGAGGCCATCGGTGGGTTTGACGAGCGCTACTTCATGTACATGGAGGATGTGGATCTGGGTGACCGGTTCACTCGCGCGGGTTATAAGAACGTACTGTGCCCCGAGGCAAAGATTAGCCACGCGGTTGGGCACGCGGCAGGCAAACATCCGGAGAAGATGCTGCCTGCTCACCATGACTCGGCGTACCGGTTCCAAGCGGATCGTCATCCCGGGGTGGCTGCGCTGCCTCTGCGGGTTGGTCTGTGGCTTGGACTCAAGGTTCGCTCGGCGGTTGCTGTGGCGTGTTCGCGCCTGAAGCGGAAATAAGAAGGACGTAAAGGAAAAGATCATGACTGACAACAATCCGATGCAGGGCGTCGATGCTGTGATCCTCGTCGGAGGCAAGGGCACCCGCCTGCGCCCGCTGACGGTAAACACTCCGAAGCCGATGCTGCCCACGGCGGGTGTGCCGTTTCTGAGCCATCTGCTTGCACGCGTAAAAGCTGCGGGAATCGACCACGTCGTGTTGGGGACATCGTTTAAAGCGGAGGTCTTTGAGGAATACTTCGGCTCGGGGGAGGAGTTCGGGTTGGAGATTGACTACGTGGTGGAGGAGGAGCCGCTGGGCACTGGTGGCGGAATCCGCAACGTATTCTCCAAGCTGAAAAACGACACGGTCATGGTCTTCAACGGGGACGTGCTCAGCGGTTCGGATCTGACTGGGATCGTGAACACACACCGCATGCACGATGCCGATGTCACTCTGCATCTCGTTCGGGTGGCGGATCCGAGCGCGTTCGGGTGTGTGCCGACGGATGCTGACGGCCGGGTAATCGCCTTTTTGGAAAAGACGGAGGATCCGCCGACCAACCAGATCAACGCGGGTTGTTACGTGTTCAAACGTGAGGTTATCGAGGCGATTCCTGCTGGACGCCCGGTATCTGTTGAGCGTGAGACGTTCCCTGGCTTGCTGTCTGCAGGTAAACGCGTCTACGGGCATGTGGATCACGCCTACTGGCGTGATATGGGGACGCCCCAGGACTTCGTTCGCGGTTCGTCCGACTTGGTTCGTGGTATCGCCCCCTCTCCGCTTCTCGACGGGCGACACGGCGAGGCGATCGTCGATCCTACGGCGGGCGTCAAAGATGGCGTGCTGCTCCTCGGAGGCACGGTTGTCGGGCGCGGCGTGGAAATTGCCGCAGGGTGTCGTCTCGACTCCACTGCGGTATTTGACGGAGCGCAGATCGAGGCGGGAGCGACAATCGAAGATTCAATCATCGGTGAGGGCGTTCATATCGGCGCGAACGCGCGGATTAGTGGCTGCATCATCGGCGATGGCGTGCGCATCGGTGCGCGCTGTGAGCTGCGGCAGGGGATGCGCGTGTGGCCTGGGGTGGAAATCCCGGATAACGGCGTGCGCTTTTCTTCTGACGCCTAGCGATATAACACGCTTGGTGAGGTTTTCGTTTTAGCGACACGCCCTGGCGTTCCGATGTGTGTCGCTGGCGAAGGACTACCACAATATGTGCTACCCCCGGTATTTACCCCTGAGGTGCTCTAGTTGTGACTGGTGTGACTTGTGGGGTTAAAGTCCAGGGGTTTCGATTCTTGGAGGAAAAAATCCCGGGCGGCGGGTTGACTACATTTTGTGATTCGCGGAATAATTACAGACGTGTAACAGAGATGCATGGATACAGGTGTCCCCCCGTTCGGGCCGATGGCCACATCCGGTCACCGCGCGACGTGATGTCGCGGAAACGAGTAGGGTAGCTGTAAGGTTTCATCACCTCGGTTCACACGCGAGTGCCACCCTGGAATAGGGTGTGGTGCTTACCGTTCGATGTCAGTAGCCCACCGAGAATAGAAAGGTAGAACCCGTGGAAGACTCCTCCTTACCTCGCGGAGTAGATACGTCGCGTGACGATGATCGCCAGCGGGATGCCTTTGTAGAAGGGCTGAGCTTTGACAACCTGTTCACCGCTGTGGAACAGGAATGGCAGGATCAGGCACTGTGTGCCCAGACAGATCCGGACGCGTTCTTCCCAGAAAAGGGTGGATCTACCCGAGAAGCGAAGCGCATTTGCAAGGCCTGCTCGGTTCGCGATGAATGCCTTGAGTATGCGCTCGAGCACGATGAGCGCTTCGGCATTTGGGGTGGCCTCTCCGAGCGTGAACGCCGTCGCCTCAAGAAGAAGATGGGCTAGACCTTTCAAAACGTTAGCGATAGAGCCACGCGGTTTCCGCGTGGCTCTATGTGTATCTGTGTACCCTGCAGGCCGGTGTCATGAACCGGGGTTGATGTCCTCCGGGTCCAGTCCCAAGTAGCTTGCAACAAGGTCGGTGAGTATGGAGGTAATGAGTTCTTGTTCCTCGAGCATCCCCGTGGCACGTTCCTGCACGGGGCCACGGAAGATGACGATACGGGGCCGTGTGGGGTGCCCCGCCGCGTCGAGCCCAGTAGGAACGATGCGGCCGAGGGGCACGGGGCCGTCGGCGACGATGTCACCGTCGAGGGCTGCGGCGTCGGGGTTGAGCTGCATGCGGGGGACGGTGTCCACGGCGACATCGACAGTGGATAGCTGGTCGTAGTAGGCGTGGAGGAATGGGGCATATGCTTCGACAACGTTGGCGTCGAAAAGCTGGCTCCGTGTGCGTGCGCGGGGCACGTCGTGGGGGAGGATGGGGCCGCGTGGCCCGCGTCCGTGTCGTCCGTGTCGTGATTTCGCCACCATGGTCCCCAAGTCTAGTTGCACCGTGGTCTACACTGATAAACCGTGAATACTTTTCGACGCTGCTGTCGCCCCGGATGCGGAAGGCCTGCTGTCGCCACGCTGTCTTACGCGTACTCGGAATCCACCGCGTACCTGGGACCCCTGGCGCCCACGCCGAACCCGCACATGTGGGATCTTTGTGAGAAGCACGCCGAATCTATTCGCCCGCCCGTCGGCTGGGAACTCCTCAAATATGAGGACCTCGGATTCGACTACGAGGAAGATGATGATCTCACCGCGCTGGCCGAAGCCGTGCGAGAGGCGGGGCGGACCAACACGGGGCTTGTCGATCACTCGGTAGGAAAACACCGTAAGCAAGAGGATGACGATCATTTTCGGCATCCCTCGAAGCACAACCTCACGTTCGCAGCCCCCGAGAACACCCCGCCCACTGTGGTGCGGGAGAAACCGACAAGCGGTCCACCGGAGCGTCGACAAGCGAAAAAGGGACCGACACGGCGCGGTCACCTGCGTGTTGTACCGGACGCTACCGATTAACGTCCTCCACCGCCCGAGCCTGTAGGAATACCTATGGGCACTTTTTGCACGCGTGAAACGTTGAGAGGGCAAGGAACACTTCAAAAGGAGTAAATCATGCGCAGCCGAGAACTGATTGACAGTGTGATCAAGGCCTACGACGTCCGAGGCGTGGTAGGAGAAACACTCGACGCGGAGCTCGCACACGATATTGGCGCGGCGTTCGCTATCCTCATCCGCCGGGGCGGGGAGCACACGATCGCCATCGCCCACGACATGCGTGATAGCGGGCCGGAGCTCGCCCGTGCTTTTAGCGACGGCGCGCGGTCCCAGGGTATCGATGTCACGTACATCGGCCTGAGCTCCACCGATGAGCTGTACTACGCTGCCGGAGCCCTGAACACCTCCGGCGCAATGTTCACAGCGAGCCACAACCCGGCCAAGTACAACGGCATCAAGCTGTGTCGGCCCGGTGCCCGGCCGGTGAGCCGCGACACGGGGCTCGGGGAGATCGCGGACATGGTGTGCGGTCAGATTCCCGCCTATGACGGCCCACAGGGTAGCTACGAGGAAAGAGATGTGCTCGGTGGCTACGTTTCCCACCTGCGCGGGCTCGTGGATCTCTCCGGCATGCGCCCGCTGACCGTTGCCGTGGACGCCGGCAACGGTATGGCCGGGCACACCGTCCCCGCAGCCTTCGAAGGGCTACCGATCACGCTGGAGCCTCTCTACTTTGAGCTCGACGGCACTTTCCCCAACCACGAGGCGAACCCGCTTGACCCGAAGAACCTTGTTGATCTGCAGAAGTTCACCCCGGAAAAGAAGGCGGATATAGGGCTCGCCTTCGACGGAGATGCCGATCGCCTGTTCGTCGTGGATGAGAACGGCGATCCCGTGAGCCCGTCTGCGATCTGCGCGCTCGTAGCCACGCGCTACCTGGAGCAGTTCCCCGGCGCCACGATCATTCACAACCTCATTACTTCGAAGACCGTGCCGGAAATGATCACCGAGCACGGTGGTCACCCGGTGCGCAGCCGCGTCGGCCACAGCTTCATCAAAGCTCTCATGGCGGAGAAGAAGGCTGTCTTCGGCGGTGAGCACTCGGCCCACTACTACTTCCAGGAATTCTTCAACGCAGACTCGGGCCTCCTCACTGCCCTGCACGTGCTGGCCGCGCTGGGAGAGGCCGATAAGCCACTGTCTGAGCTCATGGCGGAGTACTCCCGCTATGCCGCTTCGGGTGAGATCAACACGCGGCTTTCCGGCACGCAGGAGCAGGCCGAAAAGACCCAGGCCGTGCTCGATGCCTTCGCCTCTCGCACGGAGTCCACGGACGACCTCGACGGAGTCACCGTCCAGCTGAAGGACACCCCCGCGTGGTTCAATCTCCGCGCATCCAACACTGAGCCGCTTCTGCGCCTCAATGTCGAGGCCCCGACTGCGGAGGAAGTGGATGCCATCGTCGAGGAGGTTCTCTCCATTGTCCGGAACGACCAGTGAGCTCGCCCGTTTTTTCCCCATCGCCAACGAAGGGGCGGAGGTTCGTTCCGTAGCTGGTTGGGTGCGCGACGGAGGCACACGCCAGCTCTCCGGCTTCCGCCCCCGCGCTCACATCGTGGTGACGTGGAACGAGGTCAGTAGGGCGATTGCTGAAGCCGTTGCCGGCGAATGTGTGGTGACGGACCACCTGCCTACCAGTGCCGGTGCGCTGGACCAGGTCACGATCATTGGGGACGATCCGCGCGCGCTGGAGATCATGTTTGCTGCCCAGCAGCGCGGGTGCGCCGTCACTGTCATCGCTGCCCCGGACTCGCCGCTGGTGAGCGAGCATGCGCGTACCACGATGGTGCCGCCACACATCCCGTTTGCGGAGGATATGTCCGTCGCTCGGACGCTCGCGACTCTCGTCGCGGTTACCTCTCCGGTGGCCACGGTGGCTGAGGAACTTACGGTTTTATCCACGCTTGTCGACGAAGAGGTCGTCGCCTGCCACCCAGATCGCGAGGAAGTGACCAACCCCGCGCGGACGTTGGCGCGCACCTGTACCCAGGGTATTCCCGTGCACGTCGGTCCAGCACGGCTAACCCGGCTGCTGGCGGAAATCAGCATCGCCCGCGGTGTGCCGGCACTGTCAGCCACCGCACGTCAAGCGTCGGCCTTTCAAACTAATGATGTAGCCTTAAGCATCGTTGATTGGTCGGATGGAGACACGGGCAACGGCCCGGAGGCAGAGGATCTGCCGGCAGCAGGCTCCCCGGCTGTGGACATAGTGACAACGCTGCGATGCGCGACCCGCGTCGCGGCGGCAACTGTAATGGAAGTGTTGTAAAACGTGGAGAAACTTACCGGTGCGCTGCGCACATACCCATGGGGTTCGCACACTCTGCTGGCAGATTTGCGCGGAACAACGTCACCTTCGCCCGCTCCCGAAGCTGAGCTATGGTTCGGGGCGCATCCGGGTGGATCATCGCTGATCGGCGATCGCCCGCTGACGGAGATTATCGCCGAGGACCCGGAGGGACAACTCGGCTCCAACAGCACGAGCCTGCCGTTTTTGGTTAAGATCCTCGCCGCAGGTGAGCCACTGAGCCTCCAGGCACACCCGACCAAGGAGCAGGCAGTAAAGGGATTCGCCCGCGAAAACGAGGAAGGCATTGACATCTCCGCCCCGGAACGCAACTACCGGGACGATAATCACAAGCCGGAACTCCTCATCGCGCTCAGCCCCTTCAGGGCGCTCGCCGGGTTTCGACCGCTGGCTTTGACCGCGGAGCTGTTCGCCGCCTTTTCCTGCCCCACCCTCGATCGCTACCGTCTCATGGTGGATTGCGAAGATGAGGGAGAGGGGCTGCGAGCTCTCCTGACTACGTGGGTATCTATTCCCCGTACGGCACGGGAGACACTCATCGGCGAGCTTGTTGAGTCCATTGACGGTTACATCGCACGTGCAGACACGAAAGAATGGATCGTGGCCGTGGGCGAGGAGATAAAAGCTCTCCAGGAGCGCTACCCATTCGATGTCGGTGTCCTCGTCGCGCTCCTGCTCAATCTCGTGGAGCTCGCCCCGGGCGAAGCCCTCTACCTGGATGCCGGGCAGCTGCACTCCTACCTCGGTGGCTTAGCGGTGGAAGTGCAAGCGAATTCGGACAATGTGCTCCGCGGTGGCCTCACCTCTAAGCACGTTGACGTTCCGGAGCTCGTCCACGTACTGTCGTTTACCTCACTTGACGATCCCCGTGTCCACGCTGACGCGGATGGGCGCTACAGCGTGCCCGTGGACGAATTCGGCGTTCGCCACGTCGCTGACACGGATCTCAACCTTGCCCACGGCACCCCTCGTATCGTCGTGTGCGTCAGTGGGACGGTGGATGCCAGCGATGGGACGACGCTTGCCCCCGGTGAGGCTGGGTGGATCGCTGCCGGCGACCCCGACACACAGCTCACCGTGTCTGGGAAGGCGATGATCGTCTCCTGAGAGCGGAGCCCGGTCTTCCTTCCCGGCACTGGTGTGCTGACAGGGGCATGGGACGGCACGCCCTTTTCCTACCAGGCGTGAGGAGCGAGCCACAGGCGGCGCGGGCGGAAGGCCGGGCTCAGTGTGGTTCGCAGCTGTGGGGGCGTGGCGCTTCGCAAGGGCAACGACGCTCGTGGAAGGGGGCTCATGGGGGACGGTGCTCGCGGGGGACAGTACCCACGGCGGAAGGTGCTCGCGGGGGACAGTGCCCACGGGGGACGGTGCTCACAGGGAATAGTGGCCTGCACTCAGATCACGATGGGCATGGGCAACGTCGCAAGCGGGACGTTTAGAGGGCGCGTCGCACGTGGGACGTCTAGAGGACGCGTCCCACTGTGTAGGGAGGGTGCCAGCTACGAATCCTGGAGGACCCCGGAGGAATCCTCTGCAGGGGAGTGAGACCGGGCGATCTCCTGCACTCCTGGTGACAACGGTGTGACGGGAGAATTGCCCGAACCGCGGTGAGCAGGATCGGTGGGTCCCTTTTCGATAGCCATGGTGTTCGGCGTGGGCTCCGGTGATGCGGATTCCTTGCCGTCTGTGGGCACGGGCTTACCCTCTGCCGAGGGATCGACGAGTGGCGGATCCGCTGGCTGCAGCGATGGTTCCTCGATTGTTGTGGTCGCCGGGGCGGGAGTTGGTGGTGTCGTAGGCTCGACCTGTGGGGTCGTGCTTGGCGCCGGTTGAGTAGAAGTATCGTCGGGCATCTCCTCGGTTCGCGACGGACGCGAGTTCGACTCACTATGTCGTGAATCCGACGGTTTGGTCTGCGGAACAGGATCGCCCTTTTCCTCGAGCGGTTGATTGGGTTCCTGCTGCGGCACGCCACCCTCCTCTGCGCCCTCGTGCGCAGTGGTCGGTGCACGCTGGGTGCCGGATTTCGGCACCTGAGCGCGTTCCGAGCCGGGCCGTGTTCCTCCAATGCCAGGACCGGAGTTCGGCGCCAGGAAGGGATCCCTGGGCGAAACGGCCACTGTGGGAGCCTTTACCGGGAGTTGGGGTGCAGTGGATTCGTCTTCAAAAAAACGCTCCGACGTGGTGGTTTGCGATGGAACAGGATCCTCAGTGGAAACTAGGCTACTGCTAATGGCAGTATCAGTAGTTGTGGTCGACGATGGCATCGACAAACGCCATACGCCGAAGCCGAGACCAGAGGCGACCACCATGCCAGTAGCCACGAAGAGGCCAAGGCTGCGCGTTGAGTTTCTCATTGCCCTTTGACCTCCAATTCGCTAAACCTGGTTTATAACAATTTCATAACCTCGCGCCTACCTTAACACAAGAGGTAGGGTGCGGGAAGTGCTTGAAGTTTGTTTCCCATTTGAAAGAGAAGGAAAAGACCAATGGGTGCATGGGATGCTGAAGTTCTAAATGCTGATATCAACGAGGATTTTCTCGACGAACTCAGTTCTCTCGAAGGCGAGGATCTGGTGGAGGGCGTCGTTGACGCCATCATGCTGGTGGCCAAGGGTAATGCCACCTCCGATGAGGAGGAGGCTAACGGAATTTGCGCGGCAACAATCGCCTCGATTTGGGCAGGTGCGCCTTACTCCGCCTCTGACGCTATCGACACCTATCCCTTCATCGTCGATCCTGATACCGATGTCACGGAGGCCGTGTTCGAATCCATTGCTGAGCCAGCCGCCGACATTCTGGAAAATGCCGATACTGAGCAGGATCTTGAGGTCTACATCGAGGCGCTGAACTAGCGTCACGGTCGCACGCGCAGCCGACTCTTTGTGCAGTGCCCTGGCGGGATCCCTGTGGCGCTGGGCGCGCATGTGTACTCGTGCGGAGAAAGTGCTTCCTGGGGTGGGAAGCTGGGGGAGTGCCCAGTGGCAGCTCCTGTGAAGTCTGCCACTGGGAAGATGAAGCACGGCCAAAACTGTTAGCGAGCTGTACCATGGAACGGTGTGCCGGTGGCACAGAAATGTGCCTTTCACCCGGTGCATCGGCAACGGGATGAAGCCGTAATGGTTGGCCCCGGAGCCACAAGGACAACCTAGATGGAAACGGTGACACATGATCCTGGCTGTAGAGGGAATTGACGGGGCAGGGAAAAACACTCTCGTCAGAGACCTTTTGAAGAATATCGACGCAGAAACCCTCTCCTTCCCTCGGTACTCCACATCAGATGCCGCCAAACTTGCGCGGAAGGCTCTCTATGGCCGAATGGGGGACATGACCGAGTCTCCATATGCCATGGCAGCCCTTTTTGCTCTGGATCGTGCGGGGGCACGGGAATATCTACAAAAATATGCAGCTTCGCAAGATTCCATCTTGATCCTTGACAGGTATGTAGCGTCAAATGCTGCATATACGGCTGCACGCTTGGAAGACATGGATGCTGCGCAATGGGTATACGACCTGGAATATGGGGAGTTGGGGCTTCCTAAACCAGCGCTGCAAATCCTTCTTGAAACTCCCGCCTCGGTGGCACAGGAGCGAGCAGAGTCGCGCGCCCGCGCGGAGCGTGATCGGGCGAAAGATACGTATGAGCAGGATAGTAGCCTGCAGGTGCGGACATCTGTGGCCTATCGGAGGCTCGCCCGTGGTCAGTGGGCATCGCCCTGGCTCATCGTCCCGCATACGACGACTCCGCAGGAGGCTACCGAGGAGATCCTTAACCGGTTGCTTTAGCCTAGTGGGGCGTTGCCATGACTTTGTGCACGGCAGCCAGGCTCATCCATTTATCGCTGCCGGTCAGGTGCAAGATTTTGCGCCTCTGTTTTCGCACCTCTATTTTCGCGAAGATCATTTGGTCAAGATCCTTTCTTCCAGACGTTTTCTTTGGAACGGTGGCAAACCTTGGCTACTCAACGCTAGTCACCCGTAGTTGCTCACATATATGGTGCGAAGAGTTCCTGTGGCCTTTTGCGGGCGAGTGACGACAGGGCTCGGATGTATATATCCCTCAGTGGAGATGTCTGAGCAGGGGATATACAGGTGTTTTCCACATTTGGGGGGAGATAGTGAAAAGGGTTGCGTGTGTGACAGGTGATGATGTACCATCTGGTTATAACCAAACATCCCCGGCGGAGTGACCCACAGTAATTCCAGCCCCACGTCCTACGGACGGGGCACATTGATCACTTGATCGCAGGGATGTTTTGGTATGTCTGGGGTCTTTCTTTCACCAACTTTTAACGTGCGTGATTGGAGAAAAGCTGCGGTGATTGTCACTGCTGCTGCGGTGAGTGTCATTGTTACTGCGGTGGCTGTGACTAGTAGTGCGGAGGGCACAGTATCGGAATTGGCACCAGGCAGCCGTGGGGTGGAAAGCGTGCGTGGTAGGCGGGGCGGAACAGATTCGCGCAAGACAGGGTGCGCAGAGCGGGCGTTTTTGGGGGGAGGGTACGGCGGGCGTTTTAATGCGCTCGCGCGGAGTGTGGAAATATGGAGAGGTATGAAGGCGAAAATTTTAGTGGTTGATGATGATCCCGCGATCTCTGAGATGCTTTCCATCGTCTTGGAGGCCGAGGGGTTTGACACAGTGGTTGTGACTGACGGCGCAGAGGCCGTTGCCACTTTTGAGCGTGAACAACCAGATCTCATCCTGCTTGACCTCATGCTCCCCGGCATGAACGGAATCGATATCTGCAAGACGATACGGCGGAGTTCTCCAGTTCCGATCGTCATGCTAACCGCCAAGACGGACACAATCGATATCGTCCTTGGCCTCGAGTCGGGCGCTGATGATTATGTCACCAAGCCCTTTAAGCCGAAGGAACTTGTTGCACGCGTCCGAGCGCGCCTACGCAGGTCTTCCTCCGATGACAACGAGGTCATGCAAATCTCGAATCTCACCATCGACGTGCCCAGCCACACAGTTCGCCGCGGTAATGAAGAACTGCAGTTGACCCCCCTCGAGTTTGATCTGCTTGTGGAGCTGGGGCGGAAGCCCGGTCAGGTATTCACCCGCGAAGAGCTGCTGGAGAAAGTGTGGGGCTACAAGCACGCCTCGGACACGCGTCTCGTCAATGTGCACGTGCAGCGGCTGCGCTCCAAAATCGAAACGGATCCAGAAAATCCGACAATCGTCCTCACCGTACGAGGAGTGGGCTACAAAGTATCCACGGAGCTGTAGCCACCTGTGCGTACGAAGCTCCTCGCTATCCGGGATACCCTAGCCAAGAAATGGCGCACGTCCCTGCAGGTCCGAGTGGTGGGATCCATCCTCGTGATGTCCATTCTCGTTGTCGCTCTCCTCGCTTTCGGAATGACAACGGTTGTGGCCGATCGTTTGCTAGCCGCCAAAGTAGCGGCGGCTTCCAACGAGATCACCCAAGCTGCAGCGACGGTAGAAACTCAGATTTCGGCTACGGATGCCTCTAGCTCGATCCAGACGCGCTTGAACTCCGCGCGTGCCTCGGTGAATTCGGCGCGCTCATCTGGCCAGAACAACAGCGAGAGCTCCGGCGGGGACAAGTCGGGTGTCTATGATGTGGTGCTGCTAGCGCCGAATCCCGACGGGTCGATGGTATCGGCCCCCGAAGTGAATGGTCCGGAAATTTCCGATTCTTTGCAGGCCATGGTGCGTGATGGGCAGGGGAACGTCGCCTATGAGTATGACACGTTCCGCCGTAGCGATGACAGCTCCTACAAAGCCCTCGTCATTGGTACCCCCACAGATACCGACCTGCAGGGGGTGGAACTGTACCTCGTCATGCCACTGACAGCGGAGGAGTCCACTCTGGCCCTCATGCGTGGTATCGCCGCATTTGGCGGAGTGGTGCTCGTTGTCCTCCTCGTCGGTATCATGTGGCTTCTGACGCAGCAGGTCACCATGCCGGTACGATCCGCGAGTCGGATCGCCGAGCGGTTCGCCTCCGGTCACCTGCGTGAACGCATGGTCGTCGAAGGTGAGGACGAGATGGCACGACTCGCCAATAGCTTCAACTCGATGGCGGAATCTCTCTCGAAGCAGATCTACCAGCTGCAGGAATACGGAAGTTTGCAGCGGCAGTTTACCTCCGATGTGTCGCATGAGCTGCGGACACCACTCACTACGGTGCGAATGGCTGCGGACATGATCTACGATCATTCTGATTCTTTGGATGCCTACACCAAGCGAGCCGCAGAGCTCATGGTGAGGGAGCTTGACCGCTTTGAAGCACTCCTCAATGACCTGCTGGAAATCTCTCGGCATGATGCTGGTGTTGCTGAGCTTTCGGAGGAACGCATCGACGTTCGCTCGATTATCAACTCCGCATGGAGTCAGGTGGAGCACCTATCGGAGGAAGTCGGCGCGCCAGTCACCTTGGAGGTGCCAGACGAGCCGGTGTTTGCCCACGTTGACGCCCGCCGTATCGAGCGAATCTTGCGCAACCTCCTTGCGAACGCGATCGACCATTCGGAGTCTAACCCCATCACCTTGACGCTGACGGAATCCGATGACCACTTCACTATCGCGGTGCGCGACCATGGCGTAGGTCTTAAGCCAGGACAGGAAGAACTCGTGTTCAACCGCTTCTGGCGAGCCGACCCCTCCCGTAAACGGCACTCCGGCGGTACCGGACTCGGCTTGGCTATCTCTCGCGAGGATGCGCTGCTCCACGGTGGCACGATCACCGCTGAAGGCGAAATCGGAGAGGGGTCCACCTTCACTGTCACCATACCCAAGCACCCGCCGCACACATCACAGGACAATGACCTGGTTCTTCGTGGAGTAACCCAGGATGATGACTTTGCGGTGGTGGAAAACGAGCCTGAACCGTACGAGGACGAGTCAGATGAGACCGCGCCACTTCCGTCGAAAAGCTCAGAGGAGCTACCAGCGGGAGGCCCGATTCCTTCCGTGATGCTGCATGCCAGGGATCAGGAGCAGATGGAAAAGGAGCAGGCGAAACAAGAGCTGGTGGATAAAGGCCTCGAGGACAAAGGAGAGTCTGATGAATAAACGCGTGCGGGTCCTCGGCGTACTCAGCGTCACCGCCCTCATCGTCTCCGGATGTGCGACACTTCCCGGGGATTCAGAGCCACAGGTGTTGCGCCAATACGAGCGATCGCGGGTAGCAGAAAATCCCGTTGGGCCTGAGAAAGGTCAGGAGGCGGATCTCCTGTTGAAGAGTTTTTTTGCCCAATCCGCCAATCCCACCCAGACGCACCAAGCCGCGCGCATGTACCTTGCCCCCGAGGCGGCAGCGGCATGGGATGACTCGCAGGGAACGACGATTCTCCGCTCCATCGAAGATATCTCCTCCACTGTCTCCAATGACCCCAACCGGATCATTTTCACCGTGCGTGGCGAGAAGGTTGGCAGACTCACCGGTGGCGGGGTGTATGAGCTCGAAGAGGGCCACTTCGAAGAGGAATACAAGATGACGAAGGTGGACGGCGAGTGGCGGATCGAGCAGCTTCCCCCCGGCGTTGTTCTGGAGCGGGCGACATTCCGCAACAGTTACCAGCCCTATGACTTGTATTTCTTTGAGCCTACAGGGCGGATGCTTGTGGGCGACAGACGTTGGGTGTACAACCAGCAGACGGCTGTCGACACCACCCTCATCCGGATGCTTAATGACGGCCCACGAGAGGCATTAAAGCCGGGTGTCATTACAGATCTGAAGCCGGAGACCGTATATTCGGGAACACGCGATGGAGTGCACGTGTTCACCGGTGTGGATGCCGTTGATGATAAGCAGCTCAACCGCATCGCGGCCCAGGTCGTGTGGACGCTGGAGTCGGCCAAAGTCCAGGGCCCCTACAAACTGGAAATCGATGGGGTCACACTCGAAGGGGACGGCTCAGGGCTGACGACGGAAGATTTCATGGAGTACAACCCACAGGGATCGCTCGGATCCGTCAACAGCCTCTATGCACTCACTGATGGGAAGTTGCACCTCGTCACCGCTGATTCCGCGACACCCGTGAACAACGGTTTGACGGGTATTGAATCCGCCTCCATCGCCACGTCTTCCGGTGTCATTGCTGCTGTGACAAAGGAACAGGAAGACAAGTCTGTGCTGCGCATGGGACCCCTTGACGGCCCCTTCTCTAAGGTGCTGGAGGCCAAGACGCTCTCACGCCCGAGCTTTGAGTACGGTGGCTCCGCGATGTGGACCGTCGTTGACGGAAAGCAGATCGTTCGAGTCACCCGTTCGTCTGATTCGGGCGAACTCTCTCAGGCGATCGTTCAGGCCGCGCCGTTCGACGAGCTGGATAAACCAATTTCCGTTCTCCGCATCTCTACCTCGGGTGTTCGTGTCGCTGCTATCGTGGACAACCACGTCTATGTGGGCACAGTTGCGCGCCCGACGCCGGGAGAGCGGCGCATTGCCAACATGCGGGAAATTGCCCCGGGAATTAGTGGTGCCGCGCTGAGCCTCGATTGGCAGCACGATGGGAGTCTGCTCGTGGGCACGAATTCGCCGGACAGTCCGGTGGTTCGCGTTGAGCCAGATGGGGCTGCGGTCAAGATCGAGCCGTCGGTTAACCTCACTGCCCCTGTGGTCGCCGTGGCTTCCACCAGCTCCACCATGTTTGTTACGGATGCTCGCTCCATGCGTCAGCTGCCGAACAACAGCGGTAGTAGTTCGTTCTGGCGCGAAGTGCCGGGACTTCAATCTCGGCGCGCTGCCCCGATCATTCCCGAATAAGGGGGCCCCACGCGGTGAGCACTGCGAGGATTCGCGAACCGTAGTAGTGAATAAGAGACTCGCCTTGGTGCATGACTCTCCTTTGTGAATCGCCCTCTTCGTATGTGAATGGCCCTCCTTGGTGGGGTGCCCTTATGGTGAGCGACCCACTGTCGTGAGCAGAAGTCTTCGTCGTGTGCTGAGGCTCCGTTTTAGTCGGCTTCGTGGGTGGTGACTGCCACGAGGTCTTTCCCAGTTGGGCGCACTACCTCTCCGTTCGAGTGGCGAGATGGAGCGGAGTGTGGGACTGTCTGTACATGCTGTTTGAGCTTCTCCTACCGCGCCGTTGCGCGGGGTGCAACGCGCCGGGGGGAAAGTCTGTGCGAGGCATGCCGGTGCGAATGGGAGCGCGTTCCCTACCAGGTGTCACCGCAGTTCGGAGAACGCCCAGTGTGGGCACTTGGCCCCTATTCGGGGTGTCGCAGGCGCACGCTCATCCATGCGAAAGAACGGGGCCGGAGGGATGTGCTGCCCCTTCTCGGTGCGGTGGTGGGAGCCGCGACACGGTATCTACAGGCGGTGGGGGAGCTTTCCGAGGAGCTCACGCTGGTACCTGCCCCCACTCGCCCGTCTTCGGCGAGGCGTCGCGGGGGCGACCCAGTCACCGCGATCTGTCGGACATCGGGGGTGCCCTGGCTCTCCTGCGTCCACCACGGGTCCGGTGTGCGGGATTCGGTGGGGTTGGATCCCCATGAGCGCCACCGCAATCTTGTGGGAAAAGTCGTGGTTGAGGCGGTTCCGGCAGGCCCGATATTGCTTGTCGACGACATCGTCACCACCGGTTCAACAATCGAGGCCACCGCGCTGGCTCTCACCGCCCGTGGGGGGACGGTTGTGGGAGCACTCACCCTCGCTGCCGCCTAGGCTTGTCGACGGTCGGGGTGACCTGGGAAAAGTTGGTTGAACCTGCGTCCGACTTCAGGCGCGTTCGCTCACAGCGTTTCGAAAAATAAGAAAAACTCTACCCAATGGTTATGACCGGATGTAAACTAAAGGTGTACGTTTTGTTAGTCACCGTTAACCTACGAGGTGGCGGTGCCCCAATTTGGCCGGGAGGTTTCTCATGACAAAGCCAGAAAACAACGAAACCCAGCGCGACGAACTGCGCCCCGACATCCAAGTGGTCATCACTGGTAGAAATGTGGAGGTTCCAGAACACTTCAAAGAGCGCGTAAACACGAAGCTCGCCAAAATCTCGGTTCTTGATCCGACGCTCAACTACTTCCATGTGGAGCTGAAGCACGAGCCGAACCCACGGCGCGCCGATCGCGCTGACAAGATCCAAATAACGGCAACAGGCAAGGGCCACATCGCCCGTGCGGAGGCGAAGGAGGATTCCTTCTACGCTGCGCTGGAAGTTGCCCTGGCAAAGATGGAGCGCAGCCTGCGCAAGGTCAAGGTTCGCCGGTCCATCAGCCACCAGGGGCACCGCGCACCGCTTGGTGCCGGCCAGCAGGCCGCCAAGCTTGTTCAGGAGGCCGAGGAGGCGCGGAGCAAGCAGGAGCAGTACGACACGGATCCCTACGAGGGGCTTGTCGACGATGTCCTGCCGGGCCAGATCGTGCGCCGCAAGGAGCACCCGGCCAAGCCGATGAGTGTCGATGATGCTCTCAGTGAGATGGAGCTCGTCGGGCACGACTTCTATCTGTTCATCAACGAAGAGACTGGTCGTCCTTCTGTTGTCTACCGTCGTCGCGCTTTTGATTACGGTCTCATTGCGCTTGTCGACGAAGAGAAGTAGTCACATACTTTTCTCATGCATTTGGCCCCGGTTTTCCGGGGCCTTTGTATTGGTTTACCCACCATCTGTAAGGCTGTATTGTGTGTAGGGCGGTACAGTACCCCGTACAAAGCGGTCGTGAAAACGATCGTAAAACGGTCGTAGTGAAAAGTTCGTGTAGGTGTGTGCGTACAATACACAACGAGTACTAACTTTGAACCATTAGATATTTTTAGCGAAAAGGATATAAAGAGCACGTGTTCGGACTGTCCAAAATCTTGCGTGCCGGCGAAGGCCGGGTTGTAAAGCGACTCTCCAAGCTGGCAGACCAGGTAGTTGCCCTCGAGCCGGAATATGCCAAGCTCACCGACGATGAGCTCAAGGCCAAGACGGAAGAATTCAAGGAGCGAATTGCCAACGGGGAGACGGTAGACGATATCCTCCTGGATGCTTTCGCCACCGCCCGTGAGGCCGCATGGCGTGTCCTTGGTCAGAAGCACTACCACGTGCAGATTATGGGTGGCCTGGCGCTCCATTACGGCAACGTAGCGGAGATGAAAACTGGTGAAGGTAAAACCCTGACCTGTGTGCTTCCCGCATACCTCAACGCCCTCGAAGGTAAGGGCGTCCACGTGGTGACGGTGAACGATTACCTCGCCAAGCGAGACTCCGAGTGGATGGGTCGTGTTCACCGTTTCCTCGGCCTTACCACGGACGTGATTTTGTCCAACATGCGTCCCCCGGAGCGTAAGAAGGCCTATCAGGCGGATATTACTTACGGCACGAATAACGAACTCGGATTTGACTACCTGCGTGACAATATGGCACGCAGCCTCGATGACCTCGTTCAACGCGGCCACCACTACGCCATCGTCGATGAGGTCGACTCCATCCTCATTGATGAGGCGCGTACACCTCTGATTATTTCCGGTCCCGTCGATGCCACGAGTGAGTGGTACACGGCATTCGCGAGGATCGTCCCCAAGCTGAAGCGCGACATCCACTACGAAGTGGACGATCGCAAGCGCACCATCGGTGTGAAGGAAGAGGGCATCGCCGCTGTTGAGGACGAGCTCGGCGTCGACAACCTGTACGCACCAGAGCACTCCCAGCTCGTTGGCTACCTGAACAACGCCATTAAGGCGAAGGAGCTGTTCACCCGCGATAAGGACTACATCGTTCGCGATGGCGAGGTCATGATCGTGGATGAGTTCACCGGCCGTGTTCTGGACGGCCGTCGTTACAACGAGGGCATGCACCAGGCTATCGAGGCCAAAGAGGGCGTGGAGATCAAGAAGGAAAACCAGACCCTCGCCACAATTACGCTGCAGAACTACTTCCGCCTCTACGACAAGCTCGCCGGCATGACCGGTACCGCCGAGACGGAGGCCGCTGAGCTGCACCAGATTTACAAGCTGAACGTGGTGCCGATCCCGACTAACCGCCCGAACCAGCGTGAGGATCTTGTCGACCTCGTTTACAAGACCCAAGAGGCGAAGTTCGCTGCGGTCGCCGATGACATTGCAGAGTGCGTTCAACGTGGCCAGCCGGTACTTGTCGGTACCACCTCCGTGGAGCGCTCGGAGTATCTGTCTCGCTTGCTGCAGTCCCGTGGCATCCGCCACAACGTGCTGAACGCTAAGTACCACGAGAAGGAAGCCGAAATCGTCGCTCAGGCAGGCCTGCCCGGGAACATCACTGTAGCTACCAACATGGCCGGCCGTGGTACCGATATCGTGCTGGGTGGTAACCCCGATATTCTTGCGGATATCAACCTGCGTAACCGTGGCTTTGACCCGGTTGCTAACCCGGATGAGTACCAAGCCGCTTGGGAGCCCGAGATCGAGCGCATGAAGAAGCGCACCGAGAAGTACGCGGAGAAGGTTCGCGCCGCAGGTGGCTTGTACGTGCTGGGCACCGAGCGCCACGATTCCCGCCGTATTGATAACCAGCTTCGTGGTCGTTCCGCTCGCCAGGGAGACCCGGGCAAGACCCGTTTCTACCTGTCCTTGCGCGATGACCTCATGACGCGGTTCGTCGGCCCGACCCTGGAGAACCTCCTCAACCGTCTTAACGTTCCGGACGATGTTCCGATCGAGGATAAGATGGTCACCCGCTCGATCAAGAACGCTCAGACGCAGGTGGAGTCCCAGAACTTCGAAATGCGTAAGAACGTGCTCAAGTACGACGAGGTGATGAACGAGCAGCGCAAGGTGATCTACCGCGAGCGCCGCGATATTCTTGAGGGCCGCGATCTGGAAGAGCAGATTCGCGAGTTCATGAACGAAACCATCTCCGCGTACGTCCACGGCGCTACCCGCGAAGGCTACCTGGAAGACTGGGATCTGGACGAGCTGTGGACTGCCCTTTCTCGCCTCTACGGGCCGACTTTCAGCTGGAAGGATCTCGTTGAGGGGTCCGAGTACGGTGCACCAGGCGAGCTGTCTGCGAAGGATTTGGAGAAAGCCCTTATCGCTGACGCAAGCGCACAGTACGACAATCTTGAGGAAGCAGTCTCCATCATCGGTGGGGAAGAGCAGATGCGCAGCATTGAGCGCATGGTTATCCTCGGTGTGATCGACCAGAAGTGGCGTGAACATCTCTATGAGATGGACTACCTCAAGGAAGGCATTGGACTCCGTGCTATGGCTCAGCGCGACCCGCTGGTGGAGTACCAGAAGGAAGGTGGCGACATGTTCCGCGCCATGAAGGATGCCATCAAGGAGGAGACCGTCCGCCAGCTGTTCCTGCTCCGTGCGCAGATCATGCCGCAGGTGCGTGCAGCCCAGGAAGCCGCAGCCGCTGCAGAGCAACAGCAGTCAGAGGCTAACGGTCAGGTCACCGACTAGTTCTAGCTGAATACACAAGTCCTCGTGGTTGATGCCACGAGGACTTTTTCACTTGGCTTGCATGCCTCTGATTCGATGCGGGTGGGGGGCGAAAAGCGAGCAATAAAGGGGAGATTGCCGAGCAATAAAGGTGAGATTGCGATTTACGCTGCAGAACCGGTGTTTGTCCTTAGAAAAGCCGGAACGTGTGCAGTTCGCAGGGTCCGTTCGGGATGAGCTCTCGCACCGCTGCGATGAAGCTGTAGTTCACCCCGGAAGCGCGGATGCTGCCGTGGGCGAAACCCGTGCTGCATAGCGCTGTGCGTTGCGCGTGCGTCAATGTGGCCGCGGAGGTGCTTCCCGCTGTTTGGACCTGCAGGGACGCACTCCCCGTAGGTGAGGCATCCTGTGCCTCCGGGGTCGCTCGTGTGGTGGCAAAAACGTGTTCATCCATCCGGGTAGCGCACCATTCCTCTTCTGTGTACGGGATCTGTGGGCCTGCGGTGAAGTGAAGGGCATCTATTGAAACGTGGTATGCCCGTGGCAGCGACTGGCGCAGTGAGGCGAGCGAACGTCGTGCTGCTGCTGAGAATTTGCTGTCATTACTAGGCGGCAATGCGTATTTTTCTAGCGCGATTTGGATCCCCCGTGTGATAAAGAAACGGGCTGCCTTTTCGCAGTTACCCTGTGTTTTTTTCGCTTCTTCACGGTGGCGTGGTTGAGGATCCCGTGCGTAGGTTTGTAGGATTCGGTACCCTGCCATTGGTGTTAGTGTCATGTTTGCCCTCCCGAGGAATGTGTAAACTACTATCGCACGAAGGAACTGCCCTCGCTGGGTAACTACCCCCATGGGGGCGGATGCCTCGTTACGGGCGTGTAACTTTTATAGGACCAACATAAATCACAGTGAAAGAGAGATGATTGCACCGTGCGTGGAATGATCGTGGACTACGTCGGCGTTCTTGATGAGGACGCTGAGACCCAGCGTCGCTGGCGCCAGCTCTTCGAGGCAGCGCGCAAGGAGGGCGTAGCCCTCGGCATCCTGTCGAACGATCCGGGCGGCCCCGGTGCGGAGGCTATCCGCGAGTGGGAGTACAAGGGCATCGTCGATGCCGTTATCCTGTCTGGCGAGGTTGGCGCGGAGAAGCCGACTCAGGAAGCATTCCAGGCTGCTGCAGATGCCCTTGATCTGCCGATCAATGATTGCGTCCTTGTCGATGATTCGATCATCAATGTTCGCGGTGCTGTGGAAGCTGGCATGGTTGGTGTGTACTACCAGCAGTTCGATCGCGCAGTGGTGGAGATCACCGGGCTGTTTGATATTGACGGTGAATTTTAATGCGCGTCTATATCCCCGCAACCTTCTCCATGCTGCAGAACCTGTCCGAGACGGGTGTCCTCTCTGCGCGGGCGGGGTGGGGCTTCGCTGTCACGCCGGCTTTGACGGAATTTTTCACCTCTGGTGACGAGGAAGAGATTGCGGACGTGGCCTTTACTGAGGCTTCCCGTGCCTCCATCCGTCTTCTTACCATCGGTGATCAGGAGCGTTTCCCGCACCGGCGTGTTGTCGTCTCTGTGGACCTGCCGGATGAACAGGTGACGTCCACACCTGACAATGGCGAAGCCGTGGTGAAACTGTCACCCGCTCAGGTGAGCCTCGACCAGGTTGCCGCTGTACATGTGGATACGGAGGCAAACGAGGAGGCGACCGCGAAGGCTGTTGAGCTTATCGACGCTGCCGACCTAGGAGACGAGGACGCAGAGCTTGCTGTGGGAGACGCAGAAGATAACTTCCTCGCTTGGTACGATCCCTCGGAACTCAACGCCTTAACGCAGCTGTTGTAGCTAGTACGGTGACGAACACCAGACCACTCACCACGGCGAGCGTGGGTGCAGTCGCAAGGTCGCAGAGATAGGACAGCGCAAATCCGATAGTGGCGTTCAGCGCTGCGATGAAAGCCGTCCATGTGAATGTGGAGGTAAGAGTCGGCGCAAAAAGGATAGCCGTGGCCGCCGGACAGATCATAAAAGCGACAACGAGGATAGATCCTGCGACTGAGAACGCCGTCACGACAGTGGCTGCAATGAGCACCATGAACGCTATCTCCGTCCGGTGCACGGGAAAACCGATGGACATGGTGTGAGCCCGGTCAAACGTAGCCGCCGCGAGGATGCGGCCCGCAACCGCGAGAAAAATACAGAAAATTCCTAACATCCCCAGCTGGATCCACATGTCACAGGGCCCGAGGTCGATTGTCCGCATGATGAGATGGTTGGTGCTCAGGGCGAGCAAGTTAAGATCGCCGGCGAGAACCGTTTCTCCAGACACCCCGACTCCGGAAAACACAGTGGATAACAAGAGCACACCGATGGCAAAAATGGCGGGGAAGATGATGCCCTGATCGGCATCACCGAGGAGAAATCCACGAGAGCGGAGCTCGTGAGAAACCCAGACAACGATGAGTCCGAGTCCCGTTGCCGTGAGTGTCATGACAGGGCTGTGAAGTGAGCCTGTCAGCGCGACACCGATGACGATTCCGGGGAGGACGGCGTGTGACAAAGCGTCGATAAGCATGGACTGGCCGCGTAACACGATGAAGACACCGGGGATGGCGCAGGCCTCCGCAGTGACGAGACTGAGCAGGAAAAGGGAAACAGCGAAGCTCATGCCAGCGCCCCTCTCCGACGGAGAGCCACACGGGCGCTCAGCGATGCGAGGAAGCACAGGAACAGGATGAGGACGACGACGGGTCCTGTCGGCACCTTGCCTAGACAGATGGAAATGTAGGCTCCGGCTGCGCCAGAGACCGCTCCGACGAGGGCAGAGCGGATGACCATCGAGGACAGCGTCTGCGAGAACCACCCTACCGTTGCTGATGGAAGAATCGTGAAAGCAACCATCAGGATCATTCCTACAGCCTTGATGCCACTGACAATGGCGACAGCGGGGATGGCGAACAAGAGTGGCTCGAGGAGCGCAGGGCTGAAACCCATTGCGCGGGCGGCTGCGGGGTCGAAAATGAGGAGAGAAAACTCCTTCCACAGCGCCGTCACAAGGACAAGAAGGATGCCCGCAATGACCGCGATGACGGTGATATCTGACATCCGCGCCGTTGCTGCATTGCCCAGAATGTACTGCCCGAGAGATGCTCTGCCGGCCAGGGGAGTGGAATTGAGGAGGTTGAGGATCACCATTGCTCCTCCGTAGAAGAGGGAGAGTGTCACCGCCATAGCTGCATCCCCGCCGAGCCTTGTCGAGCGAGTAATGAGGCCTGTTAGACCGACAGCAAGGACACCGGAAATCGCGGCACCTACGATGAGGAGAGGGGTAGCAGGCGTGCCGGAGAAAACTGCGACTATGACGAAGGTAATCACGATCCCAAGCAAGCAGGAATGCCCAACCACATCGGAGATAAGCGACTGCCCGCGGAGGTAGAGGAAGCAGCCGAATGCACCTGTCAGCCCACCCACGAGTACGCAAACCGTAAATGTGGTGAAAAAACCGTACGTGCCGAGGAATTCCCCGGGAGAAAGAATACTCACGGGTGCACCCCCTTATCGGCGACTCCCAGGGGGATTTCGCAGGCTCGAGGAGTGGTCGACTGGGCCGGCTGCCTGTGTGTGTCGGCCAGGAGCGAAGGCGCATCGAGTGCATCGCCGCGCAGAGCGTATGCGCGCGCAATATTGTCGACGGTGACAACGTCATCGATGGGGCCCGAACACATCACATGCCCCTGAGAAAGCAGCGTCGCTGTGTCGCAGAACGAGGAAATGGAGGCGAGGTCGTGGTGAACGACGAGGACAGTTGTCCCGGCTGCAGCAAGGCTCTGTAGCGCCTGCCGAATGATCTGCTCGCTGTGGATATCTACGCCGGCAAATGGTTCATCCATGAGCGCAACTGTTGGTTGCGCAGCGAGGAGCCGGGCGACAAATACGCGCTGCTTTTGGCCACCGGATAGTGCAGATATGTGACGGTCAGAAAGGTCGGATAGGCCAACTGTGGCAAGGCACGCTTGGGCGCGTGACTTCTCCCTCTTGCCAGGGCGACGTAGCCATCCCAGGCGCCCGTAGGTGCCCATGAGGGCGACATCTTTGACGCGGGCTGGGAAATTCCAATCAACTCCAGCCGCTTGGGGCATGTATGCTACGCATTCCCGGACTGCTGACAGTGACGTGCCGAGGAATCGGATCTCGCCCTGCGTCACAGAAACATGCCCCATGAGAGCCTTGAGAAGTGTTGATTTTCCGGAACCGTTCGGTCCGATGATGGCATGGATGGCTCCCGATTGGACGCTCATATCGGCGTTGATGAGAGCCTGGACGGGACCGTATGTCGCGGTGACGGCGGTTGCCTGAACTGCAGGCTGGCTAGAGCATTTCACGTGCTTTTCCTTTTTCGTAACCTCCGAACCCCTCTCCTCACAAAGCTGTACGTCGCTACCTCTCTGGAGGCGGAGGTAGCCACCCGGGTGGAGATAGCACCCGGGTGGAGATAGCACCCGGGCAGGGGTAGAACGGGGGAGGAGAATGTGGGGCTGTTAGGACAGTGCGGACGCTATGGCATCAATGTTGTGCCTGAAGGCTCCTATGTAGGTATCGACCGGTGCCTGTTCGCCGAGGGTGTCCGCGTAAAGAACATCATCAGAGATTGTGACGTCACCACCCTTTGCGCGGACGGAATCCTGGAGGTGGCGGATCACCTCGGGGTTCTTGAGGTTGTCCTGGAAGACCACTTTGACCTTGTGGTCGACGATCGTTTGGGCGAGCTCGTCCATCGCTTGCGCGGACATTTCCGATTCAGACGAGACGAAATCTGTGGCTAGAACTTCTAGGTTAAAGGTGGCCCCGAGGTAGTTGAATGCATCGTGCCCGGTAATGAGGAACCGCTTATCGGCGGGAACGTCCTTGAGCTTTTCCTTTCCGTACTGCTCAAGCTGGGCAATCTGCTCGGTGTAGGTCTTGGCGTTGGCGGCATATTCATCCGCGTGTGGTGCATCGATGGTTGCGAGCTTGTCGGCGATTGCGTTGACCGTGGTGATCCAGTTGTCGGGGGAGTTCCATACGTGCGGATCGTGGCCTTCGATTTTTCCGTCCTCCTCCCAGGGGAGGAGGTTTTCCTCGCTAATTGCTTCCGCAGCAGGCAGGGATCGGGCCCCCAATTTGTCGAACTGGTCCATCATCTTGTGCTCCATATCGTGGCTGGTCCATACCATGAGGTCGGCCTTCTCGATTTTCTGAACATCGGTGCTTGTCAGCGCTTGCGTGTGGGGATCGCCGCCAGGTTTGACGAGGGTGGTTACCTGTGCTTCGGGCGCGATGTTGCGGACTGCGTCGGCGAGGTAGCCAGTGGATGCAACGACTGTGAGTGCATCGGTGGAAGCCTGTGCCTGTGTGTCGGTGCTTTCAACGCTGCACGCGGTCAGGTTGGCAACGGTTGCCAGGGCGACACCGGCGGCTACCAGCTTGTGAATGAGTGACATGTCCCTACCTCTCTGGTGAAGGCTCTGCCGGGAAAAGCAGAGTTAAAAGTTGCGAAACTGAAAGTTCAATACACCGAATAGGGTAGGGTGGGCTAACTTCCTAATGCGAGTACATTTTCATTAAGGACTGCCCCTAAGGGGGTACTCTTGCGTCTTCTGCGTGGGTAGGTGGACGTTATCTAAAAATTTCTAAAAGCCATTTTCGGATCCTTAATGAAAATAAATCCTGTTAAATGAGGGTTGAATCCGGAGACCGTGCAGGCAGACGTGTGGCGACCAGGACGCCGGAGAAGCCACCAACACACTCTCCCCGCCAACGGGTGTGGCTCACAGAGAAGGACTCACAAGTGCTGCGAAAGGGGCACGCAGCGAATGAGAAAGTGGCACACAGGGGGATATGAAATTGGCGCACAAGGGGAAGGGCCAGGGGCACGCAGAGAATAGGAAAGGGGCACGCAAAAGATGGGACAGAGGCCTGAGGGTAACCACCGTAGAGAGAAAAGATCGAAGCCAGGAGCGGGAAAAGAAAACAAAGATCGGTTTTAGGGAGGCCGAAGTGCTATTGCGGGCCGCGACCAGTGAACCGGGCGCCGAGAGTGGGTCGTGGGCATGGCAAGCAACGCGCGAAGGGGAAGAAGGAAAGCACCGTCGCCATTGGCTCCGGCAACTGCCTGCCACGAACGCTTGAATCGAGGGGCTGCCTACATCTCCCAATCGACGTTGCTGCGCAGGGCCTCGAGAAGGGAACGGACGGCTACGACACGACGAGCGGAGGCACCTTCCAGGGCATCGAGGGCGCACTCGGGGTCGGCGGGCGGGCCCATGTGTGTACAGCCACGGGGGCAGTCTTCTGCAGCAGATGCGAGATCGGGGAACACCTGCACGACAGTATCTGCGTCAACGTGCGCCAGCCCGAACGAGCGAATGCCGGGGGTATCAATGATCCAGCCACCCTGCGGCAACGGTAGCGCGACGGATTGCGTGGAGGTGTGGCGACCCTTGCCCACCGCACTGACCTCGCCGGTGACCCGGTCAGCATCGGGGACGAGGCGGTTGACGAGGGTGGACTTGCCCACACCGCTGTGGCCGATCAGCGCCGTAGTGTGGCCAGCGACCACGCGTTCTACGTCGGCAAGGTCATCCTCCACCCCGGCAAGAATCACTTTCACGTCGAGATCGGCGAACTCCTCCGCAAACGGGGTGGGATCCGTGAGGTCGGATTTAGTCAGGCACAGGATCGGCGTGATGTTTCCCACGAAGGCCGCGATGAGCGCCCGCGCCACAAACCCCGCGCGCGGCGGGGGATCAGCGACGGCAGTGACGATGAGCAGTTGCTCCGCATTGGCAACGACGATCCGCTCGTACGGGTCGGTGTCATCGGCAGTGCGCCGGAGCACGGACGTACGGTCCTCCAGTTTGACGATGCGCGCCAGGGTGTCCTTCTTACCGCTCGTGTCGCCTACGAGCCCCACGCGGTCGCCGACGACGATAGTCGTACGCCCTAGTTCGCGCGCACGCATGGCGGTGACGGGTGCCTCCTGGCCATCGAGGATGACTCCCCACCGGCCACGATCCTTGGTGATGACCGTGCCGAATTTCGCGTCCTTGTGGCTGGGGCGCTTCTTCGTCCGCGGACGGGAACCCTTGCCCGGGCGAATTTTGACATCCGACTCGTCGTAGCTGGAGTAGCTTCTACGCGCCAAGGAGCGCCTCCCACATTCGGGCAAAGTCGGGCATCGTCTTGGAGGTTGTTTCGATATTCTCCACGAACGTGTCCTTCACTTTCAGTCCAACGATGGCACCGGCAGTGGCCATGCGGTGGTCCTCGTAGGAGCGCCACAGTCCACCCGTCCTGGGGGCGGGCGTGATTGCGAGGCCATCAGCTAGTTCTTCGCAGTCACAGCCGAGGTTTGTCAGTTCCGCAGTGAGGGCCTGCAGTCGGTCGGTCTCATGTCCGCGCAGGTGGGCGATGCCGGTCAGCCTCGACGGGGAATCGGCGAAGGCGCACACAGCGGCGACGGTGGGGGTCAGTTCCCCCACAGCCGATAGGTCGGCATCGATCCCGTGGAGGACGCCATCGGCGGGCCCGGACACAGTGAGGGTGCCGTCGCTAGAAAGTTCGTGGGTACACCCCATCGCGTCGAAGATATGGCGGATATCGTCGCCGGGCTGCGTGGTCGTCGCAGGCCAGCCAGGCACACTCACGTGGCCGCCGGTAACGGCAGCTGCGGCCAGGAAGGCGGCCGCGTTGGAGAGATCGGGCTCGATGGTCACTTCGCCGCCGGCGTACTCCTGGTGAGGTACCGTCCATGAATACGTGCCGGTTTCCTCATCGTGGTGCTGCGTGCTTTCCACGCCGGCTGTGCGCAGCATGTCGAGGGTCATCTCAATGTGGGGCAGCGAGGGCACGGAGTCGCCCGTGTGGATGACGGTGACACCGGCAGGAAAGCGGGCGCCGGAAAGCAACAAGCCGGAGACGAACTGCGAGGAGGCCGAGGAATCGATGCGGGCCGTGCCGCCTGTAATGGGGCCGGAGACCGTCATCGGCAGCGTCTCGCCCTCGACGTGTGCTCCGAGCTGTACCAGCGCATCGGTCATCGTGGACATGGGACGGCGACGTGCTGCCTGGTCGCCGCCGATAAGCGTGGGGGTGGCGGACAAAGCCGCAACCGGCGGGACAAACCGCATGACTGTGCCTGCCAGTCCGCAGTCGACCCGTCCACCTCCTGTGACGGGGCCGGGGCGGACGGTGACCGTCGAGCCGTCGACGTCTACCTCGCAGCCGAGGGTGCGCAGTGCGTCGGCCATGAGGTCGCTGTCGCGGGAGGCGAGAGCGCCACGGATGACGGACAGCGATGTCGCACCGGCGGCGATGATCAACGCGCGGTTGGTCATCGACTTGGATCCAGGGACGGTAACGGTGCCGTCGACGGGGGACGGATGATACGGGGCAGACCAAGAAGTGCTCACAACCACTAATCTTAAACGTATGTGTGGTCGATTCGTGCTTTTCACTACCTCTGATGCCCTCCTTGAGGCAGCGGCAGACATCACCCCCTATGGTGAACTCCTCGCCCCGCATGGCACGCCGACGGAGCGCTACAACATCGCGCCGACGCAGAAGGTCGTTATCGTGCGCCCATCGACGGCCGAGGAAACCACAGATCCCAAGGGCGCCGCGGTGCTTGAGCCAGCGCGCTGGGGCCTCTTCCCGTATTGGAAGAAGGATGATTCGGGGCCGACTCTTTTCAACGCGCGTGCTGAGACCGTGGCTGAGAAGCCGAGCTTTCGCGATGCCTTCAAGAAGACGCGCTGCATCATCCCCATGGACGGCTACTACGAGTGGCACACGCAGGGGAAAACGAAGACTCCCTATTTCGTCCATCTCCCCGCTGCCACGCAGGGAACGGGCGCGCAAACGGCGGGCGGAAGGGAATACAGGCCACTGATGTGGGCCGCAGGGCTGTACTCCCACGGGTTGGGTCAGGTCTCCGCGACGATCATCACGACCGCGTCGCTCGAGCCGATCGACTGGCTGCATCACCGGATGCCGAGGTTCCTTGCCGCAGACGAGGTAGAAATGTGGCTGGAGGGCGACGGGGAGGAGGCGCAGGAGCTCCTTGAGCCTACCCCTGAGGAGCTTCGCCGTACCTTCGTGACTACGGAGGTGGACACCCGCGTAGGCAACGTGAGAAACGATTTTCCGGAGCTCCTCGCCCCCGTGGGTCGGCTTTTGTAGGCTTGTCGACGCTCCGTCCTCACCGTTTGTTCACCTGCTCCCCGCCCCTCGGTCTAGGCGTGCGGGATCCCGTCAAAACGGGATCCGGTCAAAACGGGATCCCGCTAAAGCAGGATCCTGCTAAACAGTGGCTGACCAGCTGAGGTAGCTACCTAGAAGGCTCGCGCAATGATGGCAGAGATCGCTGACCGGGGAGGCGACTGAAGGGGAGGCGGATGAGGGGAGGTTACTGAAGAACGTCCGCTACCGTCGCCTTGGTGAGGGAAATATAGTCGGCGGGGGAAAGCTCAACGTCCAGGCCACGGCGCCCACCGGAGACTGCAATGGTGTCCCAGAGGGTGGCAGTCTCATCGAGGAAAACGGTCATCGGCTTCTTCGTCCCTAATGCGGTGATCCCGCCGGGGATATACCCGGTTGCGAGCTGCGCCTTGTGCGGATCCGCCATCTCCGCGGACTTGACGCCCCATGCTTTCGCCACCTTCTTCAAACTCAAGTGGTGGGAGACCGGGAGAACCGCGATGGCTAACTCCTTACCGGAGGCAACAACCAGCGTCTTCATGATCTGGTCGGCATCCAGGTGGGTAAGCTGCGCGGCGGCGTTATCGCCAAAATGATCCTGGCCTGCAGGGAAGGTGTGCTGAGTGAACTCGACCTTCGCGTCTTGGAGAACTTCCAGTGCTTTTGTCGCTGCTTTATGGCCTGACATAAGCCCATATTTTTCCACATCTCTACAATTGATAAAAGACAGCCCACAGCCAACGAAGAGGCAAGAAAGGCAGAAACACGTAACGTGGCAACGACGAGAACAGACCCAACGGACAAAAAGGCGCTGGAAGAGCGCTTTGAGCAGGAGGCGCTCCCGTTGCTTGACCAACTCTACGGTGGTGCGCTTCGACTCACCCGGAATCCCACAGATGCCGAGGATCTGGTGCAAGAGACGTACATGAAGGCCTTCAAAAACTTCCACTCTTTTAAGCCGGGTACGAACCTGAAGGCGTGGTTGTACCGAATCATGACCAACAGTTACATCAACACGTACCGGAAGCAGCAGCGGCGCCCGCTGGAGACGAGCGCCGACGACGTGACCGATTACCAGTTGCTGTCTACTTCCCAGCATGATTCCACCGGCTTGCAGTCGGCCGAGGTGGAAGCACTGAAGCGGATGCCGAATACCAAAATCACCGAGGCACTCAACGGCTTAAGTGAGGATAATCGCATGGTGGTTTACTACGCTGACGTGGAAGGACTCGCCTACAAAGAGATCGCCGAAATCATGGGAACACCCATCGGCACGGTGATGTCCCGTCTTCACAGGGGAAGAAAACAACTACGAAAGGCGTTAAAGGAAGTAGCGAAGGAACAGGGTATTTCAACAGGGAAGGCGAAGAAGTAATGGCGGAGGATTTCATCCACGGCAATAAACTCCCGTGCGGCTGTGTTGATCACTCGAACCCGGAGGGGTGTGCATGCGAAGACTCGTACGCACTTTTGGCCGAGATTTTAGATAACGAGTGCACGGAGGAGAAAAGGCTGCTCCTTGAGCACCAGCTCGAGGCGTGCCCAGAGTGTTTTAGAATCCTGGGAATCGAAAAGGAAGTTCGGCGCCTGTTGCGTTCTTGTTGCCACGAGTCCGCGCCCTCTACGCTTCGCGAGCGCATCGTTACATCCATTCACGTCAGCTGGACGATCACCGAGGGATAACAACTGTCGCGTCGCTTCCCGTGCTGCTTTAAGCCGACAGAGGCTACACGCGCCCGAAAAGTTACACGAAGTAGCGGGCCAAGAGGTCACGAGGAAGAAGCCAAATGCAGCTGGGCTACCCGCACCTCTACACCTCCACGCCGCCGTACCCCCCGGACTGTCATGCCTCCATACCGCTTTAGGTGGATGAGAACCACATTGGTTGTAAACCACCTGCAGTCGGTGTGAAGGCATTTTGTGCTGACCACCTCTATCCCCGCCGTGGGGTGCAAGAACATCCCGCCACACAGTCCGGCAACCCGCGAAGGGCCACGTTCGATGTTCCCGTGTATCCCGTGCAGCGCAAGCGGTCGTAGCAGTTCAGACGAAGGGAGAAGAGGACAGCACCATTTTCACCGCGCTCGTTAGCGCGTCCGCTAGAACGTCCGCTGGAACGTCCGCTGGAACGTCCGCTAGGGGTGGCAGGGCTGGAAGAAAAGCCTGCTAGGTAGAGTACGTTTGTTGAAAAAGGCACGTGTTGGAGCTGGCGGACATGCGCGAATTCTAAGGGCGAATGTGTTGCTAGGATGAAAATGTATCGCTTGTGAGGTGGTGTCGGCACCAGCTCCTGGCGAGGGTAGGTTTTCGCCGTCAGCGCCATTGGATCTTCGGGCTTCTGCTGTCTCGGCGCACCGACTTTCTTTTCCAGTGCTGAAATTAACCAACTGCCTCACCGACAGCGTACTGACCTGTCACGATGTGCCTTTGTTCCCTAGAAAAGGAGTCCTGAAATATGTGGACTGCATTCGCGATCCTTGCCCCGGTTGTCTTCTTCCTGTCTGAACGCGGGGTGCTACGCAAACGCAGGAGCTCCCAAATATGTCTCGCCCTATTTACTGTGGGCGCAGTAGGGCTCGTGATCTGGCTCCAGCGTGTGCCACCGACCGACGGGGCGCTGTCGCATACCGCCGTGCCGTGGTGCTTCCTCCTAAATTTCTTTGCCACCGCCGCACCTTTCGTACTGGGACACCGCAGAGCGTCGAAAAGCACAGACCTGAGCCAGAAGACGCAGAAGGAGAAGAACTAGAGAAAGTACGGTGAGCACGTCTTGGCGCATAGTCGGCCTCGGTGGCTCATTGAGGCTAGCGGGCTCAGCGGGCTACGTCGGTCGGGCACAATGAAAAACGGGCACTCGGCAGATATCTGCTGAGTGCCCGCTGACGTACGGTTTAAGCGTTTGGCCGCTTTCCGTGGTTTGCGCCCTTCTTACGGCGATCGCGACGCTTGCGTCCACGCTTGCTCATAGTGGTCTCCTTTTTAAAAAACGTGAGTAAACATTGCTAGGCCCGGCCGATGCGTCCGAAGGCAAACATCTCGCGGGTGAAACTCCTGCCTACTCTAGTGGAAGGCAGGCGTTACGCCCAAATAGGGGGCCAAAACCGGTGGAGTACGTGATGTCTTAGATGGCGGCGGCGCGACGGCGACCGCGGTTCTTGCGGCGACGGAGGGCACGACGCTCCTCCTCGCTCATGCCACCCCACACGCCGGCATCCTGGCCGGTCTCCAGAGCCCACTTGAGGCACTGGGAGGTAACGGGGCACCGGTTGCACACAACCTTTGCCTTTGCAATCTGTGCGAGAGCCGGGCCGGAGTTACCTACCGGGAAGAAGAGCTCCGGGTCCTCGTCGCGGCACACTGCCTGGTGGCGCCAATCCATAATCATTTCTCCTTTGTGGTTTTACTTAGGTTTTTCTCATGCAGCCAGTCTTACTTTTTCAAGCCCGGCTCTTTTATCCGGGCACACTGAATGCTCCCTGCTAAGGGAGGAAAACATCAACGTGTTCTCAGCGTCTGGTGGTTCGCACTAGCGTATCCATCGCCGCTTTGGGGCGACAACGATGACCACCGATGCTCAATCTGGTTTCCAGACTGTAACGGCGAATTGACATCCACCGCTTTGCGGTACTCGGCTATCTTGTCACGTCTGTCGCTAGAAAGCTAGAGTTATTTGCAAAAAGTGATAGAAATCACACAAAATGCGTCCATACTTTGAGTAAACAAATCGTTAAACAGCCAGGTTAATGCCCCTAGCTCCATGCCATGATTGTTTAACAATCTAACCTACCGAATCGGAGGTTTAGGTATTTTTCGATCTCGAAAGTGCCTGGTCGCGCGGTTACGTATCTTTATCCCTAAAGTTCTTAGGTGGACCTAACTCGAACGCCGTTTACCCCCCAAAATCGGGCGAAATACGCCCCAAAAAGGCTAGTTTTACCAAGGAAAGTAAAATCTTTGACGATTCTCAGATAAGTCACGCCGTGGTTAAGTTTTCCTAAGTAAAAGTGCGATGGGTTGTGAACATGGGTCTGGCGTACCGTCGGGTGCGTCCTGTATCCGTCTCGCCGTCTCGCCGAGTTGCTCACTGAACCACGGTGTTACAGGGGAAGGCTGTTTTCCAGAGCCTCGCCGATGACGTCGTCGAAGGGGTCTGACGGATCGGCAATGACATCGAGGCAATCCGGGATCGAGGTTACAGTGAGGTGAGTCGTTTCAGGGGCTGACTCGCCGTCGATCTGCACAGGCAGGGGATCCACGCTCGAGAGATGGATCGTTGATACATCGTCGAGGCGGAATTCGCGATCGTGAAAGTCAAACCCATGCAGGTATCGCCGTGCGACACCTACGGTGTGCAGGAGCGCCCCCAAGCCACCGACCCCAGAAATATCCTGCAACGCGTAGAGGGAAAGTGCTTTGTCAAGGCTTTGCTCCGGGTTGGTGATAATCGGAAGCGCACCGGCGTACGTCCACGGGTTGGTGTTCGTCACAACGGTAAACGGAATATCGGGCAGTGTGACATCTCCCTCGTGGGGGGCGTCACCACGGTAGAGGTGGGAACCGCGTGTCGCTTCTTCCTCGTACGCAGCGGCAGGGAAACGGTGTGCGCCCGATCGCGAGCTGGTCGAAGGAGCTTCGCCTTCGGCTGTGTCTTCTGTCGCTACGTCTTCAGTTGAGGGATCCTCGGGTGCAGTTGCGTGGAGCGCTTCCCCAGGGATCGTGATGGAGATATTCGGTGGGAATCGGCGCAGCTGTCGCCAGGCTTTCGTGGCGATCACACCATAGACACCTGCGGTGGCTGAAATTCCGCGACCGCGGAGTTTCTCCATGCCCTTGATTACAGCCGCGTCCAACCCGAATCCGACGTTGACGATGAACCACCGCCCGGCGACGCGCCCAACGGGGAGTCGCCGTGTAGTACCAGAAGATAGGAGGCCAGCGAGCTTTCGAGCGGCTGCGCCCGGGTCGTTGGGGAAGCCTAGCGCGCGGGCGAAGACATTGGCAGAACCGGAGGGGATTACGGCGAGACGGGGCAGTTCCTCGGGTGCTGGGCGGTTTTCCACATCCGGTCCAAGCAGGCCGTTAATGACCTCGTTGACGGATCCGTCGCCACCCATAATGATGACCACGTCTGCGTCCTCGCGTGTGAGTCCGCGAGCGATATCCTCAGCGTGGCCGGCGTACTCCGTGAAGCAGGAGATGAGTTCCGTCGCCTCCATGAGTGCCGGGACTACCTCGCGGGGAACCTCGCCGTTAAGTGAGGTTGAGTTCGGGTTGGAGATTAAAAGGACCCTCATGACACACAGCCTATCTAATTTGTCGGTTTATGCGAGTTGTGGGCTTGCCTACGCAGGTCACCGTACGTGAATTCGTCCCCTATCCTGCACTCTTCAGCGTGGAATTTTCCCAGGTGAAGTTTCCGTACATCGGGCACCGGATTCCGGAATGCGGTCGCGCTTGAGATAAAAATGGGTGCCCAAGAGGAGGATTACGACGTGTGGCGCATTTTCTTCTGTGCGGTGGAGGGCTTCTCCGTTGCCGGCCCCCACGCCATCCGCTGTTGTATTCGCACCGCTGTGCGGGCAGGCCGGTAATATGCGGTGTGTGAATGCACCGAAGGATAACGCTATGCCCACAACTCCTGAGCCGAGTCGCACGAAGGGAAGTGGAAGTGCTACCGCCGCCGGTCGTCTGAACGGTCGCGCTGGTCTGCCCACCACCCTCGCCGTGGCATGCTACATCGCTCTGGTTGAGGGCCTTGTCGGGGTGGGGTACGGCATCTTCCTCATCGTCAGGGAGCTCATGGGGGTTGAGGAGACCTCGATCGTGTCTGAAAGCTCGAGTGCTGGCCTGGTCGGCATCGGCACCGCAATCATGTTCCTCATCTTTTTCGGTGGCCTCATCACCGCGTCGGTTAACCTTCTGCGCGGTGGCCAATGGGGCAGAGGGCTCATCGTCTTCATCAACATCCTGCTGCTCGGCTGCGCTTACTACGCTTTCACGGCGGGCAAGGTCATCTGGATTGTGCTGCTGGCCGGCGCTTCGATTGCCTCGCTGGTGCTTAGCTTCCACCCCCGCACGCTTCGCTGGGCACAGGACAACTACTAGGAAGCGCGCTATCAGGGTGCGCGGTGACTGTGCCTGCTCGGGTCCGCGGTGGCTGTGCC